>JAGVJJ010000047.1 GCA_020051175.1 Bacteroidia bacterium | reverse complement strand
TATACCGAACGCATTTACACCCAATGATGATGGCGTGAATGACACCTTCATCGGGAAAGGTATGTTCATCAATGAGTTTGAAATGATGATTTTTGACCGTTGGGGGAATATGGTTTACAAAACTGATAATATGGATAAACCATGGGACGGTAGAGTTAATAATGGCTCCGAGCCTGCACAGAAAGATGTCTATATTTATTCCATTTCTGTAACAAACTTTAAAATGGAAAAATTTAAATATAAAGGCACGGTCACATTAACGCGATAAGGGAAATTTAATATACGGTATTTGCCAAAAGCCACCCTTTAATGGCTTTTAAAACTATCTCATCCTAGATACAACCTTTTGGACAAAAATTGCATCTTCCCATAAAATCCGCTAAATTTGTTAGGCTACCAAAGACAAGCGCATGAAATAGCCATATACCTTTGGCATACCGACCAACGAATATGGCGTATTCCATCTGGCCTTTTAAAAACATTATATACAGATGAAAACTCATTTTTACCTTATAAAAACCCTGCTTTTCATTTGGCTGCTTTCTGGTGCGTCTTGTATCCTTATCGCACAAAACACTTCCGTTAACCGGGGCTGGAGTTCTAAACCTTTTGAAAGAAAGGTATTTATTGAAAATAAGGGCCAGTTTGCACCCGATTTGCCTGAAGGGAAAAAAAATTACAATTACCTTATTGACAACGGCTCCAGAATTTTCTTCTACAAAAACGAGCTCCTTTTTTATTTTTCGCGTCCACTATTGAAAAAAGAGGAAATGGGAGAAGAAGAGGAAGATGAAGAGGAAGAAAGAGAACGGGAAAGAAAACTACAGCAACGTGAGAAGCAATTTATCAGCATGAAATGGCTGAACTCAAATCCTGATGCCATTATTGAAGTTGAAGGTGAACAACCCGTTGATTATGCCTATATACTTAAAGGAAATAACGAGAAAAATTATACCGCACACTGCAAAGGTTACAAGTCATTAAAAATAAAAAATCTATATCCTGGTATTGATGTTGAATATTTTTTTAATGAAAAAGAAGGATTTAAATACAATTTGTATGCAAGCCCCGGAGCTGACCTTAGTAAAGTACAGCAGCAGTACGATGGAATGAATGACATCACATTGCTGGACGGTAACATTATTATAAAAACTATACTTGGAGATATTACAGATCACGCACCTGTTTCCCACCTTGCTAACAACATGGATGAGGCAATCCCCAGTAGCTTTTTTTTAAAAAATCATACAGTCTCTTTTCAACTTGCTGCACCAGATGGTCAGGCAATCATTATAGATCCCTGGGTTACACCACCTGCAATGAGCAGGGCACCAGTAGACAATGGCGTGGACCAGTATGGAAACGTTTACGTTACGAGCCCTATCTATATCCTTGAAAAATATTCACCAACCGGCACACTCATATCTTCAACTGATGTTATGGGTGGAACAGCGAATTACTATGGTGATATGCTGACGGACTCACGTGGGTATTGCTTTTTCAACACGGTGGGCTTTCATCCAAGGGGTGATGCAAGCGCTGTGGATTCGGCAGGGAACTTTTTATGGGATAGCTTTGGAATCAATGAATGCTGGCGCTTTGTACTCAACGAATGTACCAGCCAGGTATTATCATTAACTGGATACCGGCACAGCTCCACCGGTTTTGCCAGAATAAATACAGAAACCGGGGCGCTTACAGGTTATAATCAAAGCGGATCGTGTTGCCAGGATCCACATTGCGGTGCAATTGACTATAATGGCGATGTGTACTGCGTAGTCTCAGAAAACGGTGGAGGCACTGCAATTTACAAATGGACACCGGCAAATACAATTGCTGCTACTTATCCTGCTGTAGGTTCCTGGGGATATGGTACAGGGTATGTGGGTGATGGCTTTTTTTCACAAGGTTATAACGGAATGACAATCCTTGGTAACAACCTGTATATTTATGATGGTGCAACATTATTCAAGGTTAACAAAACAAATGGCTCGATAGTAAGCCAGGTAACAGTTCCCGGAGGAGTGAACAAACAAAATGGAGGGATTTATATTACCAGCTGCGGGAAAATATTTGTCGGTTCCGGTACAGGTGTTTACATGTATGATATTAATTTTAACCAGGTTGATTTCAAATCTACTACAGGACCAGTATTCGATTTGGCGTTCAATACATTTAACCAAACCATTACTGTATGCGGACCAGGACATGTAACTGAACTTGTTTTTGTTATTCCCCCATGCACTTTTCAGACACAGCCATTTATACAACCTTCCTGTGGTGGTCTTCCGAACGGTTATATTAAACTCAATTTAACAGGTGGTGTCCCAGATTATACCTATACATGGAGCAATAATGGTGTAGTGCTTTCCCAGGCAACAGACAGCATAGGAAGCCTTGCACCGGGCACCTACAAATGCGTGTATTCAGATAACAAATGTCCAATTCCTAATATCGACTCTACAGAAATTACCGTGCTGGCGGTTACAACCATTGCTAATTTCTCTTCAGTAAATGTATGTGACCCTGCTATAGTGCCGTTTACTGACTCCTCAACAGTTAGTTCAGGAACAATCGTTTCATGGGACTGGAAATTCGGGGACACAAATACATCAATACAACAAAATCCTTCACATCAATACGCGAATGACGGAACTTACAGTGTGAAGCTTGTTGTAACGACTTCAGATGGCTGCAAAGATTCCATCACAAAAAATGCAATAGTACATCCTAAACCCGAAGCCGACTTTTCTTTTACAAATAAGTGCCAGGGAACAGCTATTCCGTTTACAAATACATCTGCAATCAATACTCCAGGCACTATATCATCGTGGAATTGGGACTATGGGGACAATACTACCGGCTCAGGGAACAATGTAACACATTTATACTCTGCACCTGGCGATTACAGCGTTACCCTTATCATAACCAGTACTAATTCCTGCTCCGACACAATTAACAAGCTTGTTACTGTATATAACAATCCTGTAGCGTCTTTTACGCAAGCAGATATATGTTTGGGGGACAGCATGTATTTTAATAATACATCCACAGTAAATGCACCCGCAACGATATCCGGCTATTTATGGAACTTTGGTAATGGAAGTACTTCTAATCTTCAACATCCTGTGTTTTACTACTCCGCACACGGTACTTATAATGCCATCCTTGTAACAACTACCGCCAATGGATGTACCGATGCTGCGGCTATAACAGTAAAAGTATTTGATCCACCGGCAAGTAATTTTTCGGTAAATGATGTATGCTTGTTTGACACCGCTGTATTCAACAATACCACGGCAAACCCGACAATGGGTACCGTTGCCAGCTGGCAGTGGGACTTCGGAGATGGCTCCCCATTAAATACAACCATTTTAAATCCGCATCACAGGTATGCAAGTCCCGGAAACTATGCTATTACTCTCATTTCGCGCTCTTCAAACCTTGCCTGTGCGGATACGATTACGGATTCAATTACTGTTTTCCCAATGCCAGTGGCAGACTTCAGTTCTGCTGATGTCTGCCTGAACGAAACGATGTACTTTCACGATTCTTCAGAAGTTGTTGGCGGCAGTATAACAATGTGGGACTGGAACTTTGATGATAGCAGCCCTTTGAATAATAATGCGCACCCTACACACATATACCAGAACCATGGCAGCTTTGATGTTACACTTGTTTCATACACCAACAATGGTTGCAAAGATACCATAACCAAAACTGTTGTTATCCATCCGCTTCCTTTGGCACAATTCAGTACAGCGAATGTATGCAATGGTACAGTTACTTCATTTACTGATTTGTCAACCATTGCTACGCCCGATATCATACAAAGCTGGCAGTGGGATTTTGGTGATGGTAGCCCTTATACCACAAGTCAGAACTGTACGCATCTTTATCAGGATGCAGGCCCTTACCTGATAGAATTGCTGGTAGTATCACAATTTGGCTGTGCGGATTCTATCAACAACCCCGCTATTGTTAACCCCAATCCCCTTGTGCATTTTACAGGCGTTGATTCGATCGGGTGTGAACCATTGTGTGTGAACTTCAATAATTTATCAACTATTGCAACGGGCAATAATACTGGCTGGTTATGGGACTTTGGAGATGGGAGCCCTGCAAGTAACCTGGAAAACCCTTTACATTGCTACACAAATGACTCCGTTTATGCAGCTTTAACATTTAACGTTAACTTAACAGTTACTTCCGATGATGGCTGTACCTCAACGATTACAAAAACAAATTATATTACTGTTTATCCGGAACCGGTTGCTTCTTTTACTGTTCAACCGTCAACAGCATCAATAATTGATCCGGTAGTGAGCGTAACAGATTTGTCTATCGGTGCGAATATATGGTTGTGGAACTTTGGTGAAAGCGACAGCATTTCTTCGCTATCCTCTCCTTTGCCTTATACATATTCCGATACAGGAACATACACCATTATGCTTGTAACCACAACGCAATTTAATTGTAAGGACACAACTTACCAGAATGTAATAATAGAACCGGATTTTCTGTTTTATATCCCAAGTGGCTTTTCGCCAAACGGTGACGGCTTTAATGACAGCTTTACAGGAAAAGGGATTTTCGTTAAAGAATTTCAAATGTTTATCCACGACAGGTGGGGCAATTTAATTTATTACTCGGATGAATTGGATAAGCCATGGGATGGCACTATAAATTATGGGACCGAAATTGCCTTACAGGATGTATATATCTATACAATAAACATTACAGATTATACAAGGAAAAAGCACACTTATAGGGGTACCGTAACTCTTGTAAGATAGCAGTCAGTTTCAATCTCGTTCCCGTTCACAACTCAGCCCGTTTGTACGGATTTTTCAGAAAAAAACACTCAGAGTGCTTTAAAAAGCCTGTACAGGCACAGTGGTAATGAACTGGCCATTTTCCTAATGTGTTTAGTCTGGATGGAGATGGGAACAATGATGTATTTTTCATTAACCTATAAGCGGAAAAGACTACAACTCTCAAGGTTCACTTACGCTAGTCCGAAAAAAATAAAGCCCCTCAATGAAATGAAGGGCTTTGTTTACTCTATCAATGCTTCAACTATTATGCATCAATATTAGCATATTTTGCATTTTTTTCGATGAAATCCCTGCGTGGCGGCACTTCATCACCCATCAGCATGGAGAATATCCTGTCGGCCTCCGCTGCACTGGTTATTGTTACCTGGCGCAAAGTACGGTGTTGAGGATCCATTGTTGTATGCCATAGCTGTTCTGCGTTCATCTCACCCAAACCTTTGTAACGCTGGATATTTACTGAACTTTCTTTTCCTTCGCCACCGGCCAGTTCACGTACGGCTGCCGCACGCTCTTCTTCTGTCCAGCAATACTTCTGCTCTTTTCCTTTCTTAATTAAATATAAAGGAGGTGTAGCAATATAAATATGTCCGCCTTCAATAAGCTCTTTCATGTGGCGGAAAAAGAATGTTAAAATTAATGTAGTAATATGGCTACCGTCAATATCGGCATCGCACATGATCACAATTTTGTGATAACGCAGCTTTTCGATATTCAATGCGCGTTCATCTTCCGATGTTCCACGGAATACACCAAGGGCAGTAAAAATATTTTTTATCTCTTCGTTTTCATAGATTTTATATTCCATCGCCTTTTCCACATTCAGTATTTTACCCCTTAACGGCAAAATAGCCTGAAACGCACGGTTACGGCCCTGCTTAGCAGTTCCACCCGCAGAATCACCCTCTACAAGGTAGATTTCGCATTGTGAAGGATCTGATTCAGAACAATCGGAAAGTTTACCAGGCAAGCCTGTTCCTGTAAGTACACTCTTACGCTGAACCATCTCACGCGCTTTGCGGGCTGCGTGACGGGCAGTAGCAGCCAGAATAACCTTGTCAACAATGGCACGAGCTTGTTTTGGGTGCTCTTCAAGGTAATTACTCAGCATTTCACTAACAGCAACATCAACAGCACCTATTACTTCATTGTTCCCTAGCTTTGTTTTTGTCTGTCCTTCAAACTGAGGCTCCTGAACTTTCACAGAGATAACAGCAGTTAATCCCTCACGGAAGTCATCGCCATTGATTTCTATTTTTACTTTTGAAAGCAAACCCGATTTTTCAGCATACGCTTTCAATGTACGGGTCAAGCCCCTGCGAAAACCGGAAAGATGGGTACCTCCCTCATGTGTATTGATGTTATTTACATAAGTATGAAGGTTTTCTGAATACGAAGTATTATACATCATAGCTACTTCAACAGGAATACCATTTTTTTCGCCCTCCATGTAAATTACATCTTCGATCAGCTTTTCACGGGTTGCATCCAGATAGGTAACAAACTCTCTCAATCCACCCTCAGAAAAGAACTGCTCTGAACGCGGGTTCCCTGCCTCATCTTTTTCACGCTCATCAGAAATTGTAATATATATTCCTTTATTAAGGAAGGCCAATTCACGTAAACGGGCGGCAATAATGTCGTAATGATAAACAGTTGTACTGAAAATAGAAGCATCCGGCTGAAAGGTCTGGATTGTTCCTCTGTAAGTGGTTTCACCCACCTGCTTTACATCAAACAGGGGTTTACCACAGGAATATTCCTGGATAAAAATTTTGCCGTTCCTGTGTACTTCCGTGCGCATGTGTGTAGACAGGGCATTCACACAAGAAACACCAACACCGTGCAAACCACCTGATACCTTGTAAGAATCCTTATCAAATTTACCACCGGCATGTAACACAGTCATTACAACCTCCAAAGCCGATTTTTTCTCTTTAGTGTGCATATCCGTTGGGATACCACGACCATCATCCTTTACCGTAATGGAATTGTTTTCATTAATGGTAACGAATATGTTTTTGCAATGGCCGGCAAGGGCCTCATCAATAGAGTTATCTACAACTTCATATACCAGGTGATGGAGTCCTTTCTGGCCCGTATCACCAATATACATAGAGGGACGTTTACGCACTGCTTCCAGGCCTTCTAATACCTGTATACTGTCTGCCGAATATTCGGCTGCTGCTGTTCCGTTAAGTGCTGGTTTTATTTCCTTTTCGTTCACTGTGTTTTCCATGTTTAAATTTGATTTTCCTCTTCTTTTTTTAAGGCTAACAAATATAGCGATTTGCCTTGAAAATAGCTAGAAATAGGCTTTTAAAAAGGACTGTAATTATCAACAATTAGTTAACAAGAAAGAAGGTAAAAAAGGATAGTTTTTAAACAAAAAAGGCACTTTTTTCTTCAATTTGAACCAAATTGAAGAAAAAGTGCCCAAAAAAGCACATTTTTTGTCTTATTTAGAGAAAATCACGCTTCAACAGGAGCCTTTTCCAAATCCATTCCGCAAACCGGACACTGGCCTTTTTCCTCATAAGTTTTTCCTTTTTCGCAATCCATAGGGCACTGATACTGAATCTTTTCTTCAGTTTGACCTGTTTTTGGCTCTTTAGAGGAATTATTACAGCCAGGAGACACTATAACAGCCCCCAACACAACGAATAAAACTAAAATTGAGTTTTTCATATTGACTTTAGTTTAATTTAGATTAGCTAATTTAATCAAAGTATGCCGCTTTCAATAATATCTACCGAAATTTTATACTCTGTTGTAAAAAAATAAGGTGCCCCCTTGATTGAGGCACCATATAATTAAATGTCAAAAAGGGTTATTTTGTTACTGCAAATTTTCCTTTTGTTATGCTAGTACCATTTGTAGTTATAATGTTATAGAAATACAATCCATTGGTATAGCCAGTGGTATTGATACTGTTATTGTTTCTTTTTAAAGTAGTTTGTTCTACCATTTTTCCATTCTGGTCAAACACAATAAGCACAGAGCCTTCAGCAGCACCTTTGAAATTTACACTTTCAGAAGCTGGATTAGGGTAAACTAAAACGTTATTTCTTTGTTGTGCCAATTCATTTACACCAACCATAGTAGATGAAAGATAGCTGCCCTCGTAAACCACATCACCTTCATTGAAAGTTACTTCGGCTACAGGGAAAGTGTGTGCATTTGACCACCATCTGTATGTATAGGAGGTATCAACTGAACTATTGTACAACATCCAGGTGGTTTGCCCCGTCAAAAGCCCCCAGGTACTATCGGTTCTTGTTTCAGTGATAAATTGTCTTATCGAACTTAATCCTGAATAAGCTGGAGTTGTTAACGTTCCCCATCCATCAACATTGCTTGATGTATAAGTAGTGGATTTTATCCTAATTGAATCAACGCCCATCTGCCCTGGATTTATCGTTACATCGTAAGTCGATGAATTGGTGAACATCGTTTGATATGTAGAAGGAAATGTAATAAATTTTTGAGCCGGCATAAATTCAATTGCCATTGGGCCCGAACCAAAATCAGCATAGTAGCCAAGAATCTCCATCTGGGTGGATGATACTTTCAGGAATATTGAAGTTTGCTCATCTCCTGTACCTATTGTTGCAGTCGGGAAATTAGAGCCACCATTCAATGAAGATGGGGCTGAGAAAGAAGCCGTGTCCGGACTATCATTTGTCCAGGCCGCGAAATTCCAGGTTTGGTTTGCACCCGCGGTACCATAGGAGGTAATTGCGGTATCCCTTCCATTGATATACATATTATTGCTCACGGGCATATTAGCGCTTGTGATCGTAATTTGCGCATCCAGGCTGACAATGGACACAATTGCAAAAGAAGTTAGAAGTAGTGTTTTTTTCATTCGTTTACAGTTTAGATTGTTTTAATTTGATTTGGTTAGTTAAAGCAAAAATATAACTATTTGTCATATAAACAAACGCCAATTGCACCTATTAACAACACAATATCTATCAGAAAGAATAACTTAGCCCCGCCATAAAATTAAAGCGCTGGGTTGGATAATTGCTCCAGCGGTAGTAGCGGAAATTGGCTATATTATTAAAGTTGACAAAGAATCCAAGTTTTTTAGTGTAGCGGTATTCCGCCCCGATATTTGCATCAAAGGTCCCTTTTAACTCCTTTGCCACAACCTTTAACCCGCTGCTGCTGGTTGTATCCTGAACAAATGTTTTTGCAAACTGGTTATCGATATAAAACAAATCTGCCTTGATAACAATCTTATCTCTCAAATTGTAATTCGCAGATGCTGTAATCTGTACCTGGGGTACGTACCATGCCCTTAGTTCCGTTTTCATTTTATATTGGTAATAATCACCACCCAGACTGATGCGAAGTTTTTCACGTTGCTGGTAGGCCACTTCACCGTGAATATTTAACAACGTACCGTCATCATATATCACAGTAAATTTATTATGCAGCTCCGATGTGTCATTTACAAACAATGCTATATTGTTGACGTTTGAATAAGAGGCACGCGCATTGTAAGCCGTTGTAGCCGACAAAGTACCTCGAATTCCGCCATAGAAATCATACTTTTTATTGGTATTCTGCATATCAAGTGCTGACAATACAAAAGGATTTTTGTCGGTGAAAGATTTGTAACTATTTTTCTGAATTCCCCCTGTTAAGCCTACATAGGGAACAATGATTTCATCGATCACATTATAACTCAAATCAACATTTGGATAGAAATAGAATTTAGATTTCACAAACATATCCATTGCCGCAGAAAAGCCAAGATTAATGCGATACTTCTCCCCTGTTGCAACAAAATTAGGATTTACTGATACTATTGTATTGTTGATAGTATCCAGCCTTGTCTTATAGTTATAGAAATCGACAAGGGCGTTCACTTTCAGCATTTCTTTACCAATAGCTGTTTGCACAACTCCTGTTGACTTAATGTTGTTTTCAGAAGCACCGTATTTATCAGCAAGATTATAATAGTATAGCTTTATATCATGATTGATACGCTTTTCATCATTGTAATGACTAATAAGCCCCGCATTACCCGAAAACAGGTTAAAACGCTGACGTGTTGAATCCCTGTCAATATCATACAATGTAGCATCGTAACCGTAGAAATGCACCACATTGCGGGTGTAATCGAAATTACCGGTAAGGGAATGCTCCTTTAAAAATTTCTTTCCATACAGGCTTACTTCATTATCACTGAAACCTGCGTAACCATAATCCTTCAATGTTGCTGATGAAGACAAGTGTTTATAGCGCAAACCATACGATGAAGTTTTTGAACGAAGGCTGTTGAACCAAAGTTCTCCATACGGAGTAGAATAAGTACCCATACCCAGTTTTACAAGAGCATTGTATAGCTTGGTCAAAGGCTCCCCAACAGTTTGTGCTGGTTGAATTGGTTCTACATTAAAACCAGTATATAACTTTTTTGAATTAATACTATATGCAGATACAGGAATTTTTTTTGTTGAATCACTAAAAGACGGATTGTCATTGATTTTGCCCGCATCCATAATTGTTGGCTTATATTCACCAACGCTCACAATGGTCATAGAATCAAGGCCATTTTGTGCCGACAAGGATGCAGCCCCCGCTTTGCCTTTATATATAATACCCTCGAGCATTGCTATAAAGCAGGTAATAAAAAACAGCACTATGGTTATTATCAATTTTTTCATCTCTACAAGAATTACAGATGTATTCCTATATTTATTGTTTAGGCTCCGTTACCGGCTCTGGCTCAGGTTCTGGTTCATTAAATAATTTCTTCTGCTCTGTTGTATCACCCTCAAACTTAATCTGTATTGGCTCTAATTCCTTTTTCACCTGTTTGGCGGCCTCTTCCTCTGCATTTATCCTGTCAATTTTTTCCTGAGCAATTTTTATCAGTTCAGGAATGTCAGAATCTGTAATAATTGATTTTAATGTTGTTTTTGCCTGAAAATTGTCTTTTAAAGCAACGTAATTATCAGCCAGCAAAATCAATGCTTTGGTTACCCAATATGGATAGTCACCATCGGCATTAATAAAGTCAAATATTGTTTTTTCTGTTTGTTTATAATCTTTCTTTATGTACTGTATGTTTGCAACCTGGTACATTGCTTCGGCCCCCATTTCATTCTTTGCCGTATTGGCAAGAGCACGGAACTCGGCCATGGCATCATCGTATTTTTGTTCAGCAAGAAAAGCTTGAGCGATAATATAATGCGACTCATGTATCAGCTCGTTGCTTAACTTTTCCAGACCAAGTACAATATTGGCATAGCCCCTAGCCTCGGAATAATTCTTCAGCTGATAACTGCAGCGCATCAAACCAATAGCAGCCGCACTTGTATTTTTAGGGCTTTCCGCTTGTTGTCCAAGTTGTTTGTAATAGTCCAAAGCCTGGGAATAATTTTGCTTCTTATAGGATATATCAGCAGCATAGAATAGCGACTGTTCGGTAAATTGATTTTTAGGCTTGCCAACAACAAAACTGTAACCTGCCAGTGCAGCGTCAAGATTACCTGCATCCCGCTCACACTCCGCTTTATAATAGCTGGCATTTACAATGAATATGCCATCCGGAAAGCTTTGTATGTACTTTTCAAAATCTACAATTGCACTCTTACAATCACCGTCCAGGTTATGTACTCTGCCTACGTTATAAGTAAGTGAATCAAGCGCAACTCTTGGAATAGCAGCACCTATAGAGGCAAGATAATCACCCATTGCCTGGATGTTGCCTTTTTCTGTATAAATTGCTTTAACAACATTTATGGCTTCAATCGCCTCCGCGGATTTCCGGTCACGCTTTATCAATCTGTCAAAATAAACTAATGCATTATCATCATCGCCCATATTTCGGTAAATAAGGCCTATCTTGCTCAAGCTCTCATTTACATAAATACTGTTTGGATATTCTTCAATAAAATTTTTAAAGCCCGACAAAGCCATCTCATTCTGTTTATCGGCCATGTAGGTCAGTGCCAGCTCAAATTTTGCTTTCTGAATGTAAGGCGATTTTGAATATTGTTGAATAAATGCAGTCAAATCAGCTATTTTGGCCGCATATTTTTTCTGAACACCATTTGATAAGGCTTTCTGGTAAAGGGCATAATCTGCATCAATGAGCTTCATTTTATACGACTCACCGTAATACTCCGCAGCATTACTGAAATCGCGGATCATAAAATAACCATCTCCAATACGGTTGTACGCATCGTTGACCTTCTTATTACTGGCTTGCATCTTAAATGTGACAAATTTCCTGAACCAGAGGTTACTGTTCTGATAGTCGTTTTGCTTGAAAAAACAATAACCGATATTGTAATTGGCATCGCTATACTCCATACCATTTATAGAACCGGGCTCTTCAATATAGGCGAGGTAGCTGTATATAGCACTTTGGTATTGCTTTTCATGGTAATAACACTCCCCAATCCAATACATGGATAAAGCTGTAAGTTGCTTGTCGGCCTTATGTATAACTGCTTTATTAAAGTGATCAAGCGCCTCCGCATATTGTGAATTGTTATAAAGTTCAACAGCCCTGTAATAAGCTACTTTCTGATATATCTGCTGCAATTCAGGCGTCAGCATCTTTATATTCTCAATAGCATCCAGCGCCTCCTTATAATTTTTGGAAGTAATAAACACATTTACCAGGTAAGTATAAGCCTCATCAACACGCAAAGAGCCCGGATAATCTTTAATGTATTTCTGAAATGCTTTAATTGCCTCATTATACGGATTAAAAGCCTGCTCATAGCACAATTTAGCATAATTGAACAATGCATCTTCGCGAACAACCTTATCAAAGTCCAGTTTAGAAGCCTGTCCGAAAGCATTGCGCGCATTCAGCTTCTGATTGGTTTTCAAATAACAATCGCCCAAATGGTAAAATGCATTCTGAGCCAGGGAATCATTGTCCGTACTAACAACATTTACAAAATAGTCGCGTGCATTGTTATAATCTTTGGTTTTATAGTATGCATAACCTAATTGGTAATTGTCCTTACGGGACAGGTTACCAACCGCTGTTTCATACTTTTTAAGATAAGGGATAGCTTCGCTGTAACGCAGCGTATTGTAATACGCTTCACCAATAATACGGGCAATTTCAGGTGCACGTTTGGAGTTCACGGAATCCAGCAGGCCGGGTGCGTATGCAATCACTTCATTGTATTTGCCCTGCAAGTAGTACAACTGAGCAATATAAAATGGTACAATGGGTTTAAAAATTTCATTGTACTGAAGTTTTAAAAAATCTTTCAACGCAGTTTCATAGCTTTTCTCATTATACAAAATATGTGCATAATAATATTTAGCTGAAGCAGCATACGCATTATCCACATCCTTTATTTCGTAGAAGTCTTTTTTTGCCAAATCGAACTGTTCTGTAGAGAAATAGCTGTATCCACGCTTAAAATAAAACTCAGCAAGCTCTTCTGTCGAGAGCTCATATACATCTACTTTATCGAACCACTCATTCGCCTCTTTGTATTTTTTCTTGATGTAATTGTATTTACCCAAATAAAAATAAGCGTTTTTCACCTTAGGGCTTTCGGGATGATTGACTATAAATTGTTTCAGGTAATATTCGCCATCCCGGTTAAACAGCTCAAGAGCACAGATTGCACTGTAATACTCAGCATCAGTGCGAACAAGTGAATTTACATCTTTATGCGTTGCAATTACCCTGTTAAAACTTTTCTGAGCGGCACCATACTTCTCTTTTTGAAAAAGCTCAATCGCAGTTTTAAATTCAGCGTCCTCATGAATAAATACCGTTGTTTTCTGGGCGAAAACAGACGGTATCCCTATCAGGATACCAACTACTATTAGTGCAATTGCTGCTCGTTTGCTCATTTGGCAATCTGGTGTGTGAAAGGCGTAAAATTAGTAAGGATAGCAGCATTTGCTTTTCAGATGTTTGAAAGTTATTAACGCGGATATGTTGAAAGTATTGCGACAAAACAACAAATGTTTATTAAGTTCAGAAGTACTTTTACAACACAGTTTATGGCACTAGATACTATCATACACCTGGAGAAGGTTTCCATTTTCCAAAAGCACAACATGGTGTTAAACAATGTTTCTTTAGACATTGCGAAAGGTGAATTTGTGTATCTGATAGGCAAAACAGGAAGCGGCAAGAGCAGCCTTTTGAAAACATTATATGCCGAACTCAGCCTTACTCAAGGCGTAGCAAGTGTTGCAGGCTATAACCTTTCAACGATAAAAAGAAAAGAAATCCCCTATTTAAGAAGAAAACTGGGCATTGTGTTTCAGGACTTTCAACTACTGAGTGATAGAAACATCAACGACAACCTGCTTTTTGTATTAAAGGCCACAGGCTGGAAAAACAAAAATGACATGCAAAAACGGATACAGGATGTTCTTGACAAGGTACGGCTGGGAACCAAAGGCTTTAAAATGCCACATGAGCTATCTGGCGGTGAACAACAGCGTATTTCTATCGCACGTGCCCTCCTGAATGATCCGGAAGTAATTCTTGCCGATGAACCTACTGGTAACCTTGACCCGGAAACATCAGAAGACATTATGAACCTATTGTTGGAAATCAGCAAAACCGGCCGTGCTGTCATTATTGCCACCCACGACATTATGATGTTCAACAAATTTCCTTCGCGTACCATCAAATGTGAGAATGGAAACGTTGTTGATGTTAAAGCTTAAAAGCTTTTTAGTCTACTCTGATAAAATTACCCCGTTTTATCCCCATCAGGTCTCTCTTAGGTCCTAGACGCCCTTATATAAATGTTTTTGATTTCTCTAGGGCACAAAACATAATAACAAACGTTTTAAATACGTTTTTCCTTAACCCAAAATACTTATAAAAACAAAAGTCCCGCTCTAACATCATCAGAGCGGGACTTTTTCATTTGTGAGTGTGTAAAACCTTAATCTACATTGTCATGCAGGAAGGAGTTGTTTGGTTTAATTTCAATTTTCTTGTCATCTCCTTCTGACAATGTATAGCGCGACACCTGTGATTCAGACGAATGTGGTGTAGAATCAAGGTTAATGTTTCTTCTTTTATAAGCTGGCTCATTTTCCAATTCTGACAAACCATTTGGAGTTTTCAGCAATTTAAAATTAAGCTCCTTTAATCTGGAAACCCTATCCTGAGCCTTTTTCATCTGCTCTTCATTCTGAACTTTTGCAACAATCGTGTTTTCAGTTTCCTCGATCGTTGGCTCAGATGTCATTGATGGCTCATTATTCCAGTCATCAATTGTAGTATCAGCCCATTCGTTTGAAGGAGTTTCGGTTGTATTATTTGTGATTTCAAATTGAAAAGTTGCCTGCTCCTCTTTTGTTTCAGTTAGTGGTTCATCTTTCTTGATGAACATGAATGGCTCAGATGATACTGTTTCCTGCTCTTCATTTACCACCGGCTTCACTTCTTCTTCTACTTCCCTCACAAACGACACCATTTCGTCTACTTTGGGAGTAGTGTTTACAACGGGGGTTTCTACAACAGGAGTAACATTAACAACTGGTGTAACCGGTGTTTCTGTTTTCTTTGTTTCATCCTGTAAAATGTGAAGGATACGCTCTGCTGGCTTCTCAAATTTGCTTCCCACGCTTCCTTTAGCATCAAAACCAGTAGCAATAATGGTTACACTTACTTTGTCACCCAAAGACATGTCAACACCATAGCCTTTGATAACTTCAGCGGTCATACCAGCTGCATCCTGAATATAATCTGTTATCTCGCCCAGCTCGTCCATTGTGATTTCATCTTCGCCACAGGTAATGTTAACCAATACATAACGCGCGCCACGGATATCGCTGTCGTTCAGTAACGGAGAAGCCATCGCCTGCTCAACCGCACGCAACGCACGATTTTCGCCAGATGCTAAAGCAGAACCCATAATTGCAACACCGCTATCTCTCATTACCGTTTTAACGTCATTGATATCGGTATTTATCTGTAATGTAGTAGTAATAATATCTGCAATACCTTTAGCTGCAGTAGATAAAATATCGTCAGCATGGCCAAAAGCTTCAGTTACCTTCAGATTACCATATATCTCGCGTAATTTGTCGTTGCTGATAACCAACAATGTATCAACATTCTGTTTTAATGCTTCAAGACCAGAATCCGCCTGCGCTTTTCTCTTTTTACCTTCAAAACCAAACGGGATCGTAACAATACCAACGGTCAATATTCCAAGCTCTTTAGCAGCTTTTGCAATAATAGGTGCTGCACCAGTACCTGTACCACCACCTAAACCCGCAGTGATAAACACCATCTCGGTATTATTTCCAAGAAGTGCTTTTATCTCCTCTATCGTTTCAATTGCAGCATTCCTTCCAACTTCAGGTAATGAACCAGCGCCACGACCTTTGGTCAAACTAGCTCCCAATACAATTTTGGATGGCACCGGGCTCATATCCAAAGACTGCTGGTCGGTATTGCAAACAAAAAAATCAACACCTTTAATGCCTTGTTTATACATATGGTTTACAGCGTTGCTTCCGCCACCGCCTACGCCAATTACCTTAATTATGGCTGAGTTGTCTTGGTTTAAATCGAATTTCATCATTTTAATTTTTTGTTTATAATGTTGGTACTAGTAGTGTTTTCAGATGTTCTGTTATTTCAAAGCATAAAATTGATGCTTTTTTAATCGTATTTTTCAGCGTAGCTGCATTAGTTACTAACTATGGCGTGTTAATTTCCACACTTCTTTTTCGCTACTGCTGTGCTGTATCCTCATCAAAGAAGCTTTTTAACTTATCAAAAAAGCCGGAAGTTTTTTTCTCTTCCGAATGCCCTTTTATTGTTGATGTAGAAGCGGTAGCGATATTCTTTTTATTTTGCTTATCCAGTGTTTCAAAGCCTTTCATAATCAAGCCAACAGAAGTTGCAAACATTGGGCTTGTGATTTCTTCGCTCCCTTTTGCAAGGTGTTCATTAGGATAGCCTATACGGGTATCCATGCCAGTTATGTACTCAACAAGTTGTGGAACATGCTTTAATTGTGCCCCACCACCCGTAATCACGATTCCGGCAATCAGTTTCTTTTCGTAACCGGAATTTTTTATTTCATAATATACATGCTCAATAATTTCTTCCATACGGGCCTGAATAATGGCCGACAGGTTCTTTACAGATATTTCTTTGTGCGGACGACCTCTTAAACCAGGAATAGAAACAATTTCATTTTCCTGGTTCTCACTTGCCAATGCCGACCCGAATTTTATTTTTAACAACTCGGCCTGGCTTTTAATAATGGTGCAACCTTCCTTAATATCTTCAGTAATCACATTTCCACCAAAAGGAATAACCGCAGTGTGACGGATAATGCCATCCTGAAAAATTGCGACATCCGTTGTACCACCACCAATATCAACAAGCACAACACCGGCCTCCTTTTCTTCATCGCTTAATACTGCTTCTGCAGAAGCAAGCGGCTCAAGCATCAACTCGGCCACCTCAAGACCCGCTTTATGCACACATTTGTATATGTTGCGTGCCGCAGCTATTTGACCGGTAATGATATGAAAGTTCGCTTCCAGGCGTATACCAGACATTCCAATAGGGTTTTTAATCCCCTGTTCACTGTCAATAATATATTCCTGGGGCAATACGTGAATAATTTCCTCACCAGGCTGCATCACCAGACGGAACATATCATCAATCAGGGCATCAATATCTTTTTGAGCTATTTCCTCATCAACACTTGCACGTGTTTTAATACCGCGATGCTGAACGCTCTTGATGTGTTGTCCGGCAATACCAACATTCACCACTTTAATATCCACACCTGATTTATTCTCAGCTTCAGCTACAGCCGTACGTATTGATTCAACAGTTTTATCAATGTTCTGAACTACTCCGCGTGCAACACCAAACGATTCGGATTTACCCATACCGAGTATTTCAATTTTTCCGAACTCATTTCTGCGGCCAACAATAGCTACAATTTTTGTTGTTCCGATATCCAGTCCTACTACAATTTCTGATGGTTCCATTGTGTTATATTTTTTTTGTGCAAACGATTTGATTTTTAAACTTTAGATTGATTATCGAATATTTATTCCACCAGCCAGTAGTATTTAGGCCCTGCTGGTAAAAGGTCAGTAACTTGTTAAATTTTTCATCCATCGCAGCCGTGTCCCCAAATATAATTCTCTGGTTACCAGCCAAAGGTACCAGCTCCATATCTTTGTCATCATTGATATATATTTGTTTTATCTGGGCTTTCCAGAACGGATCAGCGTCAATATACATGCCCATTGCATACAACTCATCAAACATAGTGGCTTTTCTGGCCTTTTCATCCTTTGCAATGTCTTTTATAGAACGCATGTAATTGCGAGCATAAGATTCAAAAATATTACCATTCGCAATTACAACCTTTGCTGTATAGTTATCAGAAAGAGGCATCAGCTTTCCTTCATCATCAAGGTAGTAGCTGTCTCCAACTGCATTGATAATCCGTACCAACGGCCTCCTCTGCTTTACTTCAACTTTTACCTTTCCATCAATGGTCATATATACACGTGCATCGGCAATATTTTCATGGCTTTTCAGCGCCTTCTCTATATCAACAATCTTTACGGTTGCTTTGGGCTGATTAACAATGGAGTCACCGCGTGCATGGATTAAATCAGCGACATCCATTTTATTCAAAAAGTACAAATCCCTATCCTGGTTCACACGTATATCAAGGCTTTTGCACAATAGAGATTCCTGTTCTTTATTTACAAAGCCCATGCTAACAAGCAAACCGGCTGCCAATAAAGACCACAAAGTGATGATTGCTATTTTTTTTACCTTTTTCAATTTACTTTTCTGCTCTCTTCCTTACTGTTGCATTAACTCTTTTTTTAAAGGCTCCACAAACGTGTCGATATCCCCTGCTCCCATTGTCATGAGTACTTCGAGTTTACGTTTGCTTACCTCAGTCACCAAGTCTTTTTTCTGACAAATACTTTTTTTATCAAGTGTCATCTTATCAAGCAACATCTGTGAACTAATACCTTCAATCGGTAGCTCACGTGCCGGATAAATTTCCATTAATATACATTCATCCAGCAAATCGAGGCTCTTTGCAAAATCATCCGCAAAATCGCGTGTACGTGTAAACAGGTGTGGTTGGAATATCCCGGTTATTTTTTTTCCGGGATACATCTGCTTTGCTGAACTGATGGTAGCCTTCAACTCTTCCGGATGATGCGCATAATCATCAATAAATACAAGCTTCTCAGTCTTAATCTGGTAATCGAACCTCCTTCTTACACCACGAAACAATTTCAAAGCATTGCGAATATCCTGTTCTGAAACATTCATCAAACAAGCAACGGCAACGGCAGCAACAGAATTCTCTACATTATGAAGACCCGGCAAGCCAAGGGTCATCTCTTTAAATACTCCCTTTGGGGTAACCACCTCATATTGATATGCGGCATTCTCAATTCTTATATTCTGAGCGTAATAATCTGCCTTACTATCGCTCACAGAATAAGTAATTACAGGTGTAGCGGATTTAACTTTATCAGCAATACTCTTTTTCAAAACAAGCTGGGTTTTTACCTGTTGTGCAAACAGAGAGTATGATTCTTCCACATACTTCTTATCACCGTATATATCAAGGTGATCTGCGTCAACAGAGGTAATGACCGCAATTTCAGGGTGAAGTGTTAAAAACGATCGATCGTATTCATCTGCTTCTACTACTACAAGTTCGGAGTTCGAAGTTTGCAGTTTGGAGTTTTTCAATCTTGAACTTAGCAGTAAATTCGTATTATAATTTTGTGTAATGCCTCCTAAAAAAGCGGAAGGCTCAAGATTTGCAGACTTTAATACATGCGCTATTAACGAAGAAGTAGTGGTTTTTCCATGAGTTCCGGCTACGGCAACCGTATAGGATGCATCCGTTATTAATCCAAGTACTTCTGCCCTTTTCTTAATTATAAAATTATTTGATTTAAAATAATTCAATTCTTTATGTTCTCTAGGAACAGCGGGTGTATAAACAATCAGGGTCTGTGGATCTGCAATCCTTAAATCTGGCTGAAGCAAACCGATATCGTCATCAAAATGAATATTCATCCCTTCTGCAGCCAGTTCGTCTGTAAGCTTTGTCCTGGTTTTATCGTAACCGCTTACAGTTTTTCCCATTGCATGAAAGTACCTTGCGAGCGCACTCATGCCTATACCTCCAATACCAAGGAAGTAAACATGTTTTAAATTTTGTAAAAATTTATTTCGCTCTGCCATTTATTAAACTCAATACTTCATTTGCAATTACATTGGCTGAATCTGTTAAAGCCAGCTTTGAAATGTTTGCCGATAGTTTATTACATTGCTCTGAATCATTCATTAAAGCCATTACTTCAGAACATAGCCTCTCTCGCGCTTCAGAATCCTTTACAAGCACAGCCGCATTGTATGTTACAAGTGCCATTGCATTTTTTGTCTGATGGTCTTCAGCAACATTGGGTGAAGGCACAAGAATACAAGGCTTTTTAACCAGGCACAATTCGGATACAGAACTCGCACCAGCACGTGAAACCACCATATCTGCAACAGCATAGGCATAGTCCATTTTCTGAATAAAATCAAACGCTTTTATCCCTCTCCCCTCATATTTAGCTACGGCCTGTTTTGCTGTTTCATAATAACCTTTACCGGTCTGCCATACCAGCTGTATATTATTCTTATCGATAGTATCAAGGCAGTTCGCAATACTTTCATTGATTGTTCTGGCACCTAGGCTTCCACCGATAACAAGGATTGTTTTTTTGTTTGAATCCAGTCCAAAAGCTTCAAACCCTCTTTCACGCTTACCTTCCAGACTGGTAATATCCTGGCGAATAGGATTACCTGTCAATAATATTTTGTTCTTTGGAAAATATTTTTCCATTCCTGAATAAGCAACACAAATCCGATCTACATCCTGTGACAAGATTTTATTCGTAATTCCGGGAAAAGAATTTTGCTCTTGTATTACAGTAACAATATTATTTTTCGCTGCCACCCTCAACATAGGTCCGCTTGCAAAGCCACCAGTACCTATTACAGCATCCGGCTTAAAACTTTTCAGAATTTTGCGGGCCTTTACAATACTACTCAGTAGTTTAAATGGGAAAGCCAGATTGGATAGCGTTAACTTTCTTTGAAAACCGCTTATCCATAAACCCTCGATCTTATATCCAGCTGCCGGCACCTTCTCCATTTCCATTTTTCCTTCAGCACCAACAAACAAAAATTCCGTATCCGGACGTAAAGCTTTGATTGCATTGGCAATAGCAATGGCCGGAAAAATATGACCTCCTGTCCCCCCCCCACTCACAATAATTTTAAGCGGCTGCATTTACCCCTCCTTCCTTTTCATTTTCTGCTTCACTTTCACGGCTCACGCTCAATATCATTCCCAACGCAATACTCGTGAACCAAATAGATGTTCCGCCCATACTCACCAATGGTAACGGCTGGCCTGTAACAGGAAACAAGTTTACAGCTACAGCCATGTTCACCATAGCCTGAAATACCAGACTAAAGGTTAATCCAATAGCAAGCAGGCTACCAAAGGTTCGTTCTGTCTTAATGGCAAGCCGCACTCCCCGAAAGAGTAATATAAGATAAAGAAACACAATGACTATCGCAGTAATGAGTCCCCACTCTTCAATAAGTATAGCAAAAATAAAATCAGAAGATGCCTGAGGTAAAAAGTTACGTTGAATACTGTTTCCAGGACCCTGTCCGATAATACCACCGGTTGCAATAGCTATTTTTGCTTGCTCTGCCTGGAAATTACTTTCACTGTCTCCTTTAATAAAGTTCTCAATACGTGCCTTCCAGGTTCGGCCTCTTGGAATTGCATCCGGAAAATTAAAAATCAATATAATGATAATGCCACCTGCGACCAATCCAGAACCTAACAATAACAATAGATGTTTCGCATTCATCCTCCCGATAAACATCAGTACAAAACAGGTCATGAACAACAATGCTGCGGTAGAAAAGTTTGCAGGCAATATCAATGTACAAATAACGCCTACAGGGATAACAATAGGCAAAAATGCTGTTTTAAAATCTTTGATCTGGTTTTGCTTGATGGACAACATACGCGCTACATATGTTATCAAAGCAAGCTTTGCAAAATCAGAGGTTTGAAATGTTAAGGATGTTCCTGGTATTGCCAGCCACCGGCTTGCATCACCAGCAGTTACACCCGCAATAAGCGTATACAATAATAAAGGTGCGGCTAAAAATATTGCCAGTTGCGATATCCTGGAAAAATAGGAGTATTTTACTTTATGAATAAAATACATCAACAGTATACCAGAACCCACAATAAATACATGTTTCATAAGGTACGAGCCGGTATCGCCTCCTTTATAACGATACGCCAATGCTATCACCGAACTGTACACGACCAATATAGATAAAAGGGAAAGCAGCAGAACCACCGTCCATATTACTTTATCGCCTTTTATATATTTAAATAAACTGAGCACCTGAAATTGGGTTTTAAAATTATAAGCTTCTTACAGCTTGTTTAAACTGGGTACCACGATCTTCGTAATCATCAAACAAATCGAAGCTGGCACAGGCAGGGGACAACAAAACAGTATCACCTTTTTTACCCAATCTGTAAGCCTGGTCAACAGCCTCCTTCGCTGAGCGAGCTTCCATAATTGTACCAACCACACCCGTAAATGCTTTGATTATTTTATTATTGTCTGTTCCCAGGCAGATAATCGCTTTCACTTTCTCTTTTACAAGTGAATTCAGCATTGAATAATCATTGCCTTTGTCTACACCACCAAGAATAAGGATCACCGGGTTTGTCATACTTTCCAATGCATACCATGTAGAATTTACATTGGTAGCTTTAGAGTCATTAATAAACTCTATACCATGTACATTACCTACCACCTCTAAACGGTGAGCAATGTTATGGAAGTCAGAAAGACTTTCACGGATTGTTTCTTTACGTATTTCTACCAGCTTGGTAGAAACAGCCGCAGCCATTGAATTGTAGATGTTGTGTTTTCCTTGTAGCGCAAGTTCTTGGATTGTCATAAATAAAGGATTGGTTTTGTTTGGGTTTATTATTAGTTGATTGTTTTCTAAATATGCTCCTTGTTCTACTTTTTGTTTGATCGAGAAAGGGTACTGCCTCGCTCTAATCACCTTTTTACTTAACTCCTTCGCTATCACTTCATCATCAATGCAGTATACAAATGCATCGTCTTCTGTCTGGTTCTGTATTATTCTGAATTTTGAATCTGTATAATTTTGTAATTCGTAATTGTACCTGTCCAAATGATCGGGTGTAATATTCAACAGCACCGCTATATCTGCTTTAAAATCAAACATTCCATCCAGCTGAAAACTGCTCAGCTCCAGAACGTAATAATCAAAGTCCTTTTTCTCCGGGTCACAGGCATTGTCCGCAACAAGCATTGCAAAGCTTTTTCCGACATTACCCCCTAAAGCCACATGAACACCAGCTTTTTGAAGTATATGGTGAATCAACAATGTTGTTGTTGTTTTGCCATTACTTCCGGTGATGCATATTTTTTTTGCTTTCGTATACCTGCCAGCAAACTCAATTTCGGAGATAACGGGTATTCCCTTTTTATGCAGCGCCTTTATCAGCTCCGCCTTATCAGGAATCCCCGGACTTTTAACAACTTCATCTGCATTTAAGATCAATGCTTCTGTATGCTGCTCCTCCTCCCACTGAATTTCATATTTTGAAAGAACGTCTTTGTATTTATCTTTAATCTTGCCTTTATCTGAAAGAAAAACATCAAAACCTTTTTTTAAGCCAAGTACAGCTGTTCCTACACCACTTTCCCCTCCACCCAATACAACCAGGCGTTTTTTTGTATTTTGTTCAGCGCTCATCGGCTCTCTTTTATCTCAGCTTCAATGTTACAATTGTCAGCACAGCCAGCATAATTCCGATAATCCAGAAACGCGATACAATCTTTGCTTCATGCATTCCTAATTTCTGATAATGGTGATGCAGCGGTGCCATCTTTAAAAACCGGTGTTCGCGGGCATATTCAATACCGTACTTTTTCTTGCGCTTTTTAAATATGTATACCTGCAGAATTACAGAAACATTCTCAACAAGAAAAACACCACAGAGTATAGGAATAAGAAGCTCTTTGCGTATAGCGATTGCGAACACCGCTATAATACCGCCCAATGCGAGGCTGCCAGTATCGCCCATAAACACCTGTGCCGGGAAAGAGTTGTACCATAGAAAGCCGATACATGCACCAACAAAGGCCGCTATGTATATTACCAGCTCGGCAGAATTGGGCAGGTACATGATGTTCAGGTAATCCGCAAACACACGGTTACCGCTCACGTATGCCAGGATTCCCAATGTTACGCCAATGATTGCAGATGTACCGGTGGCAAGCCCATCAATACCATCAGTTATATTAGCACCGTTGGATACCGCGGTAACAATAATGATCACGATCGGAATAAAAAGCAACCATGCCCATTTCTGATAACCATCACCCATGAAGGAAAGCAACCATGAGTAGTCAAACTCATTGTTCTTCACGAACGGAATAGTTGTTTTCATTGACTTTGTATCTGCATCCGCATACTCCGGCATTCTGGAATCAACCTGGCTTGGTGTAATTATATTTTCTATTGTGTAAAAGCTCTTGTCGCTGCTGTGAATACGCTCACGAACCACCACATCACTGTGGAAATACAATGTAATTCCTACAATAAGGCCAATCCCAATCTGTCCCATCACTTTAAACCTTCCAGCTAAACCTTCTTTATCCTTTTTGAACACTTTGATATAATCGTCCAGGAAGCCGATAGCGCCAAGCCATACGGTAGACAACAACATTAACAGGATGTATACATTGTGAATTTTTGCAAACAGTAATGTAGGTATCACAATTGCTGCCAGGATAATTAAACCACCCATAGTTGGCGTTCCTTTCTTTTGCAATTGTCCTTCAAGACCCAAATCACGAACGGTTTCACCAACCTGCTTTCTGTGCAACAAACTGATAATCCGTTTTCCAAAAACCATAGATATAAGCAACGACACAATAAGCGCCATAGCAGCACGGAATGAAATGTACTGAAACACCCCTGCTCCCGGGAAATCGAACTGCTTGTCTAAGAATTGAAATAGATAGTAAAACATTTATTTTTCGAATTGTTTTAAGTTGTCTTTTAACACCAGCATATCATCGAATGGATGCTTTACCCCTTTTATTTCCTGGTATTTCTCATGTCCCTTACCCGCCACCAGGATTATATCTCCCGGCTTTGCAATAGAACACGCCATTTTAATTGCTTCGCTCCTGTCGGTAATCGAAGTCGTCTTTTTATAATTCACTGCATCAACACCTTGCTGCATCTGCTTTATAATAGCATCGGGATCTTCGCTTCTCGGATTATCGGATGTAAGAATTACACGGTTGCTCATATCGCAGGCTATCTTTGCCATAATAGGGCGTTTTGCTGCATCGCGATCGCCACCGCAGCCAACAACGGTTATTACCTGCTCATTCCCGGTGCGTATGTCGTTAATCGTTTTCAGAACATTCACCAAAGCATCCGGTGTGTGGGCATAATCCACAATACCAACAACTCCATTAGCTGTACGTACGTACTGGAACCGTCCCTCCACAGAGCTCAAAGTGCTTAACGTGGTAAGTACATTTGTTTTATCTTCTTTCAACAGCACAGCTGTTGCGTATACAGCCAGCAGATTATAAGCATTGAAGTTTCCAATAAGCTTGGTCCACAAATCCTGGTTATCAATATTCAAAAGCAAACCACTGAACTGGTTCTCCACCACCTTGCATTTGAAGTCAGCCATTGCCTTTAAAGAATAAGTCTTCCTATTTGCTTTGGTATTCTGGAGCATGACCATACCATTTGCATCATCTTTATTTACCAATGCAAATGCATCTGCCCCCAGCAAATCAAAGAAGCGCTTTTTCGCTTTTATGTACTCCTCGAAGGTTTTATGATAATCTAAATGATCGTGCGTAATGTTTGTAAATACGGCACCGGAAAAATGTACACCAGCAATACGGTTTTGTACCACAGCATGCGAGCTCACCTCCATAAAACAATGCGTGCAACCTTTGTCCACCATCTGACGCAGCAAGGCATTCAGCTGTATTGCATCAGGCGTTGTATGCGTGGAAGGAATACTATCGTTATTGATTTGATTTTTTACAGTAGAAATTAAACCAGCCTTATGACCGAGCTTTCTGAACAGGTTAAAAAGTAAGGTAACAGTAGTTGTTTTACCATTAGTACCTGTAACTCCAACCAGTGATAGTTTTTCAGAAGGGTTATCATAAAAGTTAGCCGCAACAATACCAAGCGCAGCTGTGGTATCATTTACTTTAATGTAAATAACCTTATCACTGATTGTTGCTGGTAGCTCCTCGCAAAGAACTGCTATCGCACCCTTTGCAATCGTATCATCAATGTATTTATGCCCATCACTCTGTGTACCTTTTATAGCTACAAACAGACTGTCTTTTTCAATCTTCCTGGAATCAAAGCTCACAGCAGTAATGGCCGTATTGGTGGAACCCACCACCTCCACCAGGCTTACTTTGTATAAAATATCTTTTAACAGTTTCATTTATATTAATTCCAGGATAATTTGTGTTCCTTTTGTATATGCTGTTCCAGCCTCGATGGACTGCTTTACAACCGCCCCTTTCCAATCGTATGGTTTATCTTTGTTACTTCCTATTATTTTTACACGCATACCTTTGTTTTCCAGCAGATACAATGCATCCTGCGCAGATATTCCTGTTAAGTCAGGTACAAGACCGCGCTCCAGCACCTTTTCAACATTCTTTGCATCAAGATGAACAAGGATGGAATCATTGGCAGAGCCCGCTACCCAATCAGCATTTGCATTTTTCAGTTTCATTGGCACTTTTAATGTTTTCAAAACAAGCTCTACATCCTCTTTTGTACCACCTTTAACAACTGGTGCCCTCTTCGCAAAGCGCGGCTGTGTTGCGTTAATCTCCTTGTGTATTTCAAGACTTGTGGAGTATACCTTATCAGCAACATCTTTGAACACAGGACCTGCAACAGCACCACCATAATACGCATCGCCTGTAGGCGCACTTACGACAACAATACAGGAGTATTTAGGATTGTCGGCCGGAAAATAACCTACAAACGAAGCCAGGTAACTAACACCACCTTTTTTATAGTTGCCCCCTTTAGCTATTTGCGCTGTACCTGTTTTTCCTGCAACTTTATAATCCGCTCTTTTCAGGCTTTTAGCAGTACCGTTCTCAACAACACCTTCCATCATCTTTTTCGCTTTATCTATTGTTGATTGTGAGCACACCGAAGCATTAATGATTTCTGGCTCAAACGTTTTAACCGTTTTACCATGTTTCCGTACTTCTTTAACAAACATCGGACGCATCATTTTACCATTATTTGCAATTGCACTGTAAAATGTTAGTGTCTGCAACGGTGTAATCATTGTTTCATAACCAATGCTCATCCATGGCAATGTGGTTCCGGACCAGTCTTTGTCCTTAGTATTTTTGATACGCGGTTTTGCTTCACCGGGCAAACTTATCTTCAAAGGAGTATTTAGGTTCATCTGACACAGACGATCTACAAACTTCTGCGGATCTTTAGCATAATAGTGTGTAATAATTTTTGAAACACCCACATTCGAGCTTTGTTCAAATATTTCCTGTGTAGTAACATCGCTTTTTTCAGGACGATGTGAATCTTTCATTACACTGGAATAAAATTTATGGGTTCCATCTTCGATATCAACCTTATGATTCAAATCTATATACCCATCTTCCATTGCAGCTATCAATGAAGCCAGCTTAAACGTAGAGCCAGGTTCTGTTGCGTAAGCAACGGCATAATTCAGATCCTCCACATACGTTGAAGAATCTTTTCGTGTAAGGTTTGCAATTGCTTTAACAGCACCTGTCTTCACTTCCATCAGCACCAGGCAGCCATAGGCTGCACCGTGCTTTTTCAGGCAGTTTTTCAATGAACTCTCTGCAACGTCCTGTATATTGATATCAATTGTAGAAACTACATCAGCCCCATCTTCCAGTTTCAAATCATCATCATCACCAATTTCCTTCCAAACACCACCAGCAATTTTCTGCATCATGCGCTGGCCGCTTTCACCTTTCAAATAACTGTGGTAAGCGAACTCCAGACCATAAGACTTACCGGTTCCGGCCTCATTGTACTTACCAATGGTACGCGCAGCAAGGTTTTGAAAGGGACGCTCACGTTTATTGGTTTGTATGTAAGTAAAACCACCTTTATTACGGCCTTTACGTATCAGCGGGAACTTTTTTATCTGTTGCAATTCAGAATAAGAAACACCTCGTTGAAGTGTCACCCAACGGTCTTCTTTTTCACGCGCTTTTACTAACATCTTTTTATATTCCTTCTGCGACTTGTCCTTAAACATTTTCGCAAAGCAATACGCAAGAGAATCTACATTATCATTAAATATCTCGTCCGTTATTGCATCGGTATTCACATCCATTCCCACCTCATAGTAAGGCAGAGAGGTCGCCAACAGGATACCATTGTTATCATAAATATTGCCTCGTACAGCTTCTATATCAAACACCTTGGTAGAGAAATTGCTCAACTTTGAACGCCACATCTCCCCTTCTGAAAACTGAACTGCACAGATTTTATAAATAATAGCGACACCAAAAAGACAGATGCAGAAATACATCAGGTACACCCTCCACAATATGTCTTTTTTTAA
The DNA here is from genome assembly GCA_020051175.1 of Bacteroidia bacterium. Lineage (GTDB taxonomy): Bacteria > Bacteroidota > Bacteroidia > 2-12-FULL-35-15 > 2-12-FULL-35-15 > 2-12-FULL-35-15. Next base: position 2,079 of record JAGVJJ010000047.1, on the reverse strand, counting down.
TTCCATTTAAGCCTCACCCCTAATCCCCTCTCCTAAGGAGAGAGGACAAGGTTTATTATATTTTAGTTTTATACTTTAACACTTACCCAATTATTCCTCCGCCTTGGGGAGGTTAGGAGGGGCTATCACTATTTTCTTTGGCGGCACCACGCTTTCCACGATTCCCGTATGCTGTGCTGCCAAAGCTTTTGCAACCTCGGTTTGTTTGCTTTTTATTACTAAAGAATCTTTTACCACTATGTATTGCGTTCTCAATTCCTTTATATCGTTTTTCAGACTGTTCACTTTTCTCACCTGATCATCTGCATAATATCCGTTCGCGATGTAACAAATGGCCAGAAACGAAAGGAAGAACACGAATGGAAAATTCTTAATGGTAGCTTCCTGCGAAAGAAAATTACCGCTCACAACACTTGCAACCGAACGCACTATCTTATTCTCCTTTGCAGGAGCCTTAGGCGCTTTGGGAGCTTCAACCTTTTCTGTTGCCGGCTTTTCCTTAAATTTATTTTCCACTTTCGTTAAACTTCTTTATCTACAACTTTTCAGCTATTCTTAGTTTCGCACTTCGCGCCCTGCTATTCCTTTCAACCTCCTCTTCATCGGGAACTATCGGCTTTCGTGTTATAACCCTGAATGGCGTTAACGGGTTCCCATAAAAATCTTTATCAATCTCACCTTCCGTTTTTCCGCTCCTCATCACATTCTTCACCAGCCTGTCCTCCAGCGAGTGGTAAGACATAATTACAAGGCGTCCTCCGGGCTTCAACACGTCCACACTTTGCATCAGCAATTCCTCCAGCACCTCTAGCTCTTTATTCACCTCTATCCTCAATGCCTGGAACACTTGGGCATAATATTGGTTTTCGCGCCCTCTTTTCACACACCGCTCAATTGCCTGCTTCAGGTCGCTTACAGTATTTATCGCCTTCTCTTTTCTCGAATTAAAAATGAAGTATGCCAGCTTACCCGCATTATCCAGCTCACCATACAGCTTAAACACACGCTTCAAGTCGTCTTCACTATAAGTATTCAACACCTCTGCTGCCGTTAGTTTTGCGCTTCTGTCCATGCGCATATCCAGGTTAGCATCAAAACGTGTAGAAAAACCTCTCTCCGCTTCATCAAACTGGTGTGACGACACACCCAAATCGGCCAGCAAGCCATCGATTGGCAATGCATTGTACATTTTCAAAAAATTTTTCAGGTACTTGAAATTTTGTTTGATCAGCACAAGCCGCTCATCTGTCACTTTATTTTTTACAGCATCCTCATCCTGGTCAAAAGCATACAACTTACCTGTTGTCAAATGCTTCAGTATTTCTTTTGAATGCCCGCCCCCACCGTAGGTAACATCTACATAAATTCCATCCGGTTTGATGTTCAGACCCTCAATACACTCTTTTAAAAGAACAGGTTCGTGGTATTGCATTACTCTTCAGGTGAAGGATTTATACCACCCATTACATCTTCAGCCAGCTTCTCGAAATTCACTGTATTCTCATTGATAAATTTCTCGTAAGCTTTGGTATCCCATATCTCTATCTTATCCCCGGCAGCAGCCATCGTCACATTTTTAGAGATACCCGCAAACGTTGTAAGGTCTTTTGGTATCAGCAAACGCCCGGTAGAATCAAGCTCCACAGGCACCACACCATAGTTAAACATCCGGATAAACTCCACATTCTTCTTCACAAACTTGTTCAGCTTGTTTACCTCCTTTGTCATTTCATTCCAGGTAGCCATCGGAAAAAGCTCCAGCGACTTGCTGAAAATGCTGCGCTTTACGACAAAACCAGCCTTCAGCTCTTTGGTAAGCTGCTTTTTGAATGCAACAGGCAACATGACGCGACCTTTCGCATCAGCATTGCACTCATATACACCAAACAGACTGTTCATTGATTTTTTGCTTTGAGCTGTAAAATTAAAAACAAATTTCCCACTTTTTACCACAATTTACCACTTTGTTGAAAACTTTCTTTTTTCACAACAAAAACAGGCTTCTTTTTTCATTAAAAATTGGGCTCAAATAAAAATCCAACACCTCTCAAAAAGCTTATGAATAAAGAAATACAGAAG
>JAGVJJ010000068.1 GCA_020051175.1 Bacteroidia bacterium | reverse complement strand
CTGCCAAAAAGAAACAACTCAAACCTTTTAAGTTCCCTGGCATTGTGGTTCTAAAATTTTGCCCCCACACTTACAAAAAACGTTCTTCCATCACCGGGCAATGCACCGGGGCCGGGATAACCGCCGGCACGACGGGTGAAATATCTTTCATCAAAAAGATTATTAATACCTGCTTTGATGTTGAGCCCTTTTGAAAACTTATAAGTAGCCGTAAGGTCAATTACAGTGTATGCAGGAATCAAACCATTATTACCATTGGCCGAAGGAGCAAGTGTATTATTCGCATCACTGAATGTTTCTCCCACCCTGCTCAACTGTCCGGTGACCAGGAATGCTTTGTATCCCGCTGTCAACCCACCGCGAAAAATATTTATTGGCGCATTCTCAATTCTTTTGCCATTGGTAGCGGCATCCTTATTATCGCTGCCGTATTTGGCATTGGTGTAGCCATAGGAACCAAATATAATAAGGTCTGCATTTTTATTTTTGGTAAATGCCCGCCAGGGGTTAAACTCTGCATAACCCTCAAATCCCTTGCTGGCGCTGTTCCCAACATTGGTGATGAGACGATAAGAAGGAGAACCGCTGACAGTAATGGTACCAATGCGATTATTGTATTGCAGGTAATATCCGCTCACATCAAACTGCAGAAAGTCTTTAATCTTGCCACGATAGCCTAAATCGGCATTATACCCTTTTGAATCTTTCAAATCATTATCCACAATATCTGTTGTAGGCGGCGCCTGCAGGTTGGCAAACTGGATGGGCCGGTAAGCTTGTGAAATATTAGCATAAAATTCCGTTCCTTTTGTAATATGATACTCCGCACCGATGCCTGCCAGCAGGAAACTGCGACTGCGTGTAATTTCCTGAAGGAATATTTCAGCTCCGCTGCTGGTATATCCATTGCGGCCAGAGGCTGCACCTTTCAGCCACTCATAGCGGACACCCGGCACAATTAATAATTTATCGGAAATGCGGAAAATGTTTTCTATAAAAACAGCTGCATTGCCGGATGTAAATTCAATATCACGGGGATAGTTTCCGATAATGGCAACATCGTATCCGGTTCCGGTTGTGCCTTTACCATCTGCCTTTCGATTCGTAGTGCCGGTGTACAATCGAATACCCGCCGACAAGGTATTATCCATTTTCCCCAGTAAATAATCAGTTATAATCCGGCTTTCCAGACCATAATTACGATACTGATCTACCTGCAAAGTCCTGTTATTGTATTCCAATGTGCTGGTATTGATGCTGTCTTTTACAGTAATGGACTGTAAAAAACCCAGGCTGCTGCGGTCGCCAAGTGTTGCAAACAGTTTTGTGTTCCATTTTGTTTTTTCATTCAGCATATAGTTTAAAATTACAGCCGGCGTAGTCCATGTAATATCAAACCAGTTTCGGCTGCGCAAACTTTGCTGTGCATTTTTTTCCAACTGAATATCCGTTAAACCACCAGGTTGCTGACTGCGAATTTGCGAACGCATCACTTCTGCAGTCAGGGATATTTTGGGGGTAAAATAATATGTTACAGTTCCGTACCCGGAATTGGTAAAATAACGGCTGTTCTGTCTCCAGCCATCCGCATTGCGGTGGTCAAAAAAAGTGTAGTAATGAACTTTCCCTTTTTTACCGCCCAGGGCATTGTAACTGTTAAACAAACCATTGCTGCCGGTAGTCTGCTGCGTTTCAAATTCTAGCGGCTTGTTTATCTCGCTGCCATTTCGTAAAATATAATTTACAAGACCTCCAAACTGGGGCCCGTATTGCAGCGATCCCTGCCCTCTTACAATTTCAATTCTTTGTACGGCCTGCAACTGTGGATTATAATAAGCTTCGGGATAACCAAATGGATCTGCGGCAATATCATAACCATTCTGACGTACATTGAATTCAAAGCTGCGGTTGGGACTTAATCCCCTTGCTGCAATGCCTATCTGTATCCCACTGGGGTCGCTTTCCCAGATGTGGATGCCGGGAACCTTTGCCATTACCTGCCGCATGGTATTGGTAACTACATTGCCCTGCACATTATCCAAAACAATGAGGGCATTTTTTTTACCCGCATATATGGAGGTACCCACTACTTCGGGCATTTGCTGATAATCACTTTTGCTGTACCGGCCCACCACCGTTATATCCGGTAAATATTTATGAGTGGGTTTGGTTGAATCATCATGAAAAATTTGTTTTTCCTGGGCTGAAATGAAAAACTGAGAAACAATTCCGGTCGTAATCAATAATAATCTTCTGAACATAGTCATTAGTTTTGGCAGCAAAATTCTGCAAGTATGGCCAGCCAGTGCTTACGGATAAAGGAAATCGGTTTACGCAATAAGGAATACTAATTTGTATATTCATGAAAAAAATTATCTATGAAATGGATGTCCGGATTATTTTGCTCTTTATTTATCCTGCCCGTCAATGCGCAGGACAGCATGAGTGCTCATTATAAAATTTATGATACCCGTAGCAAACAAATTACTTCAATAGACAAGATTGCCGCCGATATGGCGGAAGTTGATGTCCTGTTTTTTGGAGAACTGCATAACGACAGCGCCGGTCATTATCTTGAAAATAAAATTTTTCGGGCATTGCACGCCGCCTATGGTGAAAAAATGGCGCTGAGTATGGAGATGTTTGAAACAGACAATCAGCTTGTGCTGAACGAATACCTGGAAGG
>JAGVJJ010000085.1 GCA_020051175.1 Bacteroidia bacterium | reverse complement strand
TACCGATAACTATGACAAGCCATGGGACGGTACTGCAAATGAAGGAAAAGAAGCTGCACAGATGGATGTGTATGTATACCAGATTAATGTGAAAGACCCAAAAAGAGTTAAACATACCTATATGGGGACCGTGACACTGGTAAGGTAAAAAAATAGAAATTAAAAAATTATATTATATTAAGAACCATGAAAACAAAACTATTCATTACACTGATATTCACTGTGATTGCAAGCGGCATCGCTTTTAAAGCGAGCGCTCAGAACAGTGAACAAAGCCCTGTAAATGCGAAAAGCAACAGCTTGTTCAAACTGTATGAAGGTGCCACAAACATTGATGTCAGCAATGACATCAGCAATGCTGTTTTCCTGGAACTGGATTATGATGAGTTGGCAAGAATATATCAGCTTAGGGCCGAAACGCTTGAGTTAACAGTGCCTGTATCGGTCTCTACCAGCATTACGTTCAATATGCACAGTACTAAAATCCTGTCGGATAATTTTAAAGTGCGGACAAGCAGTAACGATGTTATAAAATATATTCCCGGAATTTATTATCAGGGAACCGTTGCCGGGGGCAGGGCCAGGGATTTCGCAGGTATAAGTATTTTCGACAACTCTATAATGTCCGTTTTTTCAATAAACCACGAAACCTATGTATTGGGACTTTGGGAGCATGGCTCGAATCCGGGAAAAAATATTTACATCCTTTACAAAGACATGGATGTGAAATTTGCCCGCGACTTTAAATGTTCGGCAGAATCGTTGCCGGAGACAAGCCATGGCGTTGTGAAGTCCGGCAACAATGGCGGCAACCAAACCCAAAGCAATAATTGCATAAAAATATACTTTGAGTGTGACTACCAGATGTTTGTTGACAAAGGAAGTGTAAACGGTGTAACGAATTATGTTTCGGGCTTATTCAGTGTTGTTCAATTGCTGTTCAACAATGAACAAATCAACACAGAAATATCTGAAATATACGTCTGGACAACCACTGACCCTTATGTGTCGAACGCTACGTCAAGCGATTACCTGAATGATTTTCAGGCAACACGAACAACATTTAATGGCAACCTGGCGCATCTTTTAACCACCCGAAACCTCGGAATTGGCGGTGTTGCTTATCTTGACGTGATTTGCACCCCAAGCAATGCATACGGTTTTAGCGAGATAGAAACCACCTACCAGGCGTATCCAAACTATTCCAATACCATTCTTATTGTTACACATGAGCTGGGCCACAACTTCGGTTCAAAACATACGCACTGGTGCGGATGGCCTGGCGGACCTATTGACAACTGCGTTCCTGTTGACGATGGCCCTTGTACGGCAGGCCCGAGCGTATCAGCAAATGGTGGAACCATTATGAGTTATTGCCATCTCAATGTTGGCACATCACTAAGCAATGGTTTCGGCACGTTGCCGGGCAATAAAATCAGAGCACAATACGCTGCTGCCACCTGCCTCACGGCTTGCGATAGTCCTCCGGATGCGCAATTCACCTCCACACTGGCAACCAATTGCAATGTACCTCAAACAATTACATTCACGGATGCCAGCACCTTTGGGACCAATGCATGGCAATGGGATGTTGATAATGATGGAACTGTTGATTATACCACACAAAACCCATCGCACACCTATACTGTTGCCGGATCGTACACAGTAAAGCTTATTGCAAGCAATACCAATGGAAGCGACACGATTATTAAAACCAACTACGTGAGCGTGGGTACCGTTCCTGCTGGTGCAAGTATTGCCATTACGACAGGAACAAATTCTTTTTGCCAGGGCACAAGCGTAACCTTTACTGCAACACCAACCAATGGCGGCACCAGCCCTGCTTATCAGTGGAAGGTAAATGGCAATCCGGTGTCAGGAGAAACAAACCCTACGTTTACAAGCAACACATTGACCGGCAACCCGGTAGTGACCTGCGAGGTAACATCCAACGCAACCTGTGCCAGTCCTGCAACAGCAACGAGCAATGGTGTAACATTAACAATAACCCCCACTGTTACACCGGAAATATCTATTTCCCTGAATGGAGGAACATCTACCATTTGTGCGGGAGAAACGGTTAGTTTCACTTCTTCAATATTCGGAGGTGGTTCTGGCCCAACTTATGAGTGGAAAGTTGGGGCAACCAGTGTTGGAACAGGCAACGCCTTTACCTCATCTTCACTCAACAATGCAGATATTGTTACCTGTACACTGACTTCCAATGCTACGTGTGCAAACCCAGCGACCATTACCAGCAATAGTATTACTGTAACCGTTAACCAGGTTGTGACCCCAACAGCAACCATTTCGCTTTCTTCAGGCACACTTCCAACTTGTCCGGGCACAGCAGTTACATTTGCTGCAGCCTCTACCAATGGCGGTTCAAACCCGATCTATCAATGGCAGAAAAATGGCGTAAATGTGTTTACAGGAACAAGCTTTACACCAGTCAGTCCTGCTAACGGGGATGTGATAACCTGCATCGTTACATCCGATGCTCAATGCCTAAGCACAACTACTGCAACAAGCAACAGCATTACTATAAACCTTATTTCACCAGTTGTACCAACTGTTTCTATGGCTATTACCACAGGAACAAATCCAAGCTGTACAGGAGCAAGCTCTACCTATACTGCAACACCCGTGAATGGAGGAACAAACCCATCATACCAATGGTATTTAAACGGGTTCCCTATAACCGGTGCTCAAAGCTCCACCTATTCACCTGATTCGGTTACGAGTGGTGATGTGCTGAGCTGTGAAATAACATCTGACGGAACTTGTCCGCAAACTGTTACCAGCAATGAGGTGACGCTACAGATCACACCAGTTTCAGCAATTACTTTCCTTTCTGATATTGATGTGTGTGCAGGTAATATTCCAACTACGGTTGTAAACAGCAACCCTCCGGGGGCATCGTTTACATGGACCAACTCGAACACCGCCATTGGCCTTGGAGCAAGTGGTACAGGCAACGTGCCTTCATTTACAGCATCCAACACCGGTGCAAGCCCAATTACCGCAACGGTTACTGTAACACCATCTATAGACAATTGCCCGGGAACACCGGATTCATACACAATAACTGTTAACCCTACACCGGAAATAACACAATCGGGCGCAATGCTTACCTCTTCGAGTGGCTCCGGTTACCAGTGGTATGTTGATGGCTCACCGGTAATGGGTGCAACCAGCCAAACCCACACAGCACTGCAAAACGGGGAATATATGGTTATTGTAGATGGAACGGATTGTCCATCGGAAAGTGTGACGGTTACTACTGCAGGAGTTGATGAAGCAGGAAATGAGTTTCTATTCACAGTTTATCCGAACCCGAATGCCGGGGAATTTGTAATCAGCTTTGTTGCAGAGAACCATGATACTTATACATTAAAAGTAGTGAATGCTATAGGCGAAATAGTATATATGACCCAACAGGCCCTGAACGGCCAGTTCCGGCAACAGGTTGATTTAAATACCGTTTCAAAAGGTGTTTACCTGGTTACATTGAGCAGCTCGAGAGCAGAAATCAATAAAAAGGTTGTGATCTACTAAAATTTTTGATTGAACGATTGTATTATCCCTGCTACAAATTAAATTGTAGCAGGGATCTTTTATACCCTTGCCTTTATCTGCTTTTTGTGCTCCACCTCATCCAACTCAACCTTGCTGATAATTTCGAGCATCACTTCGGTAGTTCCCGCACCAACGTTTAGTAAACGGATATCCCTTAATAAACGGGCTATTCCATAATCCTCCATATATCCCCAGCCACCATGTATCTGCAAAGCTTCATTAACGATGTTAAACACCTCTTCGCCCACAAACACCTTTGCCATGGAAACAATACGGTAAGCTTCCGGGCCTTTTTCAAGGTATTCGGCTACTGCACGGTAGGACATTGATTTACAAGCCTCCACATTCACGGCCATTTTTGCGAGCTTGTGGCGCAACACCTGAAATTTATCCAGGTTTTGTCCGAATGCTGCGCGTTCCCTCATATACGTTTTGGTTTTCTGAACTGCCAGTTCCGCCACAGCAGTGCCGGTAACACAGGCGATCAGTCGCTCTTCCTGGAAATTGCTCATGATGTAATAAAACCCGTGTCCCTGTTTGCCCAACAGGGCAGACTTAGGCACCACGCAATTTTCAAAAAATAATTGTGCTGTATCTGATGAGTGCATCCCCAGCTTGTTATGCACTGCAATAGCAGAAAAACCGGGAGTTTTGGTATCAAACAGCAACAAACTTAAGTTATGGTTTTCCCCTGTGCGTACAGCAAGAATAATTACATCAGCCATGGTACCGTTAGTAATGAACATTTTGGAACCATTAATAATAAAATGATCACCTTTATCTTCCGCCTTTGTAGTGATGCCACCAACATCTGAACCTGCACCCGGCTCTGTAATTCCTAAAGCGGCTATCTTTTCACCTTTTAATGCGGGAACTAAATAATCCTGTTTTTGCTCCTCAGTTCCTAAAGCATTAATGGCTGGTAAAGCCAGGTATGTATGTGCATACAGCGATAAAGAAAGTCCGCCTACATTGGCATACGCCAGCTCTTCGGTGATTACCACTGCAGACCACATATCCATACCACTACCACCATAAGCCTCTGGGAAGCTAACGCCTAAAAAGCCCTGCTCACCCATTTTCTGGAACACGCCACGATCACATATTTTATTGGCTTCCCAATGATCTACATTTGGAGTAATTTCTTTTTCAACAAACTGGCGGAAGGATTGGCGCAACAGGTTGTGTTCATCGGTGAAGGGGTTACTATTCATGTTTTTCGTTTTCATATTTCTTTCCATATTATTTCGTTTTACAAGCTATTCTGTTACATTTCAATCTCCATTCTCAACAAATGGCTTGCAAAGTTTTTACCAAGCGTGTCCATCCTTAAAGAGCGGGATGCACCACCATCAAGCGCTTCGTGGCAGACAAAGTTTAAAGACTCAATTGCCTCCCATTCGAAGCGCTCTATCTTGCCTTTTATTAAATCCCCAAAGTGGGCCTTAACTTTTTCAACAGTCAGCTTCTCTTTCAGAACAGCGTAATACTCCGGTTTACGGGCCATTACACCAATATTGCACACATTATTTTTGTCGCCAGAACGGGCGCTTGCAATGTCTATCAGTTTTATTTTTTTCATTTTAACTACAACAAAATCATTTATCCTTTTATTTTTTTATATGTCCGCTTCGCACGCCCACCGCAGTTTCCCGACATCCCAATAGCTATCGGGACGAAATGACAGCGCAGGCCTTGTTTGCCTAAACCTGTTGAGTATAATGAGGGAAGCACAAAGCTCTCACACCTCAACTATTTCCACTTTCTCTTCCACCCAGTTTCTTGGTATTAACGAAGGCCAAAGGCTCAAAACCACCTTATCCTGCTTACCCCAGCCGGGAAGGCCTATGAGTCCCGGAGGGCCGTTTAAGCCTAAGCAGAACAACGACTGTAGGGCCATTTTTCCGGTACGGTTATCGCTGTGTTTAATTACTACACGTATCCCCACCTCATTCAACTCGTCCATCACTTCCTTTGGCGGCAATGGCGCGGCATTGCCATGAAGTCCGTTTAAACCAATTAACTGGAACTCCGAGCGCTCCATGTTTAATGGAAGCTTGGACCATATCTCTTTGGTGGTTTCTATAAAGCGTTGAGATTTTTCATACGCATAAGGCCATGAGAAAAAGAAAAACTGTTCACTCATGTACCCTTCCATTAAGCCAATGGTGAGCTTTAATTTTTCCGGGCGGGGCTTACCTTTCACACCTTTAAAGCTAACACGGTTAGGGGCAATGTCCTCAATTTTTACCTGTGTTAAATCAACGGTAACATCCGGTGTAATGTAGTTTGCGGGATCATGTATTTCGTAGATCAGCTGTTCACGGATGGTGTTGCGGCTCATTTTGCCGCCCTGGCCGTCCAGTATAGAAAATATAGCACTGCCATCCTCTGCCACTTCAGCAATTGGGTATGCAAGATTGCTCAATGGATATTCCATGGGCCACTCTGCATAAGAGTTTCCTCCGGAAGCCTGTCCGCCACACTCCAGCAAATGCCCAACAGCAATGCCTGCAGCGGCCTTATCCAGGTCTTGCTGCGACACGCCCTCTCCTATTTTCCATCCAAACTCATGTACCAAAATGCCAAGGGTTAAACAAGGATCGGCCACCCGCCCTGCCAGCACCAGGTTTGCGCCCATTGCCAATGCATCGGCAATGGATTTGGCACCGGTGTATACATTGGACTGCAGCACCTCGTATTTATTTTCAGAAAAGGGCTTTCCGGAATCGAGGTTCTCGAGCGCGATACCGGCATCCTGGATTTCCTTCAGCTTTGGGAGCATGTCATCGCCTGTAACTACGGCAATTTTAACACCCTTTATTCCCTGCTTTGCAAGTATTGCTGCTACTTTCTTTGCTGCGCCTTCCGGATTTAAACCACCCGAATTACTCACGATTTTTATCCCGTTGGCAAAAGCAACAGGATAGAGTGAAGTTGCCAGGAACTCTACATCACGCGCATACCCAAGCGCAGCATCCTGCAGCTTGTCTTTTTGCAGGATTGACAAAGTAAGCTCTGCCAGAGCATCGTGAACAATGTAGTCTGCACCTTTTGCTTTTGCAATGGCGATGGCAGCCTTGGGGCTGTCCCCGTAAAAGCCTTGTCCGCCTGCGATTTTAATTGTTTTCAAAATTTTTATTGTTTTTTTAAGCCACAGATTCGCAGATTTAAAATGGTTTAATCTGTGAATCTGTGGCCAGGTTTTATATGGTTTCCAACAAATTAATTATACCAAAAACTTCACTAAACCCCTTTCCAGTTCGGTTTTCGCTTCTCAGCAAATGCTGTCATTCCCTCTTTTGCATCTTCGGTTTTAATGGCCTGGGACAACATTTTTTTGAGGTATACATGCGCTTCTGATTCAGGTATGGTTTTCAAATGATCAAAGGCTTCGAGACCCAATCTTATTGCAGATGGCGAGTACTGTGTTATTTCTTTCGCAAGCGCCTGTACTTCTGCATCTACATTTTCTGTAACGTGGCTCACAAGTCCTATTTTTTGTGCTTCGCCAGCATTCAGCGTTTTTCCGCGCAGGCAGTAATCCAGCACCGCACGTGGTGACATTACCTGTAACATACTCTGCATTACCTGGAATGGCCAAAGGCCACGTTTTACTTCGGGCAAACCGAATACTGTGTTTGGTGAAGCATACACATAAGTGCAGCCGCAAATCAACAAAAAACCGCCTGCATATACGGGGGCTTTTACTTTTGCTATACACGGCTTGTGCAACCCGTTGAACAAGTCTCCAAGAATTACTTCCCCGTTGGGTTCAGGTATCGTGGAAATGGTTTCTTCTGCCTGGCCCATAAAGGCTTTTAAATCGCCTCCAGCGCAAAACACATCGCCATTTGCCCCAAGCACCACAACCCATACATCAGCGCTGTAGTGCGCATAATTGATGGCATAGGCAATTTCCTTTGCCAGTATAGGGCTGATGGCATTTTTTTTCTCAGGACGATTGAGTGTGATGGTCAAGATGTGGTTGCTTTCTTCAATCTGCAGGTGTGCAAATGTTTGTTGCTTCGGGTTTTGTGTTTGTTCTTTTGTGTAGTTCATACAATTACATTTAAATTCTATTTTTCAGTGCCCTTCAATATTAATTATCCTCGTAAGGCCTTCGCACGTTTCCCGACCAGCTCGAAATGAACTACCCGCGGGATTATACGTTTTAAATCACTCTTAACTGTTACCCCCTCAATTTGCTTTCATCTTCAATAACACCGTATCAGCCTCAACAAAGGCCTTTTCAGAAACAAAGACTTCTTCCACCTCGCCATCCGAATGCGCTTCAATGGTTGTTTCCATTTTCATGGAACTCATTACCAGTAGTCCTTTCCCGGACTTAACTGCTTCTCCGGGTTTTACGAGCACCTTCACAATTTCGCCTGGCATTGGCGCAATATAACCACCTTTTACGCCTGCTGCGCCAGGCTCTGTAAAGCGTGGCACTCTTTTAAAGCGCATAGTACTGCCGGCAAGCGGCTGCACAAACACTTCATCTTTGTTGGCGGCAATATAAAATGTTTTGCGGTGATTGTTAATTGTACAAGTGATGCTATTCCCTGTAGCTTCCAGGAGTTCCACACGGTATAACGTACCCGCTATACTTATATCAAATTTATTGTTTTGCTTATACGTATACTCCAGGTTTAATTTGCGCTCCGCGTTTTCAAACTCCAGGACATTCGGCTGGTAAAAGATGTTTCTCCACCCGTTCAGCGAATGCGAAAAGGTTTCGCGATTTTTGCGCATGCTCCAGTCGTTCAATAATCCAGCTATAGCGGCTGCATTTACACTATCCGGATCTATTTCTTTTTTATAGTTGGTGTATTCCCTTTCAATTAATTTAGTATCAAAGCTGCCATCAACAAAGGATTTGTTTTTCAGCAGTTCTTTCAAAAAGTCTTTGTTTGTTGTTATTCCGAGTACACACATTTTATCCAGTGCATTCAACATCCGGCTAATGGCTTCTGTGCGCGTTGCACCGGTAGCGATCACCTTCGCAATTAAGGAGTCATAGAACACATCTATTTTTGATGCGGTTCTTACACCGCTGTCGTAACGGAGCCCTTTTAGCTTTGGCTCCTGCCAGTAAAGGATTTCGCCTGTTGACGGAAAAAAATTATTCTCCGGGTCCTCGGCACAGACACGACATTCAATGGAATGTCCGGATTGCTGAAGACTCTCCTGATTTATTTGCAAAGGCAAGCCCTGTGCAACTTCTATCTGAAGGCGCACAAGATCGAGACCGGTTGTTTCTTCGGTTACCGGGTGCTCCACCTGCAAGCGGGTATTCACTTCCAGGAAATAGAAATTGCCCGCCTTATCCAAGATGAACTCTACAGTTCCGGCATTGTTATAATTAATGGACTTTGCCGCAGCCACAGCTGCATCGCCCATTTGTTTGCGTAATTCGTTTGAAAGTGATGGTGATGGGCTTTCTTCAATCACTTTCTGGTAGCGCCTTTGCAGGGAGCATTCTCGCTCAAACAAATGAATGCAGCTCCCATGTTCATCTCCGAATATCTGGAATTCGATGTGTTTGGCTGAAGCAAAATATTTTTCCATCAGGAGGCGTCCATCGCCAAAGCTTTTTTCTGCCTCGCGGGATGCTGCAGCAATCGCGTCTTCCAGTTCCTCTTCTTTATTAACAATGCGCATCCCTTTTCCACCGCCACCAGCGGAAGCTTTCAGCAATATGGGATAGCCTGCTTTTGCTGCTTCTTTTTTTAATGTGGCAATACTCTGGTCAGCATCGTTGTAGCCCGGAACCACAGGAACACCGGCCTTTTTCATCAACTCTTTTGCTCCTATCTTGGAACCCATTGCTATAATGGCCTGCTCTGAAGGGCCAATAAAAATTATTCCCTCGTCCTTGCAACGCTTAGAAAACGTAGCATTTTCGGACAAAAAGCCATAGCCCGGATGAATTGCATTTGCTCCCGTTTGTTTCGCAGCAGCAATTATCTTATCCTGCAACAGGTAACTTTCAGAGGCATGCGTACCGCCAATACAAACAGCTTCATCTGCTTTTTTTACAAACAACGCATCTTTATCAGCATCAGAATATACAGCCACTGTGGCAATACCCATTTCAGATGCTGTACGCATTACGCGGATAGCGATTTCACCTCGGTTGGCGATAAGTATTTTTTTGATTGGATTCATTTGTTCAATTTGATTTTACCTTAGTTTGGATCCCTTCACAGATACCTATTTTTACCTATCGGAATTATCCAGCCCAAACCTTATCCGATCCTCCTCTAACAATTGTTTTAGCTCATTTTCATCAGGCAGATAAAGACGATATTTACTGGCAAATAGCTTTTCATTTTCGGTCATTACAGAATACTTTACAATTGTTTCGTCTTTTTCAGTGCATAAAATAATACCGATTGTTGGATTATCACCATCGGTTTTCTTTATGTCATTGTACATTCTTACATACATATCCATCTGCCCTATCGCTTCATGGGTGAGCTTATGGGTTTTCATATCTATCAGCACGAAACACTTCAGGTGATAATTGTAGAACACAAGATCAATATAAAAGTCGGAGGTGTCGGTAACAATGTGTTGCTGACGTGCAACAAAGGCAAAACCTTTTCCCAACTCCATAAGAAACTGTTGTAAATGCGTAATAAGAGCGGTTTCTATTTTAGTTTCGGTTTGGGTAACATCTGAAGGAAAGCCTAAAAATTCAAAAATATAAGGGTCTTTAATAAAATGTGATGTTTCAAAAGACTTATTATTCGGAAGTTTTAGTAATCTTCCCAGGTATTGAGTATCGATATTACGTTGCAGGGTGCGTGTGTTCCAGTTTCCTTCTATGGCATGAATCACATATTGTTCTCTAAGTTTTTGATTTTCAACTCTACTTATAATGCGATAATGAGTCCAACTCAATTCAGGACGCACTGCGTCCCAAATTTCAAATGAAAGGAAAAAGTTACGCATATTTCGTAAGTTGCTATCATCAAACCCTTTACCAAACTCAAGAGTTAGCTGTTCTGCAAGATTTTTTAAAACAGCCTTACCATATTCAGCTCTTTTTCGACCTTTCTGTTCGTCCTCAAAAATCAATCGGCCAATTTCCCAGTACATTTTAAGCAGTATTGTATTGGTTGTCCTATAAGCTCTAATCTTTGCATCCGTTATAATACGGGCAACAGCATTGTATAAAAGCTTATTTGTATTCACACGACTCATATATAATATTATCGCTTTCTTTTGAAAATCTTTACATCCTAAACACCCCAAACCCTTCAGCGCCTTTAAACGCTGCATTGTGTATCACCTCCATGCACATCTTCAGGTAATTGCGGGTTTCGCGGGGATCAATTACGCCATCATCCCACAACTGCCCGGAAGCATACCAGGGGCTGCTTTGCTTTTCAGCTTCCTTTATCATTGCCTGGGCCATTTTATTCCCTTGTTCTTCGTCATACGCCACACCTGATTTCTCTGCCGCAGCACGTCCTATTGTCTGCATTACACCGGCAAGCTGCTCGGAGCCCATTACTGCAATTTTAGAGTGGGGATAGGTAAACAAAAAGCGCGGGTTGTAAGAGCGTCCGCACATGGCAAAATTACCCGCACCATAGCTGGCACCAGTAATGATGGTAATAGCGGGCACAGTACTGTTGCTTACCGCGTTCACCATTTTAGCACCATGTTTGATGATTCCTTCTTCCTCGTACTTACGGCCTACCATAAAACCGGTAATGTTCTGCAGAAACAGTAATGGAGTGTTGTTTTGGTTACACAATTGAATAAACTGTGCGCCCTTGTTGGCTGCTTCAGAAAAAAGAACTCCATTGTTGGCCAGTATTCCTATTCTGTAACCATTGATGCGTGCATAACCGGTTATAAGCGTGCTTCCGTACAGCGGCTTAAACTCATCAAACTCAGAACCGTCAGTGATACGTGCGATCAGCTCACGCTGATCGAAAGGGATCCGGATATCGGCAGATACAACACCGAGTATTTCTTCTTTATCATAATCCGGTTCTTTTACTTCTGTAAAACGTTTGGTATGCGGCTCTTTCAGGTTCGACACAATTTCGCGCGCCAACCGTATACCATCCCGCTCATCTTCAGCCATATAATCAGAAACACCGGAAAGCGTGCTGTGCATTTTTGCCCCTCCAAGCGACTCTTCATCCGTTATTTCATTTGTCGCCATTTTCACCAGTGGTGGCCCGGCAAGAAACACTTTGGCCTCGTTTTTCACCATTATGACATAGTCGGACATACCTGGAATGTATGCACCACCAGCAGTGCTGCTGCCGAACACGATAGAAATTGTAGGTATGCCTGCTTTTGAGCGCTGTGTAATAGACCGGAAATTGCCACCGCCATAGTTAAACACTTTCGACTGATCAGGAAGGTTAACACCTGCAGACTCTACCATGTTTACTGTGGGCAGTTCGTTTTCAAGTGTAATTTCATTGATACGAAGTATTTTCTGAAGCGAAGCATAATCCACCGCCCCGCCCTTAATGGTGCCAACATTTGAATTAATCATCACCAGTCGGCCGCTTACAAAGCCGATCCCGGAAACGGTTGTTCCTCCCGGGCCAAATCCGTTCATCCCCCACCCTGCCAGCGGCAAAAGCTCCATAAAAGGTGAATCCTGGTCGAGCAGCAGCTCTATGCGCTCGCGTGCAAGCAACCTGCCGGATTTTTTAGTACGTTCAATGTATTTTTCTTCACCCTGAAAAAGGGCTTCCTGCATTTTACTTTCCAATTCTGCAATTTTCTCCTGCATCAATTGGTAGTTGCGCTGATAACTTTCAGCATTCCGGTTAACCTTGGTTTTAAAAACAGCCATAGAATTGTTTTCAGAATTCTAAAAATAGTAAATTTTTTTTACCTTTAAATTTATAATCCTGCAGGCATACTTTCTGCCTTGATGACAGTCCAAAATGTTCTTATTTTAATTCGTTATATATAAACGGTTGGGTATTATTACATTTAAACACTATTTTAGGAAATGTGTGTGTATACAGGTATTTTTGAGGGGGGAAAATTAAACTATTATGGAAAAGAAGCAGAGGTTGGAAATGTTGCACCAGAAAATGATCCAGGAAATACAGGATTATGCAATTATTCTGATGGACATTGACGGTACAATTCTAAGCTGGAACATTGGTGCGGAAAAAATCAAGGGCTATAAAGCCGAGGAAATTATCGGGCAGAATTTTTGCATTTTTTATTTGCCACAGGACAGGCAGGAAGGCTTGCCACAAAGACTAATTGCACACGCTACCAAGGAGGGCCGGGCACGCCATGTAGGCAGGAGGCTGAGAAAAGATGGAAAAACCTTTTGGGGCAGCATTTTAATTACAGCACTGCACGATGATGAAAACAATGTAATTGGCTTTACCAAGCTCACTAAAGAGCTGGCTGACAACGAGATACTATAATTTTCCGATATACGGTTTACACTTATTTTTTCTTCCGTTTTTTTTGTGGCTCTTGCTTTTTTGTTGACCCCAAACAAAGATTTATCCAATAGTAAAATTCTTTGGGCGGCATACAGTCACTCATTAACAAGCACATAACCTTTCATTGGTTTGCCAGTAAATGCCATTTCACGGCAACCGCTTTTTTCCAGGGCCTCTTCGAACGGTGTGCATACCTGGGGTCATTACATTTCCGGGAAAGCACCGTTTTTAATAACGGCTGTTGCTGTCCCGGAAATCAATGCTATTTACTGATCAACAGCTCACCATCCACTGGATGCCAAACTTATCTGTAAACATTCCAAAATAAGAACCCCAGAATGTTTTTGTCATCGGCATGGTTACTTTGCCTCCGTTTGAAAGTCCATTGAAGAGGCGCTCTCCTTCTTTTTCATTGCGGCCTGTCAGCGAAATACTAAAGTTGTTCCCTTCCACAAATTTAAAGCCGTAGCCTTCCAATATATCACTACCCATAAGTGCCGTTTCCTTGCTTATTTGTAAAGAAATGTGCATGAGCTTATTGCCATCGGCTTCAGTAAGAGGTTGCATGTTTTCAGAAGGGGGCATGCTTTTGAAACGGCTCACAGTACTGAAGTTTCCACCAAAAACAGATTTGTAGAATTCGAAGGCCTCTTCACAGTTGCCATTAAACGTTAAATAAGGGTTCACTGCCAGAAACCTTTCTGGTGTTGCTGCCGCTTTCTTTGCAGTCTTTTTAGGAGCAGTTTTTGCTGCCTTTTTTATGGCTTTAGGGGCAGACTTCTTTGCTGCTTTTTTTGCCACTTTTTTCACAACCTTTTTAGCTGCTTTCTTAGGTGCTGGTTTTGTTTTCTTTGTTGCTTTTTTTGCTGTTTTTTTTGCCATGGCTGATAAATTATTTGTTTGTATACCACTCTAGCCGGTTTTCGGCACTACCGGTTAAATTTTCAATTGCATTCAATTACTTTATCTTATTAAAATGCCAAGAGAGAATTTGTTTTTCAAATTTAAATCTTTTATCCGTGATTATTATTGTGCCAGTCACATTTACTCCCGATTTGAACCAAAACCGCAACATTTGCTGAGCCCATATTGCTATATTTTTGTATTATTGAAATGTGAAACACACCTTACTCCTGCTGCTTTCTGTATGGTTTCTGCAACCTGCCTTCGCCCAGGAAAACAACTACTGGAACGCGCAGTATGGATGCAACTCCAGCCTGCTTGGCGGAGCTGTTGTTTCCAGCTATTGCGATAATGGTGCATTGTTTTACAATCCGGCCACGGTGGCGTTTAAAGATTCCGGAACCATTTCCATTTCGGCCAATGTGTACAAGCTGGAAGACATTAAACTTTCGAACGTTCTGGGCAATGGAATAGATTTGAAAAACTTTAACTATGGCATTTTACCACAGCTTATCAGCGGAAGTTTTCATACCGGTAAAAACACAGAGCTGGGATTTATTATTATCACCCGCAATGATGTTGATTTTGCATTCAGCCAGGCGCTGCACAGCATCAGCAACATAATGCCTAGCTACTGGACAGCCGATACTGTAAGGCGCTATGATTTCATTGCAAGCTTTGAAGGGCGCACACGCATTTACGAAACCTGGGGCGGATTATCAGGCAGCTATCGGGTAAATAAGCATTTTTCACTGGGAATGACCCATTTTCTTGCCTACCGTTATCAGAAATTCCAGCGCAACATGAATATTACTGCATTGGGGCTGGACGACAGCACTTACAGCTACAGCGCCAATTTTCAATCGCTGCAGAATGTTCTGATGAACAATTTCAGCTATATACTAAAGCTGGGAGCGGCATATAAATCAGACCGGGTAAATGCCGGGCTGGCGATTACACTGCCATCGCTGAACCTGGGAGGAATAGGCAATGCTACATCCGAGTGGTACCTCAACAATTCCACTCAATACGGGAATGACAGTTATCTGCTGTTCGACAAGGAGAACAACCGGCCGTTCAAATACAAAACACCGCTTTCTATGTCCCTTGGCACCTGCATTAAATTTTCCAAAACCAAACTCTACCTAAGCGGAGAGTTCTTTGCCCCTATCGCTCCCTACAGCGTGTTTTCCCCAGTGAACGACACCTCCTATAAAAGCAATAAAATTGTTCGTTTTAATTCCGACAGCGTAAGTGGTATCACCAAATTTGCAAACCCGGTTTTGAATTTCGCACTGGGACTGGAACAGCGCCTGAACAACAAATACAGTCTTTTGATGGGCATCAATTCTGATTTCTCTGCAGCCAACCCTGACAATGTAATGTATGAATACAATGACATTTCATACACCTACATTAATTTGTGGCACTTTTCGGCAGGGTTGCGTGTAATCAACAAGAAGAAAATTGTTTCCATCGGCCTGCTGACAGCCTATGGCAAGATAAGCCAACAGCCTCAGTTTGCAGACCTACGGACCCCAAACGATATTGAAGAAAGCCAGATGATTGGCATCCCCCAGGAAACTGCCGGTTTCCGGTATAGAGGGATTGCATTGGTGTTAGGGATAAACTATTAAGAACTTTAAAGAACAGGGGGCATTCACATTCAGGGTACCATGCAGCCATTACCGCTTATTCAATAATCAATCCTATCCGTTTTGCAGTGATAGTGCGGCATACAATCGTCTACCACACAACCGCCCAGCTTCACTTCACCCTTCTCTGATTTTTCAAACATTTCTTTTGAAGGCATGCCATAAACGATCCTTATTGAATTTGCGCCTGTATGGCACATGGGACAAACACCTGTTTTCGGGAACGATTTGCAGGATACGGGATAAGCGATGTTCAGCTCTTCCATTGCACCAGCCAATAATGCAACAGGCACTCTGACCGAACCGTATTTCCAGTGTGTGACAACCATGGTATCAGAAAGGTGTTTTTTAAGTTCAATCCTGTAAGAACCCCTGAAACCCGACATAATGGTGGTATCATTTTTAAGGAAGTGTATTTGTGCGCCTTCTATGGTCCCCATTTTAGTAGAGTCTGTAATGCGCCCGCTCACAATGGCTTTCTGCGAAAAGGACGGCAGGCTCATCCAAACAATTAATAAAGAGAGTAGTGCTTTCATTTTTCAGGTTCTTTTATTCCGCGTTGCCTTTTACAGCGTTTTCATATTCTGAAATCCCACCAACTACAGGAATAGTAAGGCTTGTAGCATTGGGATCCACAGTCAGTTGTGTACCAGCTTTGGGCAAAAGCGTAAAATATTTATCGCTTGAAAATATCATTAATCCTATCTGTTCGCCTTTCTGTATCACCTGATCATCGGGCATCAGTTCAAAAGATACCTCGTAATATTGTCCGGGAACAAGCGCTTCGCCTTTTTCAATGGATTTGTAATTCTGAGGATCGGCCCAACCACGTGTAATGATGTTATCATAGGGCATTACGTTTTTACCTTCCTGCCATGGAAGTGAAACCAGGTAAACAGAAAGGTTGGCCGCAGGCTTATTGCATGCCAGTTTTATTGTTACTTTGCTAACCCCCGACAGGCGGATGTTTTTTTCCAGAACCGGAGAAACATAAAGTAAACGGTAGCCTGCGTTTTGGCTTTCAGTCATCATTTTTGCATCAACCGAACAGTCGTCAGAAAATGTTTCCGGCTTTTGGCCCTCCTGCTTTTGCGGGCTTAAAGCGCCTGTTCCGTTACTGCCCGACTGCAGGTAAAGGGTTACGCCAGCGGCTTCGGGGTCGGGAAAGTTTTTGTAGGCGGTTGGCGAATTTTCACGTTCGCGGTGAATCCATACGCGCGGGTCGTTTTCAACACCATTTTCAATGCCGTGCAGGTACCTTGTAAACCACCGGTTCATCATGGTTAACGGGGGTTCTCCACCGTGCCCGTACTGATGGTAATAGAGCTGAACCGGCAAGCCTTTTTTTTCGGCAGCTTTATAAAAACGGTAGCTCTGTTCGGGCATTACGTTCCAATCGTTGAAACCGTGGGACATTATCATGGCTGCGTGCATATTATCCAGTTTATTCAGGTAATCGCGCTCTTTCCAGAAATCATTGTAATCACCAGTTATCCTGTCCTCACCGGGAACCAGCACTTTATCCCTTACAGCGATGTTGTTACGCTTGCGCCTGGATTTATCGCCTGTGTTTATTGCATCGTAGAGAACATCGGCATCTTCCCCCAGATAGCCACCAGGTGAACGGACCAGCCCGTTTGAACGGTAATAGTTATAAAATGAGGAAACGGGAGCAACGGGAATAATGGCTTCCAGCCCCTGCACCCCGGTTGTAGCTGCCGCCAGGCAAAGTGTACCATCGTAGGAAGTACCGGTCATCCCCACTTTTCCGGAACTCCAGAAAGCACTTACTTCCTGGCTGCCTTTGCGTGTGGTATATCCTTTTGCACGGCCACAAAGCCAGTCTATAACCGCCTTGGGTGCCAGCGATTCATTTTCGCCCCCTATGGTTGGGGCACCATCCGACAACCCGGTGCCTGGTGACGAGGAATATACCATTATATACCCTCTTGGGATCCAGGTTTTTTCCATGTATGCGCACCAGAACGGCCTTTTTGTGCGTGTTTTAAGCTTGCCATGTTTGTGAGGGCGCGGATTTGCCCCTATTTCGTGTTTCACATTCCAGAATCTGCTCTTTTTCGGAAAAATATCCATCATTGCCCACAATGTCAGCCCATAATAGGGGCTCGACATATAGATAACCGGTAGCTTGAGCTGTTTTGACCCTGTTTGAAGAGGCCTGGTCACAAACACGTGCATGCGGTCCAGTTTGCCATCACCATCCGAATCAAAGGTGGTTTCCACCCAAAGCTCCTCTTTGATCCATTCTTTTTCAACCGTATATTCAGGGACAATTTGTGCCTCCCCGTCTTTGAAAACGGGTTTTGGTATATTTTCGGATGTTTGCTGCGCACGGGCGGCAGGCAAACTTACTAAGGTAAAAAGCCAAAAAAATGTATGAATTGTGGTGTATTTTTTCATTTTTTGAGTATTAGCAAGCCTAATTTATCGTTTTTGATGAGAATCGCTTGATTTCTGATTAATTTTCAGGTTTATGTGATGGAAAATGGCCAATTTTTTAAAATTGTGGTCAATTTTGGCCCATTTGTCGTTTGTTTATCAATTTCAAAATTCCACTGTCGCAACAGAATCGCCACTGATGTAATCCGAGCGGCATGTCAATACATTTTGGCGCTTGGCGAATAACCTGATTCGGGACGCAAAACTCTCTTCCAGAAGTAAACTTGATAAGAAGCACATAGATTCAATTAAATACTAAAACCACTTTTCGCCAAACGGGTGTATAGGCAGATTTCATTTCTTGCTCCACTCGTCCCAATAACCCTTACATATTATGTTAAACTGGTCAATTGTCAATTCGGTTTTATTTTGGTCAAAAAGTTTTATTGTATGGCAACCAATTGTCAAGTTCCCCCCGCAATAGTCAAAGTTTGTGTCGTGCTGATTACAAGCAACCACAACCTTTCCGTCTTTGATGTCAGCCGATAGTAATTCCAATTGTGCTCTAAATATATTACTTATTTCGGCCAGAATCTGCACCGGTAAACCAAAAGGGTTTGGCCATGTGGTTAAAAATAATTCGTCAACCTGCCACAGCTCAACATAAAATCTGTCAAAGGATTTGTCAAGGCGTTCCGCTAAATACTGACATTCGACTGTTAAGGTCAACAAATTTTTGTCCCCAGCCCACGCAGAAATCACTCCGTCATGAAGCATGGAAAAAATATCCCGTATGTTTTTCGGTTGCTGTCATTCTAAATTTGCACTAACGGTTTACGGTTACCAGCTGGTAGATTATTCAATGACCTTGCTACAAAGTACTGCATTTAAATATACCAATAAATTATATTCAAGGCGCTACAGGTATAATTTCGGATAAGTCAACAAAAAAAATAGCACCACATAAAATCAAAAAACGAAGCCCACTTGACCGAACTTCGTTCCTTTTAATACCTATTTTTCTTTTAGCGTGGTTGTGCAATGGCCACTGCTTTTTGTCTACTGGAACCAAATTATTTGTCTTATTGTTAACCAACTCCTATCGGCAAGGCGGTTGATTCAATAAAAACCAATATAGTCCAAGCTCATCAACCGCCTTCACAAAATTGTCAAATTCAACAGGTTTTACAATATAGCTGTTTGCACCCAGGTCATAGCATTTTTCAATATCGGGATCCTCCTTTGAGGATGTTAGTATAACTACGGGGATTTTCTTTGTTCGTTCATCTGATTTAATTTTCTGCAGCACTTCAATGCCACCCACTTTGGGCATATTTAAGTCTAATAAAATTACTTTGGGAATATTATCTATGATTCGGTTAGCATATATCCCCTGAGCAAAAATATAGTCAAGTGCATCTGCACCATTTTCCAGGTGAATTAATTTGTTTGCCAGGTTATTCTTTTTCAAAGCCCTGATAGTAAGTTCGGCATCTCCCATATTGTCTTCTACCAGTAAAACTTCAATTTCGCTGTTTTTCATAATTGTTTTTTTGTTGGTTTTTGAGTAATGTAAAATAAAAAGTTGCTCCGTTATCCACTTTCCCTTCCGCCCATACTTTTCCTCCATGTTTTGTTATAATTCTATGCACAATGGCTAAACCTACACCAGTTCCTTCAAATTCACGTTCCGTATGCAATCTTTGAAATACGCTAAACAGTTTACTGATGTATTTCATATCAAAACCAGCTCCATTGTCTTTTACGGAAAATATGATTTCATCATTTTTGGCTTCTGAAGATATTTGAATGATCGGTTTTTCTCTCTTGGAAGAGTATTTAATCGCATTTGAAAGAAGATTTACCATTACCTGGAACAGCAAACTATAATCGGCCATTACTTCATGAAGGCTATCTATATGTATGTCTGCCTTATGAGAAACTGATTTGTTTATTTCATTAACTACGTCTTTGGTGAGTTCGCTCATATTGATTTTACGCAACTGTACCTCCTTCCTTCCAAGACGGGAAAATGAAAGTAAATCATCAATCAAACGTCCCATTTTTGAGGCATTATACTTTATGTTTCCAATAATCCGCTTTGCCTCCTCATCCAATACATTTTCATAATCCTGGCTCAGCATTTCAGCATAGCCGTGCAGCGAACGAAGTGGTGTTCTTAAATCATGAGCAACCGAATAAGAAAATGATTCCAACTCTTTATTTGCCTCCTGCAATTGTTCTTCGGCTTTTTTCCGTTCCGTTACATTTGCAGATAATACTGTAACTCCAATTGTCTCCCCGTTTTGGCTGAGAATAGGACTATAAGTTGTTTCATAATAACTTCGATTTATATCACCATATACCTCTAAAGTAGTGTGGCTTTCTCCGGTCAAGGCTTTTTCGCAATTTACTTTTGCTTTAATCTTGTCTTCATCTATAGTAATGCTGTCAAACAATGACATTCCTTCAACTACTTCGGTTCCATAGGCATACTTAGTGGCAGCTTTAAATGCTGAATTAAAAACTAAGTAATTGAATTGAGTATCTATTGAAAAGAGAAATATATCTTTATAGCTCTCAATGCTTGATTGTAGGTATGTTTGGGTTATTTTCAGCTTCTCTTCCTTTTCTTTCCGAGTGGTGATATCACTTGTGATAGCAATAAATTGAAAGGGCTTTCCCTGATCATCTAAAAATGGGACAATGGTTGTATCTACCCAATAAAAGGTGCCATCTTTTGCTTTATTTTTTATTTCGCCTTTCCATACTTTTCCATTTGCAATAGTCACCCATAGGTCACGGATGAATTCTTTTGGGTGATAACCTGAATTAATAATGCGATGGTCCTGTCCTATTAACTCTTCTCTGCTGTATTTTGAAATTGTACAAAAATTGTCATTCGCATCAACAATGATTCCTTTTGTATTGGTGATCGCTACAATGGAGGCTTGATCCAATGCAAATTTGTAATCGGATATTTCCCTTTTTTGTTTTTCTATTTCTCGTTTCATTGTGTTAATGTGTTGAGCGTTTATTTGTATGGGGTATTTGTTTTCCAAGCACATGCGAGCTTGCCTGAAAGTAACTGTCGAGGGAAGGGTATTTGCGACTTTTCTTGTGTGTCCATTTGTACAGTTTGTCTTTAAGTATTGGCTATAATCGAGTCTCGCAAGGGAATTTCACCCTTACGTTCTCACGGAACCGTGCATGAAAGTCTCCCTTCAAACGGCTCTTCATGTTAATAAACCACATTAAATATATACATATTTAGGGATGAACCAATTTCCAGTGAGCAAATAAGCAGGGCTGTTCCTGTACCATTTGAGCGAACTTCGTTTCTTTTAATACTTATTTTCTTTTAGAGCGGTTGTGCAATGGCCACTGCTGCCATTCGATTTGTCAAATTTTTGTCTATGGTAGGCCCTGTGATACTTTTGTAAGTCTTGCAGTAGTTTTGTTGTCTTACATTTTATAGAATTCTGTGGTATTCGAAATTTTCTTTCAGAGTTCCTCAATGTAACGGATATGTAACCTCCAGGAGGAACTCTAAAGGTAATTTGTTACTCAGCCAGACGAAATATTTTGTTCGTGATTCATTATTAAAATTGTCCGCATAATCCTAGAAACTTTTTTCACTCAGAGAAACCCAAGGCACATATTGGAGAGCTTCGCAATGGTCGTTAACTTTTTAAGTCAATGAACAGCGAATGAATCTGTCGGTTTGGTCAGGATGCTCAATCACACAGAAGTCTGAGTCCAGTTCCGCTATAGACTCTTTGTCAGTATCACTCAGGTCATTATAAAATGTAGGGGAAGAATATGCTAATGCAGGCCAAACATCGTGTTCTTGTCCGCAGTTTTTGCAAATATATTTTTGAGTATTCAACATTTTATTTTCCTCGTATCATATCAGAATATCGTTCTGCTTCATTTTCCAGCTGTTCTTCCAACCAATCATCAAAGTATTCAAAAAGTTCTGGGGCAAGCTTTAATGCTTCTCCTAATTGAGTTACATTTTTTATTCTAATATCCTCCTTAAGACCTTCGCATAGCGCCTCATAAATATTATTTGTTTTTTCATCGATAAAATCTTTCGGATTATTCGAAACGTAAATTAAATCATATAAAAATGGGATTTCACTGTCCGCAAACTCGCATATGTTCACTAGTATTAATGCATCATTGTAATTATTTTTGTTATTATGAAATGGTGGGATTTTCTTGATTGCCAATTCCGCAACAAATAATTTTTGTTTTTCTGTTACTGGAATTATCGTACAAGATTTCATAAATGCTTCAATCTCTTCAACTCTTGCTACAGCTTTTTCTATTCTTGTTGCTTCGCCCTTATATTGTGAAATTGTCTCTAAATATTTTTCTTTCGCTTCCCCTACAAAATAGTTAGAAAGATTCAATGCTGATTTGTATTCGTTTTTAATATTATTTGTAAGATTCTTTATAGTCGTAGGTTTGTTTCTTTCCCATTCTTGAAGTATGATGTCATTGACAATTACACGAATTTCTTTCGCTTCTTTCATTTGCTTTAACTTAAGCCAAAGTTCAAAAAAAGTGTCGTTTGTTAAATATATCCAAATATTGGTGTCTAATGCGATATTGGTCATTGTTGGTGTCTATAAAATGTTGCCTAACGGTTTGCGGCTTGGCGTAGTGGGGGCTTTTCAGCACAAAACTTCATACGAAGCCGAAAGTTCAAATTTAAGAAAAACTGTCATACGAAGCACGTCCGCCCCCATTACGCCAAACCGCTGTTAGCAGCTGGCGTTCTGTCCACCGTCTTAGTAAACCATTGTCTGTATGTCGGTGTAAGTGTCGTTGTCGGCTTGTGCGTTCGGGTATTTTTTCTTTTTTCAGAAGGGCAGGAAAATTTTTTATTCATTTTTTTTCGGGAAAACAAGAACACTCTTTTTGCAGCTTTGGTTTGCGTGTTGGCTTGTAGCGGCTGCAAAATGTGTGTGCTTGTGTGCGTTGGCTTTTTATTTCGCTAACTGTAATATCCTGTATGCTCCTCTTGCAACAATTACAAAAACAATTGCTCCAATAATCAAGTCGGGATAACCTGAATTAAGCCAATTAACCAAAAGTCCCGCAAGGATTACACCCGAATTAATGATTACGTCATTGGAAGTAAAAATCATACTCGCTTGCATATGGGCTTCTTTGCTTTTCCCTTTTTGTAATAAGTAAAGACAAATCACATTTGCTATCAGGGCTAAAACAGAAACTACAATCATTGTTTGAAAATCGGGCATTTTTTCAACTCCGATAAAACGTCTGACAACTTCAATGAAACCGATAACAGCTAAAAGGATTTGAAAATATCCTGCAAACTTGGCGATGTTATTTTTTCTTGCAATCGTTCCCCCAACTGCAAATAATGCCAATGCGTAAACGATACTGTCAGCAAGCATATCCAAACTGTCCGCTACCAATCCCATTGAATTGGAAAAAATGCCAAACAGCATTTCCAACCCGAAGAACAGGAAATTGATAATAAGAACCGTCCACAATAATTTTCGTTGCATACTGCTTGTGCCTGCTTCTATTTCTATTGTATTTTCTTCCGTTGAAATTAAGGTTGTATCAAGATTTAGAGTTTCCAAAGCCGAAAGTATAGGTTGGCTTTCCGCAATATGATGAACTGTCAATTTTCGGTTTGCAATATCAAACTCCAATGATTTTATTTCATCAAACTTTTGCAGTTTCATTCGTATCAATTGCTCCTCGCTTGGGCAATCCATTTTTATGATTTTAAATATTGTCTTTTGCATAATTCTTACAATTTTAATTTTATACCGCCATTAATTAAAAATCCATCAAGCGGTGCGTAAATGTCCCTGAAAACAGGATTGGTAACTGTTCCTGTATAAATGGTGTCAAATCGGGTTTGCCGTGCGTCAAGGAAATTTTCAAAGTTGATGTAAACAGAAAATTTTTCCCATAGCTTTTCAACCATAAATCCGCAAAGCACATATTGTTTTCCTGTTGCTCCGTCACTTAATTTTTGAGGGCTGAAATAATACGTTTCCAAACCTACTTTCCATTTATCCTCTATTTCATACATTAAAACTGAATTTATCCTGTGCTTTGGCGTGAGTGGCGTATTTGTCGAAACTCCGTTTTGATGCAAGCGTGTATCTGTAAACGTATAGCCCAAAAACAATTTAAAATCTTCATAGCCGATTTTGATATTGGTTTCCGTTCCTCTTGTATTAATATGCCCTGCCGAATTGATAAATTGGTATAAGCCGTTTGTTTGATAGTCAAGCAACAAAGGATTATTCAAATAGGTGTAAAAGAAAAGTTGGTTAATGCTAAACGTTACTTTTTCGCCAAATGCAGTGCGGTAATTAAAATCAACATTTCCTCCGTAACTGCGTTCTAATTTGTTGATATTTTTATCAATCGGCATTACATTTTGATATTGTATGCGTTCGCTTTCTTCGGTAAAAATGGTTGGCGTTTTATAGCCAAATCCACCGCCAAGACGTGAAGAAAATTTATCCGTTATTTTGAATAATGCCGAAACTCTTGGCAGTAATGCAATGCCATAGTCAATAACATAATCGGCTCTGAAACCTGTTTCAAGATTGAGCCACTTGGTAGCTTTCCACGAATTTTGAGCAAATGCACCAAAAGTAATTTGGTCGTAATTTCTCAACGGAAAAGTATCTAACTGCTTTTCCTGAAAATTGTCTGTCCAAAGATTTACCCCTGTAACCCATTCTGTTTTTTCCCTGACATTGGTATAGCTTGCTTCGCTGAAAGTTGCCGTTTGTGTGCCGTCAAAACTATAATTAGGAATGTTGATTATCCTGTTAAAGTAACTCACGCTGTTTTTAAAATTGAAAAAACTTTTGTCATTAAATTTATGGTCAAAAGACAATTGCGTGGAATAGCGTTGTGTTTTGTTTTCTTCAAAATAACTGTGGATAGTGTCGCCCTTTCCTTGTATAAAATGTATGTCGCCACCGATACGGTTTTCAATGGCTGTGTTTAATCCAACATTCAGTTTTGTTTTATCGCTGAAATAAACAAACAACTTGGGATTGAAAACATACCTGTCAAATTTTGGAATAGCTGTAAGGTCAATATTTGCAGGGTCGTAAGTCCAATTGCGGTTATGTGAGGCAAATATTGTTGTTCCTATTTTATTGAAACGTTGTCCGTAAAAACCATTGAGGTCAAAACCTCTGCCCGAACTTCCGTTTAAATGAAAACGTAACTCTCTTTCATCAGTTGGCGTTTTGGAAATCAGGTTTACCAATCCTGCTATTGCTCCGCCTCCGTAAAGTGTAGATGAAGAACCTTTAATAATTTCTACCTGCTTTAAGTCAAGCGGTGGCGTTTGTAAAAGTCCCAAACCGCTTGCTGCACCTGCAAATAAGGGAAAACCGTCTTTAAGGATTTGGGTGTATCGTCCGTCAAGCCCCTGAATACGAATAGAAGCGTTGGCAGATGTTGCCGAAGTTTGTTGCGTTTGTATGCCTGTGCTTTCGCTCAAAAGCATACGAATATCGCCCGCTTTCATATTTCCTTTTTCCTCTAATTCCTCTCCTGCAATAAATTCAATTCTTGTTGGAATGTCTTTGATTGTTCTTGAACTTCGTGTAGATGAAATCACAATTTCGTCCAACTCGTCTGCATTTGATTTGAGAAAAATCTCTATCAGGTTTGATGTTGTCAACGGAAATTCAAACGTGTCTTTTCGTGTTTCATAACCGATATAACGAAATTCAATTATCTGCTTTCCGTTTGGAATATTGGTTAAGGTTATCAGTCCGTCAATGTCTGCGGTTGCTCCTGTTGCTGTTCCTGATAAAATTGCTGTCGCACCGATTAACGGCTCTTTCGTTTCGCTGTCTTTTATGACTGCTTTAAATGTATTCTGTCCGAATACGGTATTTATATGAAATGCTGTCATTAGCAGCAAAATGATTTTTAGCTTCATTGTCTGAATGATTATTAATGTTTGAAAAATAAGAATTGGCGGTGCGTAGCACCGCAATTTGTTATTGTGCCGAAGGCACGGAAACATTAACTAATCTTAGGCGGTTGCCAAATGAAAGAGCAAAAGTCAGACGTAGTATTGTCCTTGTATATGGAAACTTTTTTATCTGAATAGGTAAGGACAGAGTTTAAAGAGAAGTTTGCTATCGGGAAAGTAAATCCTAAACAGGTATGGCAATTCATAAAAGGCGAACAACAATCGCCACAATCTTTATCTTGGTTGTCTTGGGATTGTTCAGTTGTTTGCTCCTGAAAACATTTGTCCTCCAATAAACTTGGTGCTGCTGTCAGCAACAAAACATAAATGGCTAATATGAAAGATAAATATTTCACGGTGCAAAGTTAATAAAAATCATTTTTCTATCGTCCAATCATCGTTGTCATTTTCTTCAACATTAATTTTGCTGATTACAGCGTTTGCCCCTGAGTCCGTGTAAGTTCCATATCCATTAACAAATACGCCTTTTGCTCCGTCTTTTCGGTTTCTCATTGCATATAAAATGGCTTCGTCTTCCAAATCGTTTTGTCCGGTAAAACGATATATTTTATCAATAACGATGTCGTTCAAATCAACCTTTTCGCCTCCTTTTTTGTATGAGATGTTTTCTTCTAACAGGTTAAAGTCTTCTGTGTAACCTCGTTGTCTTAATATTTCAATTACTTCTGATAATGTTTTCTCTGTTGATAGCATAGTATTCTCTTTATAGATGTTTTATAAATGCAAAGTTAAAAAAGCGTTGGGAAAAATGGCTCTTTGGCTTTTGCCGAAGCGTAGGTTTTTGTGTGTCGGGGCAAAAGCCAATGTGCCATTGTGCGGTGGCAAAAAAATGAATAAAAAATGTGCGGTGGGGAAAAAGAAAAAATACACAAGGGTCAGCAAAGAGTGTCGGCTTACCCGTTGTCCCGTTTCAATATGGTCTGTTTTTGTTTGTCTGTCTGTCAAAATGGTTTACTTTTCTTGTCCGTCCGTCCGTTACTGTCAGGTTGCACGGTCGTCTGTTACGCTTGCTGCTAACTTGTGCATACCCGCTACGTTATTTCGCTTATCCACCCATATTTAGGTGGTTACGCAACAAAACGCTTTTTCCAAGCTAATATAATCTTTTAAATGGAACAGTTAATCAGGGTCACAAACCACCAAAAACAAAAAAGCCCTTACATTTCTGTAAGGGCTTGATTTTTAACGTGGTACCCACTGGAATCGAACCAGTGACACAAGGATTTTCAGTCCTTTGCTCTACCAACTGAGCTAGGGTACCAGCTCATTGTTTTTAATTTGGAGGGCAAATGTATGAATTTATTTGCTTGTTGGTGCAAATTTTTTCAGTTTTTTTATTGTTGTTTTCGTCAAAGATTCTGCTTTCAACATTGGCCGGAACAGTACTTCTTACCCGGGGGGGCATTCCTCCGTTTCGTAAAAACCTGATAATCGCACGAATAACCTACACTTAGCCAGCGGTACGAGAACTTTGAGAATGCAAAATTGTTGTGGAAACATACCTTTTTAAACGCCTTGCGCCAGGAGGCCCTGGACAATTATACTTTTTTCAAACTGGTAAAAACCAAATCGTTCAGAAAGGCAATTATTTCGCTTTCTTCCTTGTTCTTACCGAAATCAGTAAGTGAAGGCAGGTTGTTCATAAAGAAGTTTTGAAAATGAGCCATCTCAATAATCGTAGATGCCAGGGACTTCGGGTATTTGTACTTTGGATTGCATTCTGAAATAATAGTACCAACAACTGCACAAAGGTCCTTGTATGGCTTAAAGAACTGCTGCTTATTATCCTCGCCAACCTGCTTTGTCAAATATGCCTTTGAACCTTCTGCAATAATAATCTGGTGCAATAAACTTTCATTGATATAACTTGTTTGTTCATCATCCTCAACAGCGGCTGCCAATAGCTTTATCACCCTTTTCAGCTTCACAGCCGGGTCCTTGATATTATTGGTATGGAACCGTATTTGAAATTCGAGCCAGCTCCAATACCAGGCTGTTAAGTACACCAGCAACTTGTGCTTGTTTTCAAAATAGCGGTAAATACCCGCTTCGGTTGTGCCAATGTCTTCCGCGAGCTTCTTAAATGTAAACGACTCAAAACCAGTCTTGTAAATTAACTGAACGCTATGTTTCAGGATGTTTTTTCCTAAATCTGAACTTTCGGGGTTACGAAGGTACAGTGCCTCATTCATTTTTATCTGTAAATGTAGCTTCATATCAGGGTATTTTTACTTCTATCGTTTGCAGCAACAAAACTAAGAAAAATATCTTTACAATTATTTGTGATAGCAATACTATCTTTTAAAAAACTATCACTATCTTTGTGCCGGACTTAAAAATGAAGTATGCTGCTAAACAAACAAATACCCGCATCCTACATAATAAACAAGGTAAAATACGACCTGGTCATTGTATTAATACTATCCCTGTCCGTTCTATATATTACCGACAGGTATCAAAACGCATTGCCTGAAATGCCCCTGACCATACCCGCTTTCATCGGAACGGCCATTTCAATTCTTCTTTCTTTTAAACTGAGCCAATCTTATGACCGATGGTGGGAAGCCCGAAAAGTATGGGGGGCTATCGTTAATGACTCCAGAAGTTTTGTAATTCAGCTACAAAGCCTCACTGCCAAAGGCAATGACGAAACCATCAGAAAAATCGCCTTCAGGCAGATTGCCTGGTGTTATTCTTTAGGCCAATCTCTCAGGGGGTTAAGCCCGACTGATAACCTGGATGGTTTAATCTCCCAGGAAGACCTGAACGAAATAAAACAACACAACAATAAACCCTTAGCCTTGCTCCAACTGAACGGAAAAGATATTAAACAACTCAAAGAAACAAATCAGCTGGATATTTTTTCGCAATTACAGCTGGACAACACGCTGGTAAGGCTTTGTGATGCACAGGGAAAATGCGAACGTATAAAAACCACTATATTTCCTGTTACATACCGCCTTTTTCTTCACGGTATCATCTACCTTTTTGTAATCACGCTTGCCGTTTCCTTGCGGGTGGACGGCTTATTTGAAACACCGCTCCTGATAGCTATTTCAACAGCATTTTTCTTATTGGAAAAATCGGCCAAACACATGCAGGACCCTTTTGAGAACAAGCCCACAGACACAGCGGTAACGGCTATTGCCAGAACGATAGAAATAAATATTAAACAGCTTTTAAAAGAAACTGAAATACCTCAGCCACATCAACCGGAAAAATTTTACCTATCATAAACAAATAAAAACCTAAAAATGAAAACACTAACAAAAGAAATGCAGGCAGCCATAACCCCGTCAATGGCTATAAACTTATTAAAAGAAGGTAACAAACGGTTTGTAAATAACCTGAAGATTAACCGTAACCTTCTGCAACAGGCAAACGAAACATCAGACGGACAACATCCGTTTGCTGTAATCCTCAGCTGTATTGACAGCCGGACTTCTGCCGAATTAATTTTTGACCAGGGACTGGGTGACATTTTCAGCGTACGTATTGCGGGAAACATCATCAATGAGGACATTTTAGGCAGCATGGAGTTTGCTTGCAAAGTTGCGGGATCAAAAATTATTGTTGTTTTGGGACATACAAAATGCGGAGCGGTAAAAGGCGCTTGTGACCACGTTGAAATGGGCAACTTAACTGCATTGCTGACCAAAATCAGACCTGCGGTTGATGAAGAAACGCAGACAAAAGAAAACCGCAATTCAAAAAATTCTGTTTTCGTAGAAAATGTAGCGACCATAAATGTTAAACGTACCGTTAAATCAATAATGGAACGCAGCCCTATCCTGAAGGAGATGATTGAAAGCGGACAAATTGGAATTGTTGGAGGCACTCACGACATCTCAACCGGGGAGGTCACATTTTATCCTGAAACCATGAATTTAGGTTCGCAGAGGGCAAATGCATAAATCTGCGAATAAACCAAACACGTAAAGCACAGGGCCTTTACCATTAGTGCCGCTGAACAGCCAGACAATGAAGGGCCCTAAGAATAATCCGGAAGCGGGGTTCCGCCAGCAAACGCTGGTGGGCTCTGCTTCTAACATCCCGCGTACAATATTCGCTTTATAGCATTAAAAAACGTACATTCGTAACACAAGGATAGATTTGTTTTTAGTGTATAAGTGTTTTGTATTATGGCCCGTTTATTTATTCTCATTCCTGCTCTTACCCTCTTATTTTCGGCCCAAGCGCAGCAAATAAAAGGCAGGCACATTAAGGCCGAAACAGTGACCCTTGCTGATAATTTCGAGTTGCTCCTTGGAACCGATACTACAGAAGTTCCGGGGGGGTATACGAACAGCTGATTGTAAAACGCAATGGCAAAGTCCTTTTATCCGACTCCACCACATTTTATTTTTTTTACGAGCGGGAATATCCCTTGCTTTTGAAGGCAAATGCAAACACCTTTGATCTGCTGCTGGAAACCGATGGCCGTCCGCAAGCCAATACCCTTACCCTGCTCAGGATCCGGAACGATAGCATTGTTCTGCGGTTAAATTTTCCAATGTTCGTATCCGCCACGGCTGCCAACCAGGATGCTGACAGTACACTGGAATATGCCGGCAGCGTGGGCTTTCCGGAACTTAGTGGTACCTACATGCCGTACAGTCCTATTGTTTACTACGAATTGCATTCCGATGGAATGCGCATAGACAGCACACTTACAGAAGAGCGCAACGCATTCATCTACGGGCGTTTTTACGGGTATGAATATCGCGAAGATCAACATCAGCCTTTAACACGGATGAAATTTTATGAATTGGAGACTAAGCGAATTAAGGCTGTAGCCGAAATTGAGGAAACTCGCTCACAGCTCATAAAAATAAGATAATGTGAAACCAACCGCAACCCCACTCTTTTTTCTGCTGGCCGTTTCAGCCTCATTTCAGGGATAAAAACTATCAACCAAGCCAATTAACCTAAAGCTTTAAACCCGGAACGTGAAGCCAAAGCCTACTTCCTGAAAATAAAATACACTGCCAGGATGAGAAAAATAAAGCCCACAAAGTGATTCCATTTCAGCACTTCATTCTTGAAGAAAATCAGCGTAAAAACAGTGAAAATAACGAGCGTAACCGCTTCCTGGATTACTTTGAGCTCTACCAGCGAGAAAGGCCCTCCATTCTCTTTAAAACCGATTTTATTGGCCGGGACCTGGAAGATGTATTCAAACAGCGCTATCCCCCAGCTGATAAGCACAATTGCAATGATTCCAAGGTTTTCGAACCATTTCATTTCCTTGAATTTTAAGTGCCCGTACCAGGCAAAAGTCATGAATGTATTGGAAAGTATCAGGAGCAGTATGGTATAGAGTCCGCGCATATTCTAAAAATGTTACCAGTCTTCAAAAGTATTGTTTTTTCCGAATATCTTCCAGCCAAAGCTTGGTTCTACCTGCACAACTGCATATTTGACTGTATACCAATTAGTTATTATTCACAAAAGAACAAAAACATATAATTAGTTGATTATCAATTAATTATAAAATAAAACAAAAAACATAATTCATAATCTATTTATATTCAGGTAGTTATAAAATTGTTCGTGAAATTTAGGTCTAAAAACCACGAATGAGTGGTAAATGAAAATTATTTTAATGGAAAGGGCCAAAAAACGTGTTTTAAGACGATTTAGCCTTCGAATGGACAGAGTGTTGTATTGACTCTAGAAAGCAGCTCAAAACGCCTAAAAATGGGTCAAAACAACCGATTTGGGATAGGGATTACGGTAGGGGCTTGGTGGAAGTTAGCCTTAAAAACGGCTAATTGTTCGCCAGATAGCTGATTTTTAAACTATTTTCGGGTTTGTATGAATAAAATAACACCATAGAGCGCTAAAACGCACTTTAAAGCTCAAAAATTGGTCATTTTTATAGCTTCTTCTATCAGAATCCTATAAAAAAGATTCTTAAAGAAGATATTTACCATCTAGATAAAGTGAATGGATTTTTAAGATGGAAAATAATAGCTCCGAAAATTAATTTAGAATACTCAAAAAAAATTTTGATGTGAAAATAGAGGTCTGAAATTAAATTTCAGGGGTAAATTTTTAATCGAATGTAGAACGAACCGTAATGATTCAAAGAAGGAGGTTAGGAGAAAATTTTTATTTGCGAATCAAATAAATCTGGCTGGAGTATGTTTTACCAGATTTTAATGCTGAGAGGTTTGACCTGAATCCAGTCCATACAGCTGAAACAATATTGGATTGGCCTGAACTGTATTTCTCACTTAGCATGGAAACATAAAAGGAATCGAACACCATAGGAAGTGTTCGGAATACTGTAAACCCGTGTTTCCTGAAAAGGGTCTCAATATCTTTGGGTATAAAATGATAGAGGTGCCTTGGAACATCATAAGCCGCCCAATGCGCACCATACTTTTTAGCGTCCAGGGAACTGCAATTGGGTACCGCAACCACAATTATACCCTTAGGTTTCAATAAACGCTTTAAATCGCCTATACGCTCGTTTAAATGTGGTACGTGTTCCAATACATGCCACATCGTAATTACATCAAAACTTTCAGGGGCAAGGTCTTTTAAACCCTCCTCCCCTTTTACATCAAGTCCATAATTCTGGATTGCCATTTTCCGGGCATCCTCGCTTGGCTCAATTCCTGTGGTTTCCCACTTGGCATCCTTAAACGTTTTCAGAAACTCTCCTGTTCCGCATCCTATATCCAGCAATTTCCCGGTTTTATAAAATTTGGAAATCAGTTTCAGCTTCTGCAATAAGGTGTATTTACGTACTGCCTGGTAAGCCGAATTGATAAATCCTTTATCAGTATTTGAATGAGATATATAATTCTCAGACTTGTAATAATCACCCAATTTATTTTCATCCGGACGAGGGTTTGTAAATTTAAACCCACAGGCAGCACACTCTACTATTTTGAATGTTTCCTGCGAAACGGTATAGTCCTTACACTCTAAAAACAACCTGGTTTCAGATGCATCACAAACCGGACAACTCCTTAAGACTTCCATATTATTTTCTGCACGTTCCACGTGGAACATACATGAATTAAAATAAACAATATTCAGAAAAATAAAAGCATATCCGTTAGAAACTATCCCGGTATTCCTTTGGCTCTTTCATTTTAGCTTTTAACCTATACTTTCTTACTTTTCCCTTCGTTTGAAATGTAAATAAATACACACCCGTTTTGATAGCATACCGAGGATTATTAACAGACATATATTTAAATTGAGGTCTATAGTCCCAACCCATAAAACCCGAAGTGCATTCCATAAGAACGGTGTCGGTGCGGGTTAAACCCTCTTCAATCTCACAACTTATCCAATAGGTATTTGTATCCCCATCGGATTTTTTAAATTCTAAACCTGCAAGTTCATGCCTACTCATCTTAAGAGTATATTCCTGAACACTATCAGCAGATTCAAAATCTGGAATCATCACAGTAACAGTGTAACCATTTACTTTAATTGGATTAGCTTTATTCTGACAAAACAGATTCAAGCCAATTAACAACGTGATGACAGAGGCTGACATTTTCATTTGTGAGAAGTTTTAATCATTTACAGCATTTTCCAGATCAAAAAGCGAAGTCAAATCCGCTGATACGGGACCGCTCCTCCAAGCACAAACCATACCAATTTATTTGCATCCAATTTTAGAATTCATTTCACTCCACTTTACCATAGGGGTTAAGAGCGAATTTGACAAACCAAACAAACAAATTTGAAGTTTGCTTTCTTACTAGAAATGCCGTTGAAATGATATGTAAACACAAACCAAAACCGACACTTTTAAAAGTGTTCCACGTGGAACACAATTCAAAGAACTACCACTCTTATTCACTCACTCCACAAAACCAAACAGCACAAAAACTAAATATCTATTCTATTTTATTTTATAGAATGTTACACGTGAAACATTCATAAATCGAAATCATATTCCCGGATCAGTCCAAACTGATTTTTGCCTTCCTCACGATCCATCCTAAGTAAAATCAACAGCCAAATAGTTCCAATAAGCGGAATCAAAACAACCAATATTTCCAGCCGCTCCTTCCAGAATCATGAAGTCTTCTGGACATAGCAGCAAGCCTGGGGACCAAAGTAAGCAAGCCCTATATTGAATATAGCACATTTTCATATTGGAACCCAAATCCCGTGTTCAACTCAATAACCTTGTCTATTAGTCATAAAACCGTTAAAAGAACGAGGTGGAAAAGCATGAACATCCAGTATTCTGTTTTAGAAGCCCTTCCTTTAAACACCACATAGGTTAAAGCTGGAAATAGTATTCATTGTTTCAAAATATTAAATGTTCCACGTGGAACATCATTTAAAGAACACAATCCTCAATTACCACCACACAATCCGATTCAATCCCCGCTTTAAATTCAAATTAATATTGTTCCACGTGGAACAATTCAATTTTACCTTCCCAAATACACCATCAAAATGGAAATATCGGAAGGGGTAATGCCTGAAATCCTGGACGCTTGTCCAATCGTTCTCGGTCTTACTTTATTCAGTTTCTCACGTGCTTCGGCCGACAAAGAAGTCAATCTTTTGTAATCAAAATCCTCGTGAAGGACCAAATCCTCCAAACGTGTTTGCTTGTCGGCAAGCTCATTTTCTTTTGAAATGTATCCTTCGTACTTCATCAATATTTCCGCCTGCTCAATACTTTCAGAAGAATACTTTGATATAAATTCTTTCACTTTTGGTGAAATTGTAAAATCTTTCAATGCAATGGTCGGACGAGTCAGCACTCCAAACATCTTCACTTTTTGAGTGATAGGGGAGGAGCCAATCTGTTCCAATACCGGATTAATTTCAGCAGGCTCAATGCTCTCCGTTTTGAAATACTTTATGATTTCATTCGTCTCTGCTTGCTTCTTTTGTACCCGTTCTAAACGCTCCTTTTTCGCCAAACCTAATTCATAGGATTTAGGGGTGAGACGAATGTCGGCATTGTCCTGACGTAAAAGGATACGGTACTCTGCCCTCGAGGTAAACATACGATAAGGCTCTTCAGTACCTTTTGTAACCAGGTCATCAATCAAAACACCGATGTAGGCCTCAGAACGCTGCAACACAAAAGGTGACTTTCCATTCACTTTTAAATGTGCATTGATGCCGGCCATTAATCCCTGACAAGCTGCTTCCTCATAGCCCGTGGTCCCATTTATTTGTCCGGCAAAATATAAACCTCCAACCAGCTTTGTTTCCAAAGTCAGGTGCAATTGCTGAGGAGGGAAATAATCGTATTCAATTGCGTATCCCGGACGGAACATTTTCACGTTCTCAAATCCGGGGATCATTTTTAAAGCTTTGTACTGAACATCTTCAGGAAGGGAAGTGGAGAAACCATTCACATAAATTTCAACCGTATTCCATCCTTCGGGTTCAACAAAAATCTGGTGACGTTCACGCTCCGCAAAACGGGTGATTTTATCTTCGATGCTCGGGCAATACCTTGGACCTAATCCCTGGATACGGCCTGCAAACATCGGTGATTTTTCAAAACCTGTTTTCAGGATTTCGTGAACTTCATTGTTTGTATAAGTAATATAACATGGAATTTGTCCATGCGGTCCGTTTTTGAATGCATCCCTGCGTTCGATTTTGAAACCAAACTGGTCTACATCCATATAGGAAAACCGGTCCGGTGTTTCATCACCGTGCTGAACTTCCATTTTGGAATAATCCAAAGAACGTCCATCAATACGGGGAGGGGTTCCGGTTTTCATACGCCCGGCTTCAAAACCCAGTTTTACCAATTGCTCAGTAATTCCGGTTGAAGATTTTTCTCCGGCACGTCCACCACCAAAATTTTTCTCACCAAGGTGGATAATACCATTTAAGAACGTTCCATTAGTGAGCACTACAGATTTACACCGGATTTCGAGATCCATGCCTGTAATGACTCCTTTTACCTTGAGATTTGAGATTTGAGATTTGAGATTTGAGACATTCTCTCTATTCTCAATCACTCGCTCTCCGTTTTCGTCTTCAACGATCAACGCTTTTACCATGTCCTGCCAGAAATCCAGGTTCGGAGTGGCTTCAAGCATTAATCTCCATTCTTCAGCAAATTTCCAGCGGTCGCTTTGTGCGCGGGGGCTCCACATGGCCGGGCCTTTAGAGCGGTTCAGCATACGGAATTGCACAGCTGTTCTGTCGGTAACAATTCCGGAATAACCACCAAGAGCATCTATCTCCCTGACAATCTGACCTTTAGCAATGCCACCCATTGCAGGGTTACAGCTCATCTGGGCTATCGTCTGCATATTCATTGTGATTAACAATGTTGACGAACCCATATTCGCTGCCGCTGCTGCTGCTTCACATCCGGCATGACCGGCACCCACCACTATGACATCGTATTCTTTGAACATTTTCTATTTTATTTATCAATTAAGAAATTGATAATCAATATCTTATTAAGCAACTAGTTATTCGGCAAGTAAAATTTCGTAAGGCAGCCTTAACCCTTTGTGCAAGGCTCTTATCATTTTTAAAGATAAATTTCTTTGTTTTGAT
Organism: Bacteroidia bacterium; assembly: GCA_020051175.1. Lineage (GTDB taxonomy): Bacteria > Bacteroidota > Bacteroidia > 2-12-FULL-35-15 > 2-12-FULL-35-15 > 2-12-FULL-35-15. The sequence goes on along the minus strand of JAGVJJ010000085.1, from coordinate 11,400 downwards.
AAAACCTGCGAAACAAGACTCTTACTTCCGAAATAAGAAACCACATCTTTATTTGTTAATCCCTTTTCTTCCATGGTTAATTTTATAGCTTCAATGGGATCAGGCAAATCTATTGGGTAATGTTTTTTCTCATAGTCTTCAATCAAAAGCACGAGTACCTGACCTTTATCTCCTTGCGGGGAATTAGGTTCAGCATCAAAAACTTTCTCAAGTTCGAGTAAAGCTTGCTGATATTCTTTTTCGTTTTTAATTGGAGCAAATTTCATCTTACTCTTTTAAATGGTTTTTGCATCAATTTTATCATACTGAGCATGAGTTCCAATAAACCTAATCCAGGCCCATCCGTAATGATAATTAAACTTGACAATTAGTCTGTATTCGTTTCCTTTAATATTAAAAACCACCCTGTTATCCTCTAAAATACTAGCAGATGGGTAATCTGTTTTAATATCCTGTGGCGATTTCCAATTGGCAGAAACCGCCTTTCTATACCATGTTTTCAGCTGGGCCGCACAATCTTCATGTTTTTCATAAAACACTCTTAATGTCCTAAAGGCCACTATATTCATATTACTTTGTACAAAGATAACACAAAAGTTCGCATAGTGCGAACTTTTAATGAATAGATTATATTTTAATCCTTCACACACCTAACGGACATCCCGTTCACTTTCTCATTGCTATCTTTTGTGACACTGCTTTTATCAAAGCTCTGATCCCTGTAATAGGCTTTCTCATCATCCACAAGGGTAGAGGTCCACCAGTAACCAAAATTGCCCTTATAGAAAAAGTCTCCGTTACTGAACCTGTATCCACCAGGTAAACCCCCGAAACCGCTTTTATTGGTTCCGTTGCTCAGGTTGTTAACGTGCTCTTTCCAGCCCTTGGTTGATTTCAGCTTTATCCCTGCCACTTCCTCACCACCCAAAAACTCTGTAAGCTCTGTCCATTCCTGGTCGCTAGGTATGTGCCATCCGCAAGGAGCCAATCCGCGGGGGTCGTTTACAGCATACCAGTTGTACAATTTACCGTAGACATTGCCATTGGCAGTTTTATTTTCATAATAGCACCAGGCTGGCTTATGTTTACGGCCCATCCGTTTCCACTGTCTTTTGCTTTTGGCCTGTTTTATTTTATCTCCATTCCTGAATGCATCCACATTTAAGTTTTCTGCAGCCCAGGTTTGATTTCCAATTTTAACCGGTGACTGGCTGTATGCTGCAAAATAAATAAACAGCGCTACAACAGTACCCCAGCTTGTAATTCTATGCTTTGTCACGTTTAATCAACAATTACATTGCTATTGCTTTCTACTACAATCTGAGCAGCAGCGTTTTTAACCTCTTTTCTGAACAACCAGTTTGCAATTGCAATTTCTATCAATGGGATTGCCAATATAACTGCAAGCATTGTGAGTATGGAATTTTTCATTCCCCCAAACACCTGTTTTATTTCACAATCCACAATAGTGCAAAGTATACCATCATCAAAAAGCTTACCCAGCTTGGTATCCATCATTTGTTTGGTTGTTTCTTCCTTCAGCCTGAGCTGTTTTGCAAGAACTTTGCTTACACCTTTCTTTATCAGAAAAGCGATTCCTTCGCTTTTAGTGACACGGATGTATAACTTTATGGCTTTGTTAACAAGCTCATTCTGGCTGTCGGGCCTTTCCACCTTTGTAATCTGGAGGTAATTCACATACAGCGTGTCGGATAAAATGTTTATCAAATCATTGACCGAAACCGGGATTTTTCCTTCCAGGTTTTCTGATTTATTGAGGTACAATCCGTTTACAATACCCGAAAGTTTGTCTTTCACCATCAAATCCACTGGTTTTACATCTTTAGTGATATTTTCTGCCAGATTATTGCCAAATTTATTTACCACCTGCCATTTGAAGGCGAAAAAGCCACAAATAAGCGGTATAAGCACAAAATAAGCTATTGCAATAACTTTAAGAACGATGTGTTTTCTTTTAACAAGAACAAACCTCCTGAATAAAAATAACACTAAAAGCGACAAAATTAAAACAACAACAGCTGTTATAACGCCACTAAAAACAATACTTGCAAAGGAACCGGCATATCTTCCTGAAATGGCGATAAAATCAGATATGTTTAAATTCATTGCCTTACGGGTGCTGACGTTTATATACGGTTATTCCTTTTAAAACCACTAACAAACCTATAAAAAAAGCAGCAATTGGCGACTGTTTTTAAATTTTTTTATCAACTAATCGTTGAAGATAAAAAATCCGAATCCACCCGGATCGCGGATAATTATGTTATCGACATCCTCGATTTTATTAAAAACCCCTATTTCTTCGGTGATTGGGATATTGAGCTCCCTTATTTTCTTAATTACACCGGGGTTATTTTTTCCGTTGAAATAAGTGACCGAAGGATTGAAAAACATGTGCGGGCACATTTGCGGGGCAAGAAGCGTAACAGTAAAATTATCTGGCGAAACCAATCCTACGAAGCCTTTTGCAGCTTCACCCATTTTCAATTTAAAGCCCAGGTTTTCATAAACCTTAAAAGCTTTTTCTATATCTGGCGATTCAACGGTTAAGCCCTGGTAATTGCCTAAATGACTGAAAGCGCTGTCGGCCGGGATGAAATCAACATTAAATTCATATTCTACCAGGTAAATGGCTATACCGCTTGGATCGTAAAGCAAATAGCCATCTTTTGTTTTAAAAACCTTTGTAATGGCTTCCAATTTTGAAATTTCGGAGGCCCAGGATTTTTTATACATTTTAAGCCCTGCACGTACAAATATATCGGCACTAACTTCTATCACCATTTTTCCGTCAGTAAAAAAGACTGCTTCGGCCCTGGGTGCTTCCTGCTGGGCAACTGTTTTAAAAGTGGGCTTTGGAAGCTGTTTAAAAGCCAGTTTTTTATAAAAATCGATGCTGTTTTCCAGCTTAGGTGCACGTGTAATAAGAGCTACCATCATCTTGTCTTTTTTTTCAGAATTTTGTGAAACCAGTGAAAATGAGTAAAATACAGCAATTATCAATATTAAATGTCTCATTTTCAATTATTTAATTATTTCTTATTTATTTATTTCTTAGTGTTATTAACTGCATGATTAAAATTCCTAAAAGTACACCTGTTGCCAAAATGGCTATAAATTCAACTGTTCTGATATTCCCGTTTGAAAGGATCCTTAAACAATTGCCCGACATAATGACAAGCAGAATAGGAGTGATTATAATCCCTGGATTTTTTCTTTTGTTTTCCATTCGGTAAAGATTACGGCTTGATTAATTTTTGAACATATACCGTATTGTTTATGACTGTTTTTAAAATATAAATACCGGAATTGATATCTTTATTCGGAATCACAATTGTTTTTTCAGGATGAGTGCCGGCAGCATATTTCCAAATTACCTTTCCCGTAACATCAGACAGATAAACATCGGAAACAGGGAGATTGTTTTTTATGGTACAATTCCAGTTATTTTCAGATGGATTCGGAAAAACCATTATCGGCTGCTCACCGTCCGCAAGCTCATTTATACCTACTCCACAACTGGAAACATTGATCTGTTTTGATACTGACTTGGAACATCCGGTAATTGAATCGGTATATGTATATGTAATCTGTTTATTTCCGATACCGGCTACAGAAGGGTTAAATACACCGGAACTAACACCTGGTCCGGAATAGGTTCCTCCAACCGGATTTCCTCCGCTAAGAGTAAGAGGTGAATCGTTTACACATACAGCCGAAAAAGAGGCTAATGTAACAGTTGGCGGTATGAGACAGCCCAGTTTAGAAATAAAATTGCTTGTTGAATTTCCGGCATTCACAAAATCACCTGTAACATACAGGGAGTTTTTATATAATTCGATATCAAGTATTGGTCCGTCAGTTCCATAATCCACAGCAGAAAACGCGTGGCTGGTTGTATTGTATTTTGTGATATTATACGCACTCACAGTTGGATTTACTCCCCAGGCCGCTTCGTAAAAATCCCCACCCATGTACATATTGCCACCAACCAATTTTAAAGCATTAATAGGACCATTGGTAGCATACTCATAGTTAAACATGGTGGTGAGCTGGAAATTTGTGCCGTCATATACATTGGCACAATATGAATAATAATCGGGATCAGTGTTATAACCTGCTACATACAAGAGGTTTTGACTGGGATCTACTTCAAGCGTTTTTACATTGATAGGGAAACTTGCTGTAGGGCCAGTAATTCCCTGGTATGTAAACCCGTTGGAAGAAAATAAATAACCTCCGAAAGCATAATAAGTTTTAAATTTATAATAAGCCATATCGGTAATTGCTGTTCCTGACCATGAAGGAAGACCATCAAGAAAACCGGCAATACTATCAAAAGCGGTCCCATTCCATGTTACATTTTTTCGCGAGATACTACCATACGATGTAAAATCTCCGCTTATGTATAATTTACCCTGAAATGATTTTAAAAATTTTACATTTCCATTGGCTATGTCCTGACCAACAGGTATCCATTGTGTACCATTCCATTTTGCAAGATATTTAACGGTATCCGTTCCGGACAGGGTAAAATTTCCACCAGCATACAGTTCGTTGTTATAAATAGCCAAAGCCTGAACAGGGGCATTAAAGCCTACTCCCATATTTTCCCAATCGGATCCATCCCAGGATGCTATAAAATTTGCAATCTGGTTGCCTGCAGATGTAAAATCTCCGCCAACTATCAGCTTGTTATTTACCGTATCGTTTAAAAGAACCCTGCCTTTGTCGTTCAGACCAAACCTAAGGAACTCCATGTTTGAGAACAAAGGGAAAATGTGATAAAAGAACAAAAAGCGATAAGCGTAGTTATTTTTTTCATTTTTTATTTCAAACTATCTAAAATTAAATTTAACTAACTGATTTAAACAACTTATTAAATTTTTTTTATTTTTTATAACCCAAACTGAGCCGAAAGTTCCAACATCCTGATAATCGGTTTTCTGGCTTTTTCAATTAAATCTGCAGGCATAATAATCTCGGGCTGTTCGTATTTTAAGCAATTATAAAGCTTTTCCAGCGTGTTTAATTTCATGTGGGGGCAATCATTACAAGCACAGGAATTATTCGGTGGAGCGGCTATAAATACCTTTTCAGGGCATGCTTTGTTCATCTGATGCAATATGCCCGCTTCTGTAGCCACAATAAACTCTTTCGCATCTGATTTTTGAGCATAGCTTAATAAACCACTTGTACTCCCCACGTAATCAGCAAGCTCTAGCACAGCAGCTTCACATTCAGGATGGGCTATCATTTTTGCATTCGGGAACTGGTTCTTCAACTTTGTAATTTTTTCAATGGAAAAAATCTCATGCACCATGCAGCTTCCATCCCAGAGCACCATATCACGGCCTGTTTTTTTGCGGATATATGCCCCAAGGTTTTTGTCTGGTGCAAAAATTATTTTCTGGTCTTTCGGTAAACTTTGTACAATCTGTTCCGCATTTGACGATGTACAAATGATGTCGGTAAGGGCTTTGATATCTGCAGAGCAGTTGATGTAGGAAATTACGAGGTGGTCGGGGTGCTGTGCTTTAAACTCCGCAAATTTGTCGGCCGGACAAGAATCTGCAAGCGAGCAGCCGGCATTCAAATCGGGCAGTAAAACCTTTTTCTGCGGGCACAGTATTTTAGCTGTTTCAGCCATGAAATGAACACCTGCGAAAAGAATAATGTCGGCATCCGTTTTTGCAGCCTGCTGGGATAAGGCAAGGCTGTCGCCAATAAAATCAGCAATGTCCTGTATATCGGCATCCTGGTAGTAGTGGGCGAGAATGATTGCATTTTTTTCTTTTTTGAGTTTTTCAATTTCCGAAAACAAATCTACGGATAAATCGATTGGAATGTCCAGAAAACCTTTCGTCAGCAAATCCATTTCCATATCAATAATAATATTTAATTAATTTAAATTTAAAAAAACTTGTTGTTGTTATTGGTCTGTTAATACGGTTCAAATGTTTTTTGGCAAAAGTTTGATATTTCTGTTATTAACAAATGAGTAACAATTTTTTAAAATAGCCAAAAGAACTAAAGAGCTGAAATATAGAATTATAGTGTTTTATACACACTGTTCTGATAAGTTTTGCTTTTGATAATTTGGTATACAAAAATACGCATTTTTATGTTATTAAACTGTTGGCTTTTTATCTTAAATTATGATAAATAATATTGTTTAAGTATAAATTAAATGATAGTGGTTTTATATTTTAACAATGCAAGGAATAGTTTTTATAGCTTTTAAATAGAAACTATTATTATCAACAGTTTTAGTGTTGATAAGATTAAAATTTAGTAGGCTAGTTTTCAAGGTTTTATTTTGAATTTTGTAATGCGTGTTCATAACGTAAAAAAGCTGTTCATAACGGTGGTTACAGATAACGAATGGTACGGATTTACTTGGTTACGGATAAACGAATGGATACGAATTTACGAAACTGTGTTTGCTACTAAATACGAATTTTTAACGCTTGCGCCATAGTTTCAGCGTAGGCTCTACTAATATATCAATCTAATAACCAATAACTTAATAACCAATAACTAATAACCCATTAACATTATGAAGATAGCGATAGGTTCCGACCATGCAGGTTTTTGCCTGAAGGAAGTATTGAGAAGTTATTTACAGGAACAAGGTTTTGAGCTGAAAGATTTCGGTGCTTATTCTGAAGATCGTGCGGATTATGCGGATTTTGCGCATCCGGTGGCAGCGGGTGTTGAAAATAAGGAATTTGATTTTGGTTTGCTGATGTGTGGCTCCGGAAACGGTATTAACATGGCAGCCAATAAACATAAAGGCATACGTGCCGCCTTATGCTGGAATGCACAGGTGGCAGAGCTTGCCCGTCAGCACAACGATGCCAATATCCTTACGCTTCCGGCACGTTTTATCAGTGAAGAAGAGGCTAAAAAGTGTGTGGATTTGTTTTTAAATACAGCATTTGAAGGGGGCAGGCATACGGACAGGGTGAGAAAAATTTCGGATTTTACCTGTTAAGTACCAATTAACTATGAGTTTTAGCCACAGATTCACAGATTAAATAGATTTTTAGATTAAGGATTTTTAGTTAAATAGAGGTCTATTTTAAAATTTTCGTCCGCCAGAGGCGGACAGATATAGCGATACCAGTGTTAAACAAACGAATTTATAGCGTGAAGGATTTTTACAAAGGGTTGATGTTGGTATTTCTGGCATTGCTGACCCCATTTTTTTCGATTTCCCAGCCACACATTGACCCGAAGAAATACAAACGGGCGGAAGGGAAGGACAGTGTGGCGGAATATTATTCAAAAAGTATTTCCCTGGAAAATATGAGCCGTAACCTGCATGTGTTGGCTTCAGACGCTTATGAAGGCCGGGAAACAGGCAAAAAGGGCCAGAAAATGGCTGCTGCCTATATTGCACAGCAGTTTAAGGCTGCCGGCATTCCTACTTATAAGGATACCACTTATTTTCAAAGCTTTTCACTGAATGTGATCCTGCCAAAACCTGCTGAAGTAAGGGTAGAGGGGAAAAAGTTCAAAAACAACAAGGATTTTTATACTTACCCGGAACAAGCCCGGCAATGGATTGAAACGGACAGCGTGCTGTTCCTGGGATATGGTATAAAAGACATCAGCTATAATGATTACAAAGGGGTAAACGTGAAGGGTAAAGTAGTGATGGTACTAGCGGGTGAACCGATACTGAAGGACTCTACCTCACTGATTACGGGTAAAAAATCAAAATCTGCATGGACGTCTTACGGGCGCGTGAAGATTGAGGAAGCGCGTGAGTTGGGCGTAAAAGCCCTGCTGGTGGTAGTAGAAGATATCAATAAGGATTTGCAAACCTATAAACATAAGCTGGAATCGCCATCCATGAAGTTCCAGATGGACCCGGAAAGCCCGTTTGTGCTTTATATTTCCGAAAAAATGGCTGGTGCCATACTTGGATCAAAGAAAACAGATACGATACAGGGCATACGTAAAACAATTGCCCAGAACAAGCGCCCGTGGCACATCATGGTAAAAAGAAAGTTCAGTATTTTGGTGCAGAATGGCGTGCAGCAGGTGACTTCAGAAAACGTGCTTGGATATGTTGAGGGAAGCGATTTGAAGGAAGAAGTGGTGATTATTACAGCGCATTACGATCATCTTGGCAAAGCCGGAAAAATGGTGTTCAACGGAGCCGATGATGATGGTTCGGGCACCGTGGCGGTAATAGAAATGGCCAAAGTATTTGCCAAAGCCAAAAAGGAAGGCCATGGCCCGCGAAGGAGCATACTTTTTATGGCTGTTTCCGGTGAAGAGAAGGGTTTGCTGGGATCAGACTATTATGTAAAAAACCCTGTTTTTCCGCTTAAAAGCACAGTATGTGATTTAAACATTGATATGATAGGCCGTCTTGATTCCCGTCACGAGAACAATCCCAATTATGTGTATATCATTGGTTCCGACAAGCTGAGCTCGGCCCTGCACAAAGCCGGTGAAAATGCAAACAAGCTGTATACAGGGCTGGAGCTGGATTATACCTATAATGACGAGCGCGATAAGAACCGTTATTATTACCGCTCCGATCATTATAATTTCGCGAAAAGAGGAATACCTGTAATCTTCTATTTCTGCGGTGTTCACCCGGATTACCATAAAGAAACGGATGAAGTGGAAAAGATAGATTTTAAGAAAATGACAAAGATTACACAGCTGGTGTTTTTTACTGCATGGGATGTGGCAAACAGGGAAGACAGGGTGGTTGTGGATAGTGACAAGAAATAGTTTTTTACTTCCTAATCAAAATAGTTTTTTTATTGGATTCAGGTCTGAAGCCTTTTTAATAAGGGCGTAGCCAGAGGCTACGCCTAACGTTTTTTGCTACGCTGGAAGGGGGAAAAAGTTTTTAGTAAGAGAACGTACATCTGGAATTAAAAATAAATGTGTAACCACTGTATGTTTTGGGGGCATTGCAAATTGTTAGTTCGTACACGCCTGGGCTCAGGGCATTTAAATATACTGTAGTTCCCGGGTTTAATCCTCCAGATACAGTACTTACAAATATTTCACCGCTTTCGGGAGAGGGATCACTTGACGTAATGTACGTACGTGTTGTTAAAGATGAACCGAATGTAAAATTTACTGAATTTCCATTTGTTGTTGTTGCGGTATAAGAAATTTGTTCATAGGAAGTTGTGGGTTGTGATACAAAGGCATATGTTTTAATTATACCATCACCAAAATCAACAGTATTAGGTGTTAAAGAGCAAGGTGGAACTATAGGTGCGGCCATCACGCTATCCAAAGAAATAACATTGCTATAGGAATAACCATAAGAATTCGCTGCCCAGGCTTTGAAATAATATACCGAATCAACATTGAGTCCGCCTATTTCTGCGGTGAAAGCTCCTCCTGCACCGACTGGTACCTGATTATCCAGAATTGAATTTGGATTTTTAGTATCGTAACAGAATCCTTTATATTCTGCAGGCGAATCACTCTTATTTTCAATTGAACCTGTCAGAAGAACGGAGCCATTATCCTGAATAATGGCGGAAACGAGCGTAACCTTAGGAATATAATCATTCACATCTTTTAATGCTTTCCGACATGAACAAAGACAAACAAAAAGTAAAATAATATATGTAAAAACCAGGTACTTTTTCATAGTTAAATTAATCAAATGTATAGCAAATCCCAATACCATAATCATTAGACCAGTTAAGACTTGTGGGTTCTGTCACCAGTATAACGCTACGGCATGCATTAGCAAAAAAACTTATCTGGTCGTTCAAATCATATTCTATACCTGTGCTTAAGCGCAGTCCACCAAGTATAGCACCACCATCATAATCCATTTGCCTAATTGTTTCTATTTGATCAGTGTAGGAAACATTTACACCACCAATAATTACCTGCGCACCGCCATAAAAACCAAATTTCTCCTTTTCCCAAAAAAGGTAGTCCATTCCTGCATTTAACTGAAAAATAAAATATTTTTGAAACGATTGTTTTCCAGGCAACACAGTAGTCCCGTTTAAGACCCCATATACAGGAAACTCGTCCATTCGGGGCTTCATGTCTAGCAGAGTTAGTGAAAAATTAGGTCTTAAGCGCTCGTATACGAAACTTTTCATATATCCAATCTCAATAGAAAATGTTGGTTTCATAACATATCCAAAGTCACCGGTTGGCCTATAGTTATATGGCCGGAAACTAATCTGGCTAAAACCATTTTGCAAGTTCAACATGTAAAAAAGTATAAGTAGAAAACCTTTGTATTTTGCTTTTTTTATCATACAAGAATACTTCTTTTATTTACCAATCGTTTTCTTTAGTTGTTCGATGTCTTCTTTTTTAATATGTTTGTTAAACCCCCTTGTAAACCACAAATATATCACAGATCTTGTGGCAGGCTCATAAACAAACTCATACGCACTTATTTTATTAACTTCATCATCCAGGTTGTATGAAGGAATAAAACACACGTATTCTTTTTGCTCACCTTTCAAAATATCATTAAACTCATCTTCCGAAACAAATTTATATGAATAAGGATAGTATTTAGCAAATATCTTTTCATCGTATATCTCCGTACGCAAAAATTTCATATCTCGGTTTAGAATCAAAGTTTTATCTTTTATCACCTTGGCATTTTCACTAAATAGTTTACAAAGTTCATCTCGAAGAGGAGAAGAAAGAGTACTATTTCCTGGTGCCGGACCTAATTTATTGTTTTTAACTAAGGTGATTGCATCATTCATTAGTTTGACAACATAATCTATTCTATATTTAGCGTGATTAAATTTTTTTGTTTTATCATAAAAGTCATATCCTTCAGTACCTTGGTAAAAAGTACTTACATAGCTGGTGCGAGTTATAGAAAAAGACGAATACGATAATTCGAACAGAAACGATTGTTTTCCTTTTCGTTTTTTGTTTTCTTTTTCCAACGCACTGTACTCTGCCTCGTTCGCCATTTTATATGGCGTAATTTTCCAATACTTTTTAAAAGCACTTTGAAGTGCTTCATCAAATTCCTTGTAGCCGGTTATTGGTACGTAGAGCGTACTGTTTAAAAAAGTAGCAAGGCCTTCATGATCCTGAGCAACAATTTGCGATTTTGATTTTAATGTTAAAAAGCAAATGCACAAAAGCAATATTATTCTTTTCATATATTTTTTATTACTAAAATGAAAACTATATTTATTAAGTGGCTAAAATATAAATAAATATCGTTAAAATATAATTAAAAGAAAAATGGGTGGTTTGTTTTTATGTATGTGTCTTTAACATCGACATTTTTTGTTTATTATTCCTATAAAACCACCGCCTTAGGCGGTGGTTAGGGTTAACTGCGAAGCTAGTATATTTGCATTATGTCATCAAGCAAATATAAAAAGCTAT
>JAGVJJ010000092.1 GCA_020051175.1 Bacteroidia bacterium | reverse complement strand
ACGTCCTACGGTTTGATTAGTACCGTCCACAACATACCAGTTGCGTTTTACGGTAGCCGCATTTGCATGCTTGGTAGTGAAATGTTGTTTACTCATTTAGAAAATCTTTTGACCTTTAGCTTCAAGCGCCTGGCTTGTTACTTTTGGTAGTTAAATAATAAACAGTTTGCGCTATCCCTCAAACTGCTCCCATCAGCAGCTAACAACCTGAAGTCAGTAGCTTTTTTTGGGGGTGCGAAGATAGGCCGGAGTAAAGTTGATTCCCAAAAAAGTGAAGGGTATTTTTTATCGTACCTTTATAAGACACTGATTATCAGTAAATATTTTTACAATAAAAATTATTCGTGTTTGAAAGTTGGTAAATCACCAACCTGCCCTTATTTTTACATCACTTAATGTTGAGATTATTTATTCAATCCATTATACAAATTATAAAGACACTATTAAATGTACAGATTATGGGTGCTAATTATAAAAAAATAGCAATCTATGAGAATAGTCTATTTAGAGCGATTAAGCGAATTCGCAAAAAGACATGCTGATGCCCGTAAAAGTCTCGCAACATGGCAGGATGTAACCGAAAAAGCAACGTGGAAAAATAAACAAGACGTTTTAGATGATTTCCCAAAGGCTAAAATGTTGAAGTATAACCGGGCAAGGTTTGAAATAAAACATAACACTTATCGTCTTATAGTTTTTATTAGTTATGACAGCGAAACAGTAGTTGTACGGTTTATTGGAACACATAATGAGTATGATAAAATAGATCCGGAAACAATTTAATAAACCCAAATATAAATGAAACAGTGGCTTCCAATAGAAACAGAACAACAATACAGAGAGGCTTCGTCCCGCTTTGAAGAAATATATGAAGCAAAGAAAGGCTCACCTGATTATAAAGAAATGTTACTTCTTGCTATTTTAATAAGCGAATACGAAAAAAAACATTTTAGTCTTCCCGAAGTTGACCCTATTGAAATGATTAAAATAAGAATGGAAGATTTTGGCTATACTGCTTCAGACCTTGCAAAAGAATATGGCGACAAAGGAACAGTGAGCAAAGTATTAAACTATAAACAACCACTTTCCTTAAACATGATTCGCCTTTTCAGTAAAATGCTCCGCATTCCGGCTGATGCACTTACTAAAGAATATAAGCTCAACCCATAATGGCATCTCATCAACTTAACCGCACCGCTTTCGGTGATCCCAAAAATGCCGGCAACCTGATGCCCATTGAAGAAGCACATGCATTATTAAATGAGTGGGTGCCCAATGAAAGGCTTCGCCTGCACATGAAACAGGTGGCTGCAGTAATGAAAGCCTGGGCAATTGAAAAAGAAAACGCTGATGAACAAACTGCGTTGAAATGGGAACTGGCCGGTTTGCTGCATGATGCTGATTGGGAAAAATTTCCGGATGATCATTGCCGGATAATTATTGAAGAACTTGAGAAAAGAAATATCGACCCGGATGTTATTCATTGCATTGCCAGTCATGGCCCGGGATATTTTGGAGTAGAGCCCGTCAATACAATGGATAAAATGCTTTATGCTTTTGATGAGCTGTCTGGTTTTGTACATGCGGCTGCTCTTATTCGCCCCACACGATATGAAGGCCTTGAAGTAAAAAGTGTATTGAAAAGACTGAAGACCCCCTCCTTTGCCGCCCAGGTAAACCGCAATGATATACAGGATGCAATTTCCCGCATCGATCAGTCGCTGGAAGATATTATCCTGTTTATTATTGACCATCAAAAGGATGTCTCCTGAACTTCTGATTTTTTTCAAAAAAAATTAACGGCTTCCTTAAACTACGCTGTATGTGTTAGGTCACAAACCGTGGCTATGCATTCCTGACCCTACTGTAAAAACTATTATTTCACTTAAAACTCATTTTATGAGAAAATTCTACACCCTTGTCACCGGGATACTGTTTTGTCTGGTTACTATAAAAACTATTGCACAGCCAGGCTTAAGCGAGACTATTTTTTCAAACGAAAATTCCGGCAGCCACATCAGCTTTCCATTCTTAAATGTTTTTTCTGAACTTTCAAATTCGGAACCGGATGAAAAAACAGTTAACAGCGAAGCAGCATCTGATTCTATTTGCAAGGCCGATTTTGAAATTACTCCGACTCCTAATGCTCCCCTTTACAAAAAATTTACAGCGCTACCCTCGCATACTGAACAGAAAAGGCCAGTGTATATCTGCTGGAAATTCGGCGATGGAAAAGATACCTGCATTCAGTATTCCAACACTTATACGGGTACTTACTCTGTTATTCATTATTACCAGCAACCCGGTATTTATGAAGTATGTGTAAGAATTGTTTATGAAGGCGGATGTGAAGCAAAAAAATGTAAAGCCATTGCTGTTGAACAAGCTGATGAATGCCGCATTGATTTTGAACGAGTGCATGGCGACTCAATAAACAATCCATTACTTGCTTACTACAAAGCATTACCCGGGCATAATAACAATAAAAAGCCAAAACAAATTTGTTGGAAATTCGGCGATGGAAAAGACACCTGTATCGAATACCCTGAAAACTATACAGGCGTTTATGCAGTAAAACATGAATACCGTGAGCCGGGCAACTATGAAGTATGTGTAAAAACCATTTACTATGGTGGCTGTGAAGCAATAAAATGTAAGCCCATTTTGGTATCTAAACCCGATGAGTGTAAAGCTGATTTTGAAAAAGTACAGCTTGCTTCTGTAAATTATCCGTTGCACACATACTTCAAAGCATTACCCTCGCACAATAACAATAAAAAGCCGGTATTGATCTGCTGGAAATTTGGCGATGGAAAAGATACCTGTATTCAATACCCCGACAACTACACCGGTCAGTATATTGTGAACCACGTATATCGTGAACAGGGAAATTATGAAGTTTGTGTAAAGATTCTTTACCAGGGCGGTTGCGAATCTTATAAATGTAAATTAATTCAAACCGGAAGGCCTGATCAATGCAGCGCTGATTTTGAAAGAACGCCCATTGCGAATTCTGACAATCCATTGGTTATTGGTTTCAAAGCGCTGCCATTACATAACAATCAAAAAGCGCCAAAGGTTATTTGCTGGAATTTTGGCGATGGCAAAGATACCTGCGTGGAATATGCCCAGAACTTTTCCGGGCCATACGTAGTACACCATAAGTACGCTGCTCCCGGCACTTATGAAGTATGCATAAAGATTCTTTATAATGGTGGTTGTGAAACAAAAAAATGTAAACCAATTGCAATTGAAAAAAATGATGAATGTAAAGCAGGTTTTGAAAGAATCCCCGTTACTACAACCGGCAATCAGTTAGCGGTTTACTATAAAGCATTACTCTCTCCTGCTAACAATAAGAAGCCAAAACAGATCTGCTGGAAATTTGGTGATGGCAAAGATACTTGCATCACCTATACTGAAAACTATACGGACGCCTATACTGTAAGGCATGAATACCGTGAAGCAGGCAACTATGAAGTATGTATAAAAATTCTTTACTATGGCGGATGCGAAGCAAAGAAATGTGAGATGATTAAAATTGAAGGTCGGGATGAATGCCGTGTCAAGCTATTTGAATTAACACCGGCCATCACAAGCCTGGTGAGAGGATTCTATATTTCACCCTGGTCTTCAAACAACAAAAAACCCGTGACTGTATGCCTGAACTTTGGCGATGGTTCAGATACCTGTATTCAGTTTGATCCATCGTTCCCATCGCCGGGATTTTTTAACCGGCATACATATCCTGCGCCGGGTGTGTACCGCACCTGTGTGAAAGTAATGTTTGAAGGCGGTTGCTTCGCTTATGAATGCAAAGAAGTAGTCATCAGGCCTTCAACAAACATCTGTGGCGGTTATATGACGGATTCTCTCTTATCACCAGGAACATTTAAGTTCAAAGGATTTGCCGTACATAACCAGAATGATCCTGTGATCAATTACAAATGGATTTTTGGCGATGGCAGCAGCGCCGCGGGAAAAGAAGTGACTCATACGTATAATGTACCGGGCACGTACGAAACCTGCCTGTTGATAAAAACACAGCTTGGCTGCGAAACAAAAATTTGTAAGAAGCTGCTTGTACCGGGTGATACGGGCCCTGTATTACGGATTTCGCCCAATCCGGTTGTGAATATATTACATGTATTATTTTACTCCACACACACTGAACCTGTGAACATTAAAATTGTGAATGGGTTTGGAGTGATTGTAAAAAGTTATGTTCGCAATGCAAGCACAGGCGCCAACAATTGGGATTTTGATCTGAGCTTACTTACTCCGGGAGCTTATACCTTGTATGTACAATCACCTAACCAGTTGTCAAGCCAGTTGTTCATTAAAAACTGATTATAACTGAGTCAGGGCTGCTAAAGCCAGGCCGCTTTATCCGCCGCAGGCGGATGGGCGGCTTTTTTATTACCTGATTTATTAATGTGCCGAAATACATTAACTGACAGCGAAGATTAAAAGGTTTTAAAATAAAGTCCCGGAAGATTGTGGCAACCGGGACTTTATTAAAATTCTATAAATTATTTTCTAATTTCTTTTGAATTAATTTATTGTTACAGTTTGCAAGTTTTCATTAAGGGTAATAGTATATAATCCTGTTGTTGCAGGAGTTTTAAAATTATCCCCTCCTTCCCATTTAATTTTTCTGTCTGTGCCGGTAGCTGTACTTCCACCGCTATTGTCTTCATAATCGAAAGCGCCCCAATCGTTACCGGCCAGGAATTTAATATCTTTTCCGCCTACAAGTGTCAATGTGATTGTCCAAACACCATTACCACTATATGTCATTTGTGGACTGGCACCCGGGTTCCAGGCTGGCACTCCCTGTATTCCATCTCCTACAACTCTCATCTCTGTAGCAGGGCTCATTTCATATTTAATATTATCAACATTGCGGCCATCCCAGATTACCCTGTACCGTCCGGCTGTAGAAATGTCAGAAAAGTTTGCATCATTAATTACCATGGAACTGCCGCTTCCTCCTGTTGACCCATAGCTTCTTGTATTTAAAACTGTAATGTCATTATTATTCCATGCATCGTTATCTATAAGCTTCCAGCCGCCGGTTGTAAAATCTGTTAGCCCCACAAATAAATTTTTTGCCGGCGCCCCCATTGCGTAAGTGGGAAATGTATTTGGCGGATTCCATCCTGCGCCTGTGGCGCCACCTACAAAGCCCATCCTGCCCTGCCTGATGTCGTATTGTAGGGTTGTCCTGTCTATTGAAATACGGTAAACTCCGGATGTGGCAACAGTTAAATTAGCGCCCCCAGCTGATAAATTACCTCCCGAACCCCCATAGTTTACATCCCATGAACGACCCTGTGTAATTTTAAACTCTGCGCCTGCAGGAATATAAATATACATGTAGTATAATTTATTCAATGCTGCCGGCCTCAGGTCACGAATGAACTCAGGGGCCGTTGACGGATCCCAGTTATTACCATTGCCTGTAGCTCCCTGATAACTACCAGGTAAATAAAATCGCAGAATTGGTAAATAGCTTTGTATAGTTACCATTACCACATTTGAATAAGAAACGGCCCCTTGTGCAGTCGTTGCTTTTATCCGGTATTCCACTCTGCCGGAGTTTCCACCAGGTATGCCAGAATTTAATGCCGTCTCATTCATCTCTCCTTGTGTCAATGCTTTGGTGAAAAGATTTGTGCCTACAGGTATCTGTTGCGGGGCCACAAAATTTTTGGTAGCAGAATCATATTGCAACACATAATTTACGTTTCCCGTATAGCCATTGAAAGAAGCTGTCCAGGAAAAAGTATTGGACAACTGAGAAGCAGTGGCCAGTGCGGTGGTAACGGATGTATTACCTGTTGTCAGTACAGAAGGATCATTATATGGCGTCACTTTTACTTTCACAACATTAGAAAGGTACTTTTCATTGTTATTGCCATAAGAAGAGGTAACCCTTACATCCAGGTCATATGGCACGCCCAATGAAAAACCATAATTAAGCAATATGGCATTCAATTCTTTTCCGGTAAGTGTTGTCGTAAGACTGCCTGTTGTAATTTTAGTTGATTCTTTTGCAAAATTTCTTCCGGAAGAATCTATTTCCAGAATGAATTTATACAAGCTGCTGTCCTGTGCGTATTTGGGGCTGGTCCATGAAAAGGCAATTACACTTGTAATGGAATCGGCAGGTGTGGGAACTACAGAAGTTTTAGATGCCGTAAGTGCAACTGCAGCGCCGTTATTATAATACGGCAGGTCTTTTACTTTTGTACAGGCTGTTATAACAATTACGATTGTAACAGCCAGCGTAAGAAATTTAAAAATATTTTTCATTT
>JAGVJJ010000077.1 GCA_020051175.1 Bacteroidia bacterium | reverse complement strand
TTATTGTAAAAAGAAAAACTCCTGCACTGGAAATAAATGCCGCCCCCGTGCCGGAAGTAACCACTATTGACATAAAAGGAAGAGTTCTTGACGACAAGAACAACCCTATGGAAGGCGCAACAGTTGTGGTCAAAGGAACCAACAACGGAACGACCACTGATGCAAATGGAAATTTCTCATTAAATGCAGAGCCAAATGTTGTATTGGTTATTTCTTTTGTTGGTTTTGAAACGGTGGAAGTAAAGACGGGTAATCAATCCTTTGTTTCAGTGCAGCTAAAACCTTCCAATATTATCTCGGAACAGATAATAGTTGTTGGGTATGGTACACAAAAGAAGAGCCTTATCACTGGCGCTATTTCAAGTGTAAAAGCAAAAGATCTGGAAAATGTGCCTAACGGAAGAATCGAACAAACATTACAGGGCCGTGTTTCCGGGGTAACTGTGCTTCAAAACTCAGGTCAGCCCGGTTCAAGTTCTACAATACGTGTTAGGGGTATTACCACCTTTAATAATAATAATCCTTTATGGGTTGTTGATGGTATAGTAGTAGACGCTGGTGGAATAGGCTATCTCAACCAGTCAGATATTGAATCAATCGAAGTATTGAAAGACGCGGCTTCCGCTGCCATTTATGGCACACGGGCTGCTACCGGTGTTATACTTGTGACTACTAAAAGAGGAAAGTCCGGAAGGCCAATGGTAAGTTACAATGGTTTTTATGGCGTTTCAGCGCCTGCAAAAATGCTTGACCTCCTTAATGCAACACAATATGCCCTTCTTATTAATGAAGGTTCTGTTGCCGGTGGAGGAAATATTCAGTTTCCTGATATTGCTTCTCTCGGAAAAGGCACCGACTGGCAAAAAGCAATTTTTAATAACTCTGCCCGTCGTTATATACAAGAGATAAGCCTTAGTGGTGGTAATGACAGATCAACTTTTTATTTATCGGCCGGTATTCAAAATCAGGAAGGTATCGTCGCTACTGATATTTCAAATTATAATAAAGCAAATATTCGTCTGAACTCCACACATAAGATTTCCAATATTTTTTCTTTCGGTCAAACCCTTGGATATACGCGTCAAAAAGCTATGGGGCTCGGCAATACCAATAGTGAATATGGCGGTCCGTTAAGTTCTGCTATCAATCTTGATCCGATCACACCATTAGTTGTTACCAACCCGGCAGGGCAACCGAATGCAAGTATTTATAATAATGCTGCAATAATTAGAGATGCGAACGGAAACCCTTATGGAATCTCCAATTGGGTAGGACAGGAAATGACAAACCCCCTTGCGTATATTCAAACAAGATTAGGTGGATATGGATGGTCTGATGATATTGTTGGCAATGCCTACCTTGAAGCGGCCCCAATGAAAGGCCTTAAACTGCGATCTTCTGTTGGAATTAAAAAAGCGTATTGGGGATATATCGGCTTTACCCCACTATATTATCTTAGCTCAACTGTTTCAACAAACAAGAATAGTTATAATAAAGGTGAAAACCGGGTGTTCAACTGGAATATTGAAAACACAATTACCTACAATAGAAAATTTGGCGATCATGATTTCACCATCCTGGCAGGCCAGGGCGCTTATGTGGAAAATATTGGTGGAAATGTTGGAATGACTTTTTATAATCTGCCTGTCAACAACTACAGGGATGCTTCATTTAATTTTGATGTGGGACTTGCCAACCGTGATGGTTATGCAGGGGATTTTATTGAGCATAAAATTGTCTCCTTATTTAGCCGTCTAAACTATAGCTATTTGGATAAATACTTTTTTACTGGCATTGTTCGTCGTGATGGCTCTACACGTTTTGGCGCCAACAATAAATATGGTGTGTTCCCATCATTTTCTGCAGGTTGGAATGTAAACAGGGAAAATTTCTGGCATGCCGGCAATGTAATTAAATCATTGAAGATAAGAGGAGGATATGGTGTGGTTGGTAATGATGCTTTGGATGATTTCAGGTATCTCTCTACCGTTGTAGGTGGTTATAATTATTCTATCGGCAATACAGGAGTTGTTACTACAGGTTATGCGCCATCAACGCTGGATAATCCAGACCTGCGCTGGGAAGAAACAGCTTCAGCAGATATCGGTTTTGATGCACAATTGTTTAAATCTTTTAATCTGAGTGTAAACTGGTTCAATAAAAAAACAACAGGTATCCTTCGCCAGGTTGTGATTCCTGGATATGTAGGCGTTTCATCTAATCCATGGGATAATGTTGCGGATATGAAAAACGCTGGTATTGAAGTGGAGTTAGGCTATCGCAAAAATTTTGGCGACTTTAATCTTTCAGTTAACGCTAATGGTTCTTATCTCAAGAACACGGTTACTTATGTAGCGGCTGATACAAATTTCTTAGGTGGCGGCGCAAGCTTCCAGTCTATGGGAACCATTACCCGGATCCAGGAAGGATATTCTTTTAACAGTTTCTGGGGGTATAAGAGACTGGGTATATTCCAAACTGCACAGGAGGTTCAGAATTATAAAAATAAAAACGGAGAACCAATTCAGCCTAATGCACGGCCTGGTGATTTTATATGGGCAGACCTGAATGATGATGGAAAGATTACAACTGGTGATTTGGATAAGACTTTTCTTGGCAGCAATATTCCAAAATATACATTCGGGTTCACTGTGAATATGGATTATAAAGGTTTTGACTTTATGATGTTTGCACAGGGAGTAGCAGGCAATAAAATATTCCAGGGATTGCGCCGTTTGGATATTCTTACCTCAAATTATCCGGCCAGGGTCATGAGCCGCTGGACAGGACCAGGCAGTTCAACTGATTATCCAAGATTGATAAACTCCGATCCTAATGGCAATTTCAGCAATATGTCCGATTTCTATCTTGAAAGTGGAGATTATTTGCGTCTTAAAGTTGTACAGTTAGGTTATACTTTACCTAAAAGTTTGTTCCACAATGTTGGTCTTTCCAAAGTAAGGGTATATCTCACTGCTGAAAATCTGTTTACATTAACAAAATACACAGGATATGATCCGGAAGTAGGTGGCGGAATATTTGGTGTTGACAGAGGCCAGTATCCACAGGCACGTGCAATCCTTGGTGGCCTTCAACTACAATTTTAAAGAATAAATTTTTTTATATGAAAAATAGTAAAATCAACATAATATTCCTCGCAAGCGCAATTTTGTTTTTGCTTGGATCGTGCAAAAAAAGTTTTATAGAAATTGAACCAAAGGGGCAATTTCTTACACAAAACTATTATTCCAACAGGGCTGAGGCCTATACTGGCCTTGTAGCAATATATGATGTGATGCGCAAAAATGCCGGTGGCTTTGAAAACATGATCACCATGATGAATGCGGGTTCAGATGATAACTATGCTGGTGGTGGAGGTGCAACGGATGGCGCAGGTATACAGGGTTTCTCTAATTATACGCTCAATCCCAATATCGTACCCCGCAGTTTCTGGAGCGATCATTATCAGGGTATTTTCAGAGCTAATATTTTACTTCAAAAATTGCCGGGTATAACAATGGATGCAGCAGAAAAAAACCGTTTTACTGCTGAAGCAAAGGCATTGCGGGGTATCTATTATTTCAACCTGGTAAGAATGTTTAAAAATATCCCGTTGCTAACAGAGCCGTTAAGTACTGCAGATATATATAATGTAGCCCAGGCTACTCCTGCCGCTGTTTACACGCAAATCGAAAAAGATCTGAACGAGGCAATACCCAATCTTCCAAACACTGTAGTTTCAGGAACTGAAGCCGGACGGCTTACAAAAGGCGCTGCACAAGCAATGCTGGGCAAGGTGTATTTGTATGATAATAAAAAAACAGAAGCTGCAGCTCAATTGGCGCTGGTAAACGGCG
>JAGVJJ010000017.1 GCA_020051175.1 Bacteroidia bacterium | reverse complement strand
TCACGATTCCGGAAACAAATGCTTTTCCGTAATACGGATTATTGCTTGTTTCGGTTGTATTCAGGCACATCAGTTTTTCTGGCTGTATATCGAAATCGAGCTGAAAATTTCTAAAGTTATTGTGATAGACTTTACCGGAAACCATTGCTTTATTGCCATATGGAATATCAAAAATTTCCATGTTCTCAATTCCAAAAGAGTTGTTTTCAATAATGACGTCATGGGTAAACCTATACGTTGTGTTTAAATAGGCAACGGTTACATTTTTAGCATTTACATGCAAAAGGCCTGTTAATTTAGGGTTTTGCGGAGTTCCTTTAATATCAATATTGCCTCCGAAAAAGCCTCTGAACCTGGAACATATATCTTTTATAAATGGTTCGGCAATCTGCAACTGCATGGCTTCCAGGTTCAGCTTGATGTCGAGATTATCATTCTCCTTTCTGGGATAATAATATCCTGAGAATAAAATGTTGGGAACAATACCCACAGTAAATGAACCGTTTAAGGAAAGGGCTTCTTTTAAATTGTCCCAAACAGTACTAACAGTACCATTTCCAAACTCATTGTCGTTTATTAAAAGTGAAGTGAACTGGTTGTTGCTTACAAACAGCATGTTGTGATAAAAGTCCGTAATTGTTGATTCACCGTTTACATGGCCTTTTAAATCGATACCCAATGGATAAGTGAACGCATTCAGGTTGGCCAGGTTGAAATTTTGAAGCGTTAATTTTAGTGCGTCTGTATTGTTTTCCGCAACAACACCATTCAGCGCAATAGACTGGCTGCCATGTTCCACCAAAAGATCCCTGACAGTAATGTTAGAAGAGTCAATTACAACTTCATTCGGTTTGCTGATGCTCCAGGAGGAGTCAGCAACTGCGAACTGGGAGGGTAATACATTTAACCTGATTTTTTTTTCTGCTCCAAAGTAAAGTGCCGCTTTAATATCTCCGGAATACTCGTTCCAGGATTTGTTGTTCCAGGAAAGGGCAAGGCTGACGCTGTCGTTATCTGTTGAGGTTATAAACTGGAAATTGCTGAGCCAGCTGCTATCGCTGATATAAAAGCGGTCGCAGTTTACATTGAACATCAAATCATTATTGGTAGTAGCATTGATGTTGCAGTTGCGTATTGCAAAGCTGCCATACGCTAACCGGTTTGAGGTGCCATTCAGGTTCAACTCATTGGAGGCAGAGTTAAAGTTGCCTTTGATGAGGGTTTTAGGGGCAATGCTTAATTTGGGCACAAACAGGCGTGTTACAGCATCCGTTTTTTTAAACAGGCAGCTGTATTCAAATTGTTGCGGTACCATTTGCCCGGAAGTGGACTTATCAAAATACGAAGGCAGGTATGAACTTAAAAGTGTTTCAATGGAACGAGGCAATTCGAGAATTTTAAACTTGCCAATTACAGAAGCTTCGGCAAAATCAGAAAAAAGTTTCAGCGATTTTCTACCATTTTCTTCTGTTGATTCCAGGTTAAAAGAGCTGAGCTTATAGGTTTCCTTGTCCTGTTCATAGATGGTATTGTCAAAATTAATCCGCCCGATAAGGTTGTCAATGTTGTTCCCTGAAACATTAATAATCACCTGTGTTGAGAGGTTTGTTTTTTTTGTGGTTTTTAAAAAATTGAGGGCAGCAAGATCTGCTCTTTCCAGAGTTGAAATAAAGTCAAGTTTGGGTAAATCACCTGTGAAGTCCACATTTCCATTAAAGTCGAAATCTACATTGTCGTCTTTTACACTTAATTTTCCTTTAAATATCTGTTTTGCGATATCACCTTCTACCGCAATATTCTTGTATGTATAATTGTTAAATTCCAGGCTGTTAATAGTTCCTTTCAGGCTGGCAACAACCTTTTCAACCGTAAGACCTGTGCCATCCACAGTAATATCTGCCGTGGCCCTGCCAATCATGGGTACATCAAAAAATTCACCAAAGTTAAATGCGGTGGATCTTAATTTCCCTTTATAAAATTCCTGATTTTTCTTTTGATCGTGCTGAACTGATAAGTCGGTATAAAGGTTACCTAATGCAGATGTGAAATTACCATAGGCATAAAAATCGTTGTACAATCCAGTAAAGGTTCCGCTAAACACCATGTTGCCGAGTTTAGCAATATTGGCAGGAACGTCCAGTGTCTGGTTTTTATCAAAAGGAGGTATTGCAAGTTGTTTCAGATCATTGTAGTTGGTCCTTAATTTTTCCACATCCAGATAAATGAGCGTTTCTTCAATGTTTGGCAGTCCGGTGAGCTTTATATCGCCTTTAAATTGTGTAGAAGTATTTTTCAATAAAATATTCATGTCCTTACCACGCAGGTTGTTTATTTTACCGCTCACCTGACCGGAAACCAAAAGCTGTCGGTACATCCCTTTTATTTCGGGGGCGAAGTAGGCAATGTCATCCATTTCAACAAGAGAGTTATTGAAGGATGCTTTTAATGAAACTTCATCCACAAAGTCGTTGAAGTCCCTGTAGGTTTTGTATTTAAAAGTAAGATTAGTTTCAATTTTACTATTGGGTGTTACGATTTCTAAATTATCCAGTTGCATACCCACGGGGCTTATTTTCAGCTGACCGCCAAGGTTTGTAAGCTGAAAGCCGCTTTTTTCAACCGCAGAAAGCTTTTCAACGGATGCCAGAATAGTGTCGTGATCAATCACTACTTCTTTTATAACACTGTTTATGTTGGTTGCCTGTATATTGTAATAATCAATTCCTTTCGTAGCAGAGGTGTGAGCTTGTTTCTGGTAAACAAAATCTGTATTGGAAAGAATTATATTCTGAAAACGGATATCCCAGTCTGGACTTTTTTGCTTTTTGCTTGTATTAGCAGAGTTAAAAGCATCGATGATAAACTGAAAATTCAGAAAATCCTCGCCTTTGTATTGAATAATTGCAGCTCTTGAGTTTGACAGGCTTATAGATGCAACATCAATTTTATGCTGTTTCAGGTTAAGATCAGAAATTTCGAGCTTAAGTTTTTCGGCATAAAGAAGGGTATCGTGGTGCAAATCTTCGATGTAAACCTCTTCGAGAACCAGCTTTTTGAAAAAATCGATGTCGACACTTCCGATGCTAACTTTTGTGTTCAGCTTTTCCGACAGGTATTCTGCACCTTTTCGGGCGGCAAACACCTGCACCTGCCTGATCTGGATCAGGAGAAAAGCTATAATCAGGAGGAAAATGATTGTTGCTACAAGCCGGAATAATATGTTAGAAAGTTTTTTAATACCTTTGAGTTATTACGGATAAATGAATGTTATAACACATACCTTAAGCGAAGCCTACGTGCTACGAATTTACGAAAAGGTTGCGTGATTAAATGAATTTATTGGCATTCAGTTCTGTGATTAAGCTATATTATTTCTATAACCGCAATACCGGCAAAGTGTATGGGTAAATCAGTTATTATATTGGGTATTGAATCATCCTGTGATGATACGGCCGCAGCCGTAATAAAAGACGGCAAATTGCTTGCCAATATTGTGGCATCCCAGAATGTTCATAAAGCCTATGGGGGGGTAGTGCCGGAACTGGCTTCGCGGGCGCATCAGCAAAATATTATACCTGTGGTTGACCAGGCACTAAAAAAGGCGGGAGTTGGAAAAGAAGAGCTTAGTGCCGTGGCATTTACAAGAGGACCCGGATTAATGGGTTCACTGCTGGTTGGGACCTCATTTGCCAAAGCTTTTGCTATGGGGATGAATATACCTTTGATTGAGGTTAACCATATGCAGGGCCATATCCTGGCCCATTTTATCAAAACCGAAAAAATGGTTGAAAAGGGGGAGGAAAGCCCAGAATTCCCTTTTTTGTGCCTTACCGTTTCCGGGGGGCATACCCAGATAGTGCTTGTAAATGACTATTTTGATATGAAAGTAATTGGTGAAACAATAGACGATGCGGCAGGAGAGGCTTTTGACAAGGCAGCTAAAATTATGGGTTTGCCGTATCCAGGTGGACCGTTAATTGACAAATATGCTAAGGAAGGTAATCCAATGGCCTTTACTTTTTCCAAGCCACAGTTACCAGAGCTCAATTATAGTTTCAGCGGACTGAAAACCGGTTTTATGAATTTTATTAATAATGGAACCGCTAAAAATCCGGATTTTGTTGAACAGCACAAGGCCGATATTTGTGCTTCCATACAATATACCATCATTGATATACTCTTAAATAAGCTGAAAAAAGCAGCCAAGCAACATTCTATTAGCCGGATAGCTATAGCAGGAGGGGTTTCTGCAAATTCAGGGTTACGTGAGGCTTTGTATAAACTGGAGAAAGAGCTGGGCTGGAAAGTATTTATACCTGAATTTGAGTTTTGTACGGATAATGCCGCAATGATTGCTATTACCGGATATTACAAATACATGCGTAAAGAATACTCGAACCAGGGCGTAGCACCATTACCACGATATATTTTGGGGAGCAATGAATAAACGGGTTGTAATATGTTTTTTTCTGTTCTCCCTTATCCGGAGCCATCTCTTTGCCGGAGGCGATACGATACGGTTAAATCAGGAAAGGGTAAAGAAACAATATTATACTCAGCCTCTTCTTTTAAAAAGCAATCCATTAGCGACACTTTGGGGTCCGATACCTTTTACGGGAGAGTACCGGCTGATGGCTGAAATTACTACGGGAAGGACTCGTTCGGCCCAGGCGGGCATATCCTACCTTGGGAAAAGCCTTATTTATAGCATAGTGGAACAAGCAACAAAAACACCTTCTTTCTATCGTTTGAAAGTGAGTGGCTGGCGTGTACAGGCGGCATACAGGTTCTATCTGATAAGCAAAAGAAAATATGCTCCTTTTGGCTTTTATGTTTCTCCCGGGGTATCATATTCTAATGCCCGCATCGCAATTGGCCTTGAACGTTATTATCAGCAGGTTTACTTTGATTTCAGGCATTTTTGTTCAAGCGTTGTAGTGGGTGTTCAGGTAGGACGTAATGCAAAAATCACAATGGATATTTTTACCGGTGTGGGTTATAAAAGAAACCTTGTATTTTATCATATCAATAATTCAAAGGTGTTACCGTATGACACTGAAGATTTTGGTGATTATTACAACTGGCCCGTAAAATATATATTTGGAATTAATTTCGGGTACTCCTTGTATTGAGCTTGTTGAATACTGTATATA
>JAGVJJ010000030.1 GCA_020051175.1 Bacteroidia bacterium | reverse complement strand
GGCTGGCAGGTTACCGGCCTGGAGCCGGATGCAGATGCCAGAAAAATTGCTGAGGAAGTAAACAAAATAAACCTGGCTTCTTCCGGCAAACTTTTTCAATTGCCGGTAAATAGTTTTGACGTCATTACTTTATGGCATGTGCTGGAGCATGTACATGATCTGAAAAATTATATCAGGCAATTCAGAATTTTATTGAAAGAGAAAGGAAAATTGTTTGTAGCTGTTCCAAATTACAGGAGTTATGACGCTGAAGTGTATAAAGAACATTGGGCTGCTTATGATGTACCGCGGCATTTGTATCATTTTACTGCTTCTTCAATGAAGCAGCTAATGGAGGCAGAAGGGTTAAAAATTGTTGCTGTAAAGCCTATGTGGTTCGATAGTTTTTATGTGAGCCTGCTCAGCAGTAAGTATAAAAAAGGAAGGACAGGTTGGCTTGGCGCTTTTTTCACCGGCCTGCTATCAAATCTGAAAGCAACCGGCGACGTGAGGAGAGGTAGTTCTGTAATCTATATTATCTCAAAATGATTTTACCGGCCCAATTGAATCTCGTATAATTCCGGCCAGTTTTTTCCGGTAACATAGAAATTTTTGGTAACGGCATTATAGGCAATGCCATTGGGCACCTCAGCATCAGGATAAATAGCTTTTACCCGGTTCCACATATCACTCATATCAAACTTAGCTACCACTTTACCAGCCCTGGGATCTATTTTCAGTATGTAGGGATATTCATATTGGTTGGCATATACAAATCCATCAATATATTCAAGTTCATTCAGGTTGAAAGTCAGGTTGCCCCCTTCCTTAATGCCCGATTTACTCAGCAATCTGAATGTTGAAGGGTCATAATAATAAAGGTCGCCGCTTCCTGTGCTTACAATTAGTCTGGAACCATCGTGTGTCATACCCCAACCCTCTGTACTCAAAGGAAACTCTTTCACTTTTTTAAAATCTTTAAGCGTATAAACATAAACCACTTTGTTTTTCCAGGTAAGCTGGTACATCGTGTCTCTGAGGATGGCAATACCCTCGCCAAATATGTCTTTGGCAAGTTGAATTTGTTGAATGGCTTTGCCGGTTTTAAGGTCCACTTTCATCAGTTTCGATTTTCCTTCCAGGCCGGTGCCTTCATATAATTCGCCATTGTAGAATGTAAGTCCCTGCGTATAGGAACTGGTATCATGCGGGTATGCATTGATGATGGAATGGCTGAGTATTCTGGGGGAAGGATCGTTTGTAGTAGAAGGGGTGGTATGGCTTTTATCAGGATTATTCCCGTTATTACAGGCAGCGGTTGAAACAATGATTGATAAAATAAATAAAATGACGAATGTCGTTTGACTGATTTTTAAAATATACTTGAGCATGATCAATACTTATTTGGTAAATGTACGATTCAAAAAATATTTTGTGATACAAACTTGTAATTTAAAATGTTAATCATCTATATTTGATTTTCATTACTGCCTTTACCTTATCCCCGTTATCAAGTCGGTTGTAATTTTGCACATTCGGAATTCATATCCTGTTTAATCCCGTTTTTTTCTTCTTAGAATCCCATTACCCTGAACTACCACATTATTTACGGTAGAAAATCTGACTCTTTCAGGGATGATGAAATTATTTTTATTTCTCTTGGTTGTTTTATCAGCAGTGCAGGTACAGGCTCAAAATAAATGTTATTCGGCAGAATACATGGCCCGGGCAGTAGCAGGCGATGCTTCTTTAAAAAACAGATTGGAAAAAATTGAAGCATTTGCAAAACATGTGTCTGGCAGTAGTTCAGTGAATCAACGTACCCAATTCACATCGCAGGTAATAAAAATACCGGTTGTATTTCATGTATTATATAATACGCCTGACGAAAATATTAAACCTGAAAAAATTCTTGATCAGCTAAATGCACTTAACCGTGACTTCAGGAGAAAAAATGCAGATACGGTAAACACTCCACTGGCATTTGCTCCTATTGCTGCGGATATGGAAATGGAATTTCAATTGGCAAAAAGCGATCCTGCAGGAAGAAGTACAGATGGCATTGTCAGGAAATATACTCCCGTGAAGTATTGGATGACTGATGATAAAATGAAATTCAACTCCACTTACGGCGATAATGCATGGGATAGCAGGAGTTACCTGAATATCTGGATATGTAACCTGAAAGATGAATTGGGCTATTCGGTACTCCCGGGGTCCGACCTGTCAATAGACGGAATTGTGCTTGCTTTTTCTGCTATCGGCGGAAGTGGGAGTAGTAACAAAGGAAGAACGCTGGTACATGAAGCGGGCCATTGGCTGAACCTGAAACATATCTGGGGTGATAGCTATTGCGGGGAGGATGATGTAAACGACACCCCAAAACAAAGCACTTATACAGAAGGGTGCCCAACAGGAGAACGACGTTCCTGCGGGAATAACCAGGCCGGTGATATGTATATGAACTATATGGATTTTACTAATGATGGGTGCATGAATTTATTTACCAAAGGTCAAAAACAAAGAGCCAGGACCTTGTTTGAAGCCGGAGGATACAGAAATTCCATATTGAACACAACAGCATTTAATCCGCCAACAATTTATGCAGCGCCATTACCGGATTTTTATCCGCAATGGATGGAAGCAACCATTTATCCTAATCCGGCAACAAGTTATTTAAAAATTAATCTGGAATATGACGAAAGATGGGTAGGAAAAGAAGTACTGGTATTTGATATGACCGGGAAAATAAAGCTTAAAAAAATTATTACTTCAACTATACTTCAGATAGATGTAAATCGCCTGGCACGGGGAGTGTATTTTATCCGTGCAGAAAAAGAAGATGAAAAGATTCATAAAAAATTTATCAAACTATAAACGGTCTTATAGATTGGCAGTAAAACCCATCCACTTTCGGGGGATGGGTTTTTAAGTTGATGAAATATTTTGTAATTGAGAATTTACAGGTGTATTGCTTCACCGTAAGCCACTTCAATGGCGTCTTTCACACTTTCGCTGATGGTGGGATGTGGGTGAATACTGTTTAATACTTCATGATAAGTGGTTTCCAGTTTTCTTGCTGTCACAGTTTGAGCAATCAGCTCGGTTACATTATAGCCGATCATGTGTGTACCCAGCCATTCGCCGTATTTGGCATCAAAGATTACTTTTACAAAACCCTCAGCATGGCCCGCAGCCGAAGCTTTGCCACTTGCACTCAATGGAAACTTGCCAACTTTGATTTCATACCCGGCATCTCTTGCTTGTTTTTCTGTATAGCCTGCAGAAGCTATTTCCGGATAACAATAGGTACAACCCGGTACATTGTTATAATCGATAGGTTCAGGCTTGTGGGTATATTTTTTTTCGTTATAGCCGATATTTTCCACACAAATAATACCTTCTTTACTGGCTACATGTGCCAGGGCCTGGCCCGGAGAGCAATCGCCGATGGCATAAATGCCGGGAATATTGGTTTGCCCGAATTTGTCAACCATGATTTTGCCATTTTCTGTTTTTATTCCCAGTTCTTCCAATCCGATTCCTTCAATATTGGCTGAAACGCCAACTGCGCTAAGCAGCACATCAGCTTCCAGAATTTTTTCTCCGTTTGGCGTTTTTACT
>JAGVJJ010000076.1 GCA_020051175.1 Bacteroidia bacterium | reverse complement strand
GCAAGTGCCGGTATTTATTCAGCCACTCCAAGCGGATTGGTGTTTGCCCATGTGAACACCGGTGAGATAGACCTTGCTGCCAGCGCACCAGGAACTTATGTTGTGACCAATACAATACCTGCAAGTGGTGCATGCCAGTTTGTAGATGCCACTTACACGATAACTATTAATAGCGCCCCTGTTGTCACCGCAGTTACAAATGCGACCTCTTTCTGTGAGTCGAATGT
Source organism: Bacteroidia bacterium (assembly GCA_020051175.1). Lineage (GTDB taxonomy): Bacteria > Bacteroidota > Bacteroidia > 2-12-FULL-35-15 > 2-12-FULL-35-15 > 2-12-FULL-35-15. Next base: position 18,711 of record JAGVJJ010000076.1, on the reverse strand, counting down.
AGCATCATTGAACATTGCATTGAGTAGCAGTATACCAGGAACGCAATTCAGCTGGACTGTTGCACAATCGGGTTTAACAGGTGGTTCACCGGGTAATGGTGCAAGTATCAGTCAGACATTAACAAGTACGAGCAGTCCTGCCACAGCAGCTTATACGATCAGTTCGGATGCGGGTGGCTGCCTTGGAAATGATACTACAATCACTATTACGGTTCATCCAACTGTATCGGATACAACAGCAGCAATAATAACACTTGCCAACTGTGGTACGAATACAGGTGGGGTAACGGGAATAACAGTATCTGCCGGCCAGGCACCATTTACCTTCCAATGGAAGGATTCGACCAATGCCGTGGTAGGGAATACTCTTGATTTAAGTAATGTTGGTCCGGGTTTGTACACCCTAACCATAACTGATGGCAATAACTGCAGCAAAGATCTGGGGCCGTTTGATATTAACTCTACCCCCGCTGTAATGGCTAATTTTACTATGGTTCCTGATTCAGGAGAAACTCCGCTTGTGGTCAATTTTACCAATACCAGTCAGAATGCAGTAAATTATGTATGGTATTTCGGAACCGGTGATTCATCTACTGCTGTAAATCCATCGTATACGTATGTTCCTTTAGGCAACTTTATTGTGTGCCTGATGGCCAATGATGGCAATGGTTGCTGGGATTCGGTATGTGCCAATGTGGATGTTTATCTGAACTCGCAATTCATTATTCCGAACCTGTTTACACCGAATGGTGATGGAAAGAATGATGAATTTACACTTCGGGATATTTCAATTGGTTTGAAGACGCTTGATGCTGAAATATATAACCGTTGGGGACAAAGGGAATATGAATGGCATACGCCTAATGGCGGATGGGACGGACGAACTACCAGTGGTGTTTTGGCGGCAGACGGGACTTATTACTATGTTATCAATGCAGAAGGTGTTGATGGGGAGAAGTATTTCAGAAAAGGCTCATTTACATTGATTAGAGGCAAATAAGGTGTTTAAGAGCCTTTCTAAGGTTTTTGTTTGCTTGTACCCGGCCATTCTTTACTCCGCTAAAGCTATGGCAAAGGTAAGGGGGCGTTTTTTTAATCCCTCCACTCAGTTTCATAAGTATGATTTACTAAGAATACTGAGGCTCCTTAGTTTTTATCTTTTTCGCAAAGAAGCCCATTCGGACTTAGCGCATACTTGAATCGGGGATTGTTTCAGGCACAACTTTTATTCCATCGAAACGGATTTCAATATCATTTTGAAATAAGATGGTGAGGAAGAGGTAACCAGATTCGTCATAGAATCTCCATTCCCCTTCTTTAATGCCTGCAATGTATTTTCCCACCTGTTTTTGATTGCCATTTGAATAATAAAACGTGTGAATTCCATCAGGTACACCATCAATAAACTTACCTACGAAGCGAAGCTGGCCATTGTCGGTATAATAATGTTTCCATTCTCCATCACGCTTGTCTGACTTATAAACGCCTTCTTCACGATATCCCTGTAGTTCCAGCATCCATTCGCCTTCTTTCATGCCATCAATATATTCCCCCTTTGTTATTACTTTACCTGTGTCACTGTATTCGGTCATCATTCCATCTACAAGTCCGTTCCGGTAATTTTCTTCAAGAAGTATATTTCCACTCTCATAAAACCATTTCCAAACACCTTGCGCTTTCCCCTTTTTATCGTATACACCTTTTTGTTCCACTTTACCATTGGGATGATAGAAAACCCATTCGCCAATGCGTTTGCTGTTTAAATATTCTCCCTGGGATTTGAGCTTGCCATCAGGATAAAATTCTTTCCAGATACCTTGCTGGCGGCCTGCAGTATCAAGAATACCCTCGGCCGTCAATACTCCTTCAACGAATATCTGGGCGCCTACGACTTTTCCTTCTGGAGAAAATTCACGGTGTATCCCTTCTGCCACATCCTCTTTGTAAGTGCGTGTAAAATGTACTTGTCCGTTATCGTAATACTCGGTTTTGATGTCGAGTTTTGTTAGCTCGGGAACGTTGCTTTGTGCTATTCCGTTGATATATTTTGTGGTGTTTAACAGGCTTCCTTTAACCGAATATTCTTTCAGGTAGCCATTCATTTTGTCGTCAAAATAGGTTACTTCCTGCTTAACAATTCCCGTGGGATAAAATTCTTTCCAAAGTCCCTGTTTGAGGTTTTTTGCATCTCTGCGGTTGATTTTTTCTTCCTTTTGGATGTAGCCCATTTTATAGTCCGTCATGGTAATGATGGTACTATCGGGCGAAAATTCAAGACCGGCCCCCTCCTCTTTACCGTTAACGAAGGGAATGGTTTGCTTTACTTTTCCCGGTTTGCCCTGAGCTTCGGAAGGTTTGTAATAAGTGGTGGTTTGACCGTTTTTTATGTCATTATCGAACATTTCAGAAAGTACAAGTGCCTTTTCCTTAGTGTCGTAGGTTTTCTTAAGGCCGTTCTTTTTGCCGTTCTTATAGTTAAATTCAAAAGCCAATTGTCCCTGCTCGTTGTAAAACTTCCAGATGCTGTCCAGCTGAAAATTCTTACGATTTCCTTCGGATTTAATATTTCCGTTTAACGAGTATGTTTTCCAGTACCCATCAGGTTTTCCGTCCCTCATTGTACCTTCGCTGGACACTTTGCCATTGTCAAAATAGAATATATTGTATCCGTTTGGTGTAATCTGCTGTTTAGGTTGAGCAAATACCGCAAGCGGAAAAAATATTAGAGCTATTTTCAGAAACTTATACATGTATTACAAAGTTAATCAATTTAAAACAGGAATAAAACCGGCTTTATCAATATTAATTTGTTTTTTAGCTATTCGAAGCGTTACTTTGCACCTGTTTAACATAAATTAACGCAAATTTCAGTTTCTTATTATGAAAGTTATTGATTGTATCAAACAAGCGAAATCAACTTTATTTTCAATCGAAATCCTACCGCCTTTAAAAGGAAAAAGCATACAATCGATTTTTGATGGAATAGATCCCCTGATGGAATTTAAGCCTTCTTTTGTGGATGTGACCTATCATCGTGAAGAATATCTGTATAAAAAAAGAGATGGAGGCTACCTGGAAAAGGTGAGTATACGGAAACGCCCCGGAACTGTGGGCATTTGTGCTGCAATCATTAATAAATACCATGTAGATGCTGTTCCTCACATGATTTGTGGCGGTTTCAGCAAAGAAGAAACTGAAAATGCGCTTATTGACTTACACTTCCTTGGTATTGACAATGTGCTTGCGTTGCGCGGGGATTCTATAAAGAGTGAGCCGGAGTTTGTTCCTGAACCCAATGGACATGCATATGCGCTTGATTTGGTAAAACAAATTGAACATATGAACCGCGGTAAATATATTGAGCATGAGCTTGCAGATGTTTCACCAACAAACTTTTGTATTGGCGTAGCAGGTTACCCGGAGAAGCATTCGGAAGCCCCTAATATGTTTTCGGATGTTAAGTTTTTGAAGGCCAAGATAGATGCCGGTGCCCAATATGTGGTTACCCAGATGTTTTTTGACAATTCGAAATATTTTGAATTTGTGAAAAAGTGTCATGAAATGGATATACATGTGCCAATTATTCCTGGCCTTAAAATATTAACAACCAAGAAGCAAGCTACAATATTGCCAAAGATTTTCAATATTGATATTCCACAAGCATTGCTGGAAGAAATAGAAAAATGCAAGACTGATGCTGATGTGAGGGAAGTGGGAATTGAGTGGTGCATTAATCAGTCAAAAGAACTTATAAAGGAAAAGGCACCTTGTTTGCATTATTATACGATGGGGACGTCAGAGTCAACGAGAAGGGTTGCGAGTAAAGTGTTTTAGTGTTTTTTATTCCGTTATATAAAGGGCTGTCCGACAAGGCAGCCTTTTTTGTTTTAATATTCATTGGTGCCATTATTATTAGTGATACTTAATTACTATTATGAAGTATTATGTGTTTACTTTTTTTTCTGATAAAAAAAGAAAATCAAGAAAGCAGAACTCCTGCCGCACAAGCTAAAACGGCATCGTATGCTTCCATTGCCAGCGCGCAGTTTCATAATTATAATAATAGTATATTCTTTTCGGGAGAGTGATGCATAATATCTTCCATGTATTAAATGGAGTTCTCGTTTTTTATTTTCCAAGGAAAATGTTTGTATAACTCCGGTGCTAATTTTAAATAATAAGCTAAACCAACATATATAGAGCAGGTGACTATTGCACGTATTGCAATTGAAATGAACTCATTGTTTGAAACAGCAGGGAGTATATATGCAAGACCAAATGTAATTCCAATAGCTAGTAAAATCTTTAATGTAGAGGTATCATATGGCTGCATTTTAAAACTTCGCCATATTATAAAATACTTTAATGTGTTGTAGATGACAGAGGCTATAAGTGTTGCTAATGCTGCACCTTCAATGCCATATAGAGGGATGAAAATGATGTTGAGTGTAAGGGACAAAACGAAAAGCATGATCATTAAATAGGTACCATAGATGTATTTTTCTGAGGTAAATAAGATGGAAGTATTGACCCCGGTAGCGATGTTTAAGAATGCGCCAATACTTGTAATTATTACAACTGTAGCACCCTGATGATATGCCTCTGGCAAGAGTTTCAATAAATCATGTATGTTGGTGATAATGCCTATTAATAGCAGGCCACCCAAAAGCAACAGGTACTTTATTGACTGGTAGTATATTTGTTTTATTCCCTCAATATCGCTGTTTGCCCAGCCTTGTGCTACTTTGGCATGTGTGATTTTTTCCAATGAAGTTAGAGGTATTTCTATAATCATGGCTATGTATGCTGAAACGGCAAATATTCCGACATAATCAAGGCTCATGTAACGTCCTAATACCAGTGTATCCAAATGTTTTAAGCCGATGGAAGAGAAGTTGGAAACGGTTAATATAATTCCGAATTGTAATAATCTTGGCAGACCCACAGATTTCAGGAAGGTTATATCCACTTTCAGAGAAGGCTTGTCGATGCTGAGGATATATACTATCATTGATACCAGCTGAAGCAGGTATATGAGCATGAAAAGGTATACAAATTGTGTAAAATTTACCCATCCAAAATAATAAATCACTATCAGGATTATAAAAAGAACTCTTGTAAAGATACCTTCGAAGAAGCTGATAATAGCCGTTTTAAAGAGGGATGCACAATAGGCATTCATTATCATGTTAAGGCTGATGATAACGGAGAATGGCAGAAGCAGGTCATAAAATTGCGTAAAGAGCGCTGATTGCTCTGTATATTGACCAATGATTGTGTTTTTGAATGCAACTATGAGGAAGCCACACAAAATAGTTCCTATTATGGGAAATAACAGCATAAACCCGAAATAGCCGTAGTGACGGTTTTCGGTATTCCTGAAATACGGGAAAAAACGTGTGGTAACGCCACTTATGCCGAGCGGTAAAATGGTCGCTATGAGGCTTGCCGCTGCAACCAGAATCCGTGTAAGTCCCAATTCATCCGGTTTCAATAAATTTGGTTGGACGAATAACAAGCTTATAAAGCCAATCACCACTCCTGTATAAGTGATGATGGTATTTTGTATGCCTTGTTTTTTTATTGAGCTCAAATGTGTTGGATAAATTTTCTTGTTTGTCAAAGGTAATGAGACAAATGTGTTTTTTATAGTTTTTTAGTGTATTTCAACGCTGAGAACTGTTATATATTGCAAATGCTTTTTTTGAAGAAATAAAGGGAACTTTGTTTGTGTTTTTTTTATACATTTACCTGTAATAATCAACCTCAAAAACAGCTTATTTATTTATATGAAATTTCATTTAGTATCCGGTGCCTGTGGATTTGTAGGCCGAAATATGGTGAAACGTTTGTTGGCGACCACCACTGATAAAATCTTTATTGTTGACAATTTATCTGTTGGAACACATCCGTCAACCTGGTTGGATAATTTTTCTTCTACTTTCAATAAAGATCTTGAAATTATTGGGAAAGACGAGCGCCTGTATTTCTGGAAAGGGGATTTCAGAAAACTTTTGCATAAGCTAACGGATACACCGGATTACCTGCAAAAGGAGTACGGGCTTCAATTTGATAAATTTGCCGATGTGTTCCACTTTGCTGCCATTGTGGGCGGAAGAGCCATGATAGAAGGGCATCCGATGATTGTGGCGCTGGATTTGGCAATAGACGCGGAATTCTTTTACTGGGTGTGTGAGCATAAGCCTGCAAGGGTGATGTATCCGAGCTCCAGTGCGGCTTATCCAATTAGCTTACAGTCGACAACTCATGCAATAGCCCTTTCAGAAAGTGATATTGATTTTAAGAAAAACCTTGGAACACCTGATATGACCTATGGCTGGTCGAAGTTGACCGGTGAATTCCTTGCGCAGATAGCAGCGAAACACTATGGTGTTTCTGTGGCATGTATCCGTCCGTTCTCTGGCTATGGCGAAGACCAGGATTTAACCTATCCGGTGCCGGCAATAGCTGCCCGTGCTGCTAAAAGGGAAGACCCTTTTGAAGTGTGGGGAAGCGGTAAGCAGGGAAGGGATTTTGTGCACATTGATGATGTGATTGATTGTATTATGCTGGCAATGGATAATATCAGCGATGGAAGTGCTATCAATATAGGTTCAGGTAAACTGACCTCCTTCCTTGAATTAATTGAGGTGTTCAGTAAAATTGCGGGTTATACACCTACAATCAAACCGTTGCTGGATAAACCGGTTGGTGTTCATTCGCGTTACTCGAATATGGATTATGTGAACAATACTTTTGGCTGGAAGCCAAAAATATCCATTGAAGAGGGAATGAGAAGGGTGTATGAAAAGCAAAAGAGCAACCTGAAATAATGAACAACAGAGTTGTAGTATTTGGCCCCGGGCCAATGTTTAAAGGTGGTATAGCCAATTATAATACTTCGCTTGCCAAAGCATTTGATAAGCTGGGTGATATAGAAGTATATATTGTTTCATGGACACAGCAGTATCCTGCCATTATTCCAAGGGATTTTATTGATAAGAGCAGTAAAGTTGATCAGCTCGCTGGAACGAATATCAAAGTTCAGTACATCACCAATTACAACAATCCTGCGAGCTGGAACCAGACCTATCAGTTGATCAAGGAGATAAATCCGCGTATGGTGATCTTTCAATGGTCTATTGCTGTTCAGGGTTTACCCCTGGGCTATATAGCACGAAAGCTTAGTAAAAATACAGATATAGAGGTTGTTTTTGATTTACATTTTGTGAAGCAGAAAGAGGGGAGTGGAATTGATAAAACCTTCACCAAATACGGGATTAAGAATGCGCGCACGTATGTGGTACATTCTTACCAGACTGCAAGAGAGCTGGAAGAGCTTTTTCATGATACGAAATTGAACATTGTTACAACAAATACTTCAGATCCTTCTGCCGGTGTCAAAAATGTTGTAAAGCTGTATCATCCTATTTATGATATGTTTAAGGTTGATCCTAATTTTGATGTGGAGGCGCAGAAGAAAAAACTGGGATTGAAAAAACATGTTTTCCTGTTTTTTGGTTTTATCCGCAAGTATAAAGGGTTACACAATGTAATCCCTGCTTTTGCTGAAGTAGCAAAGCAAAGGGACGATGTGTCATTACTTGTTGTAGGAGAGTCGTTTTGGAAGACCCTGGATACTTCAAAACTTTCTACAAAAATAAAACAAGGTGCTTTTGGTCTGGCAAAAAAGATATTCCTGAAAAAGCAGGATGATGAACAGGATTACAATCCACTGGCGTTGATTGAACAACTTGGATTGAAAGATAAGGTTGCTGTAATAAATGAGTTTGTGCCGAATGAAGCTGTTCATACTTATTTTCAGGTGAGCGACAGTATTGTCTTGTATTACCTTACTGCTACGCCATCTGGTGTAGAGTCTATTTCATACAACTTCAAACTACCTGTGCTTGCTACCAAAGTGGGGCATTTCCCTGAAACGATAAAGGATGGGTATAACGGTTATCTTGCTGAACCTGAAAATATCCAGTCTATGGCTGCGGCAATGATAAAGTCGATAGAAAAGCCTATAGACCGAGAGAATGTGGCAGCTTCTTCAAAAGATATGAGCTGGGAGAATTATGCGAAGGCGATTTTGGGGCGTAATTAAAGTTGATACGTTGACCAAATGATTTGCGAATGTGTACAAGCTCACGTAAGCGGCCCCGGGTCTTCGACAGGCTCTCCAGAGGAGTCCTTCGGACAGACTGACCACCCACGGATGGTATACTCCCTACCTCTTTATTGAAGCACTTTGCAAAGACGTTTGTGGTAATGTTTTTCTATATCCTGGAATAGATACAGGCTTTAGGTCATCGATTTCCGGGTGAGCTTGTGTATAGGATAGCGTAAAAGAATATAAAAATGATTCCATAAGGCCGGGATAAATCCGTATTGCTGAATCATGATTTTGAGGCGTTCTTTCAGCCCCTGAATCTGGCGCTGTTTGGAAGCTCCGCCTTCCAAAAATTTAGAAATGTAGGTGTGAGTATTGACCACATTTTTTGACTTTTTCAATACGTTTATTACCCAATCGAAATCGGCACTTATCTGGTAGTTAAGGTTATAATTACTGCATAACGTACGTTTGGCAATAAAAGACTGGTGAGATACGCACATACCGTGTTTCAGGCTTTTCCAGTTCAGTTGTTCAGGAGGAGCTAAGCGCCTGTCACCGATTTGCTGGCCAGCTTCATTTGTTACAGCGGTGTTGCCATAATAAGCATCTGCATTGTTGTTCTTGCTAAATACTTCAGTAAGTGTATTTTTTGAAAACAGCTCATCACCCGCATTTATGAACAGAACATAATCACCGGTAGCCAGCTGAAGTCCTTTATTCATAGCATCGTAAATGCCTTTGTCTTTCTCTGAGATGATTCTTGTGATTTTTGAAGAATAGGGCTGAATAACACTTAATGTATTGTCTTTAGAGGCTCCGTCAATGATCAGGTACTCAATATTTGAATAAGTTTGTTCAACTACACTTTTAACAGTCCGCTCAATGAGCTGCTGGCCATTGTAAACAACAGTGATTACGGTTATTTTAGGGGCAGACATAACTACTTTTTGTAACGTTTGAGATACAGGCTAACTGTTTTTGCTACTACTACTTTTTCCGAAAATTTTTGCTCAACTGAGATGCGCGCATTTTCTGAATAGCTGTCGTAATTATCCAGGTCAACGAAATATTCCAGATTTTTTATAAATGCCGGTTCATCGTACAAATCGGATAATAAGCCTGTTTTCTGATGCTCCACAATATCCGGAATGCCGCCAATTCTAAAGCCAACTACCGGAGTGCCACAGGAAAGTGCTTCCATTGCGGTATTGGGCAAGTTGTCTTCAATGGAAGGAATCACAAAAAAATCAGCGGCATTGTAGCAAGTAACCAATTGCTCAGCAGAACCTATATAACCAAGCGGCTTATATTCAAAATCCGCTTCAAATCCTTCCATTTTTTTACCAACAATCAATACGCGGATATTCGCTCTGTTTTTAAGCTTATTTAGAGCGCTTAACAGCAGGCTCATTCCCTTTCTTACATCTCCGGGCTTTTCGGCAACGAATAAAATATGCTTTTTGCCATCATCTGGCAAATTGAGTTTTTTGCGTGCTTCCGCTTTGTTTACAGGTCTAAAAACATTTGTATCCAGGCATGTTGGTACTACATGAACTTCAAAGTTTTTAAAAGGTTCGCTTTTTTTCGCAAGTTCAGCAAGCCATACGGAGGATGAAATAACAGTTAAGTTCACTCCTTTCAGATATTCTACTTTTTTCTGAATATTCTTTTGAAGCATTTTCTCATAAGGAGAATAATCATCCAAATCCAATGTGTAGTGATTACCACCCGTAAAGGCGTTCATATCGTGCTGCGACCAGAAGAAAATTTTCTTTTTATCCGCAAAAACGTGCTTGTAGGAAATGATCTTTGGGACCCAGTTTAAATGAATGATATCAGCAGATTGGAACAACTCTAATTTATCAATTCTGAAAAGGGATTCAGGGCCGTTGATATAAGCTTTTAAATTGGTTATTGTTGGAAATTTATTGAATAAGCGGTTCAGAGCGCGGAGTGCTTTAAAATAAAGCTTTCCGTGTTTTTCAGTAAGTATTTCTTCAATAGAATGTACATTTTTTTCGGCAGGGTTAGCAACTTTATCCAGCACAAGCAAATGAGAGTCGTAACCACTGTTTAGCAGCGCCTGGTGTAATCTTCGTGCACAGATACTTGCGCCTCCAACATAATTCGTGCTTACCAGTACTATTTTCATTATAGAGTGTTTTCTATTGTTCTTTATATGCAAATATATTCAGCTGCATGTCCATGTCTTTGTCTTTTGCAGTATCTATAAATGGGGCTTTCCGGTTGTTCACATGGCGTATGTAAAACCTGAAATTATTCTGGCGCAGCAGAATTAATATCTCATCCAGTTTTTGTTCTTTTCCATTGAACGTATGATATTCAATGAACATCCGGTCTATTTTATGCAGTGCCGGTGCAATATGAGGAATGATAACATCTTCAGCGCCTTCGATATCCATCTTCAGCATATCGATCCTGGTTTCTTTATTTAAAGCCTCCAGAAAGTCAATGGCCTGTACTTTTATTTTTTTTGTGTTTGATACCGAATATACAGAACCTGAGTCGGCCCCTTCATCATTAAATTCAAGTGTTTCGTTTTTTATCCAGACAGCTTTTTGATGTAGTGTGGCATTTGTTATTTTGTTTACTTCTACGTTGTGCTTAAGAATGCTATATATGTAGGGAGATGCTTCATAAGCGTGTATTTGTGCAGTAGGATATTTCTTTGAAAAGAAAAGAACGCTGGTACCTATATTAGAGCCACAGTCATAGATTACAGGGTGTTTGCTGCTGGTGTTGAAAGCATAGAAATTATGGAAAAATATTTCCTGGTATTGCCATACAAAAGATTTCATATCGGCAACACGAATCTTAAGAGAATCAACACTAACGGTATATTCCGTATAACGTTTTTTGAAGGCGTTACTAATAAAAAGCCTTACAAATGTCCTGAAACCTGCATTGGAAAAGAATAAGAAGAATCCTCTGAAAAAGTATAAAATGAAGTCTTTCATGCAATACGTAGTAATCAGGCGGTTTTAAGGATGTGTTTGCGAATCAGGAGATCCGCAAGGCGGAACCAGCTGTCGAAAGAGTATAAATTCTTTTTTAATTTTTTCTGGGAGAATCTATTCAATTCGTTGAAAAGAGGGTCGTTGAACTTTTTGCTGCCTTTGTCGGCATAAACAAATGCAAGGTCGTGATGGCCCTGTACTGTTGCAAACACCCATGCCAGTATGTATTCCCTGGTGGTGAAATCAGAGTTCTCCAGTTTATTCAAATAAGTAATTTCAGCCCAGCCCGGAGCTTTTTTGTACACGCGATCAGCAAAACGTTTTCCGAAATTGCTTGAAAAAGTATGGTCAAAAGCCGCTTTAGGCATGCGAAGTGCACCTTTGGTTAAAAAATCTACAAGTATAAATGGCTTTTTATCCATATAATTCAACACATCCAGGATTTTGTCTTCGCCTATGTAAGCATCCATAAATCCCGGTTCAAATTCCAGGGCAAGCACTTTGTCCTGCAATGGTTCACCCAATGATTTGTAGAGCCTTAGGTCCGTGCCCTGGGTGTCGGTTTTAAACCAATCTACGCGGTTAATGCCAAGTTGCCCAAGTACGTTTTTCAACTCAATCACTTCCAGCTCTATTTTTTGTTTGATAGCAAATTTGTCAGAGAAGTGGAACTCTTTCATTGATTCTGTATCCGGAGGCAACAGGCTGGAACAATAAGGGTCATTGGTAAGGTAAAATGTTTGTTTGGGTTTATCAGAAGAGGCAACCACAATACGATTGAATACATATTGTTTTTTAAAGCCGAATTTATTGCTTTCAATATATTCAAAGTCCCTGGTATCCGCATCAAAGGCAATGCAGATGGAAATACCGGCAATAGGCTTCCACATGGGATTCAACTTTTCAGAAGCGCCAATGTCAATAAGTACGGGTGGATTAGCGATTATTTCTTCCCGTGCTGCAATTTTGCTGATAATACCTGATAATCCCATTTTTTAAGTAATTGTAACAACAAAAATATAAATAATTTCAGGTTAAAGTACAAAAGACTTAAAGTTTAAATCCATCTGTAGAATCCTCGTAATGAGTGCGTATGAAGCTATTTTAAACATGGATTATTTGCTATATTTACGGCTCTTATATGTCGGGATTACAAAAAATATATAATGATGTTAGTTCAGGGGCAGGCTTGTTTTTTAAAAGCCTTTTGTCACTTGTAAAACTTGCGCTTCGTGCAAGGAAACTCAAGCCTTTACCACAACCCGTAAAGGAGCGGTGCGCGATACTTGGAAATGGACCTTCTTTGACAGAATCATTGAAGGGCGGCATTGAATTTGTAAAATCGTGTGATATTGTATGTGTGAACAACTCTATACTTTCGGAGTATTTTAGCACTTTAAAGCCTTCTGATTATGTGTTCCTGGATGAGTATTATTTCATTTTTGATAATGTGAAACATGCCCGGGAAGATATAAAGACCACAATCCACTCGTTTACAGCTGTTGACTGGCCAATGAACGTATTTGTTCCTTCATATGGCAAGAATTCCTATTTTGTGACTACGGTGCTGAACAGTAATAAATTTATAACTGTGTGTTACTTCAACCAGGTTATTGTTGATGGTTACGAGTGGTTTAAATTTCCAATATATAAGTCAGGGCTGGGAATGCCTCAGTGCCAGAGCGTTTTGGGAGCATGTATTTATTTGAGCATTAACAGGGGATATAAAGAAACCTATATTTTCGGAGCGGATCATTCGTGGCATGAAACGCTTGCATTATCGGATGCAAATGGAATTATGCTTACCAATAGTCATTTTTATGATAAAACAGCTGCTAAATCTCTATTGTATCCTCAATACGGAGGTATTGCGAATTTTTTCTTTTCATTGTATAAAACCTTTAAAGGGTATGATGTGCTGGATGATTATGCCAGGTACAGGAATGTAAAGGTATATAACGCATCGCACAAAAGTTATATTGATGCTTTTGAGCGGAAAAAGGTCTTTTGATAAGTATATCTGTTTAAGCTTTATTTGTTGAATTGGCATACACGTTGGCTTCACAGGTCTTCGACAGGCTGCTAATGATACATTTTAATTTGCTTATTTCTAATTATTTGTCAGCACAAAAAATGTAAAAATATACTCATTAATATTTCGGTGCTCTGCACCTATATAATTTATTGCTCATACCTGTTCTACAAAGATTACGCGGCTCTGCCGCTACTTTGCTATTAAAAAGCGGCAGAGCCGCGTAATCTTTGTAGATAAACGGAGCAAACAAAAACACCGAGGTGCAGAGCACCGAAATATTTGTGTGTTTTATTTTCAAAGGGCTTAAATTTTTATCCCTCAGACAGCCCTGCGCACTTATTGATTTTAGCGTCACTTATTTATTAATAGTTCAGCCATTTTAAAGTCCATCAGGTTGTCAATATCAATGGACCTGTTTTCGGGCATTATATAGCTGTATGTGTTGTCGTGAATAAACGTTTTGTGCTTGTACAGTGCTTCCACAGTGGAAACAAAAATGGCTCCATTCAGGCGATAATAAACGGGTAATTGCTGACGGTTTTTTCCTTTTACTTCATCTCTCAGGAAGCCTTTCATAGAACCATTTTCTGGCAGTGTATTTGCCCATAAGGGGTGGTGCTCGGCAGGACATACAGATACTACGGCTTCCGCACTTTTGTCAAGCATTATTTTAATTGCTTTCTCTATGTCCTCTGTTATTCGCAGAGGGGAGGTCGGTTGTAATAAAACGATAACGTCAAATGTTTTGCCTTTTGCTTTATAAAATTCAAGCGCATGAAAAATAACATCAATGGTTGCAGCTGTGTCGTTTGCTAATTCAGCAGGCCTCATGAAAGGCACTTCCGCATAATATTGTTTCGCGACATCAGCAATTTGATTATCATCTGTACTTACCAGTATTGTGCCTTTGTAGGAACAGTTTTGTGCAGCAATTATACTATGTGCAATCATAGGTTTGTTACCAAGCTGCAGAATGTTTTTGCCTGGTAATCCTTTGCTGCCGCCACGTGCCGGTATAAAATACAGGATGTTCATTGCTTGATTTTTTTAGAAGTAAATATGTTTTACATCTTCCTGGGCCTTATAAAAGTCATCAATTCGTCCAATGTCCAGCCAGTAGCTCAATATAGGGTAGGAGGTGAGTTTCTTTTTATTGGCAATCACTGCCTCCATAAAGTGAGTGGCATCAAATGGGCTATTCTTTGGTATTAAATTAATCAGCTCCTTTTTGAATAAATAAATACCTGCGTTGGAATAGTACGTATATCGGGGTTTTTCACTAAACGACATTACTTCATTCTCACTGTTAATGTCCATAATTGCATAAGGAACATCAATGTGGTAAGGAACTGTGGCAACCTGCATATCAGATTTAGACTCTATGAATTTTTGATAGAAGTCGTCAAAGTTAATATTGGTGAGCAGATCCGAGTTCATTAAAAGGATAGTGTCGTTCTCAAAATTTTCGACCAGCTGTACAGAACCAATTGTGCCAAGTGGCTGGGTTTCTTTAATGAAATCAAAAGAAACGTTTTCTTTGTTACATGCTAAAAGTGCTGATTCGATCTGCTCGGCCATGTGGCCTAGTGAGATATGGAATTTGGTAACACCATAGCTGGCAAGACGTTCGATATTGCGAATTATAATAGGCGTGTCACCTATTTTCAACAATGGTTTAGGTACTTTATCTGTAAGCGGTTTAAGTCGTTCTCCTTTGCCACCAGCCATTAATACAGCATCAACAGGGATAATTGAACGCAATTTATCCAGGTCGATTATTTCTACAATTTTTCTTTCAGCGTTTAATACCGGCACAAAGCGTATGGCCATAGCCTTGTATTTTGCTACTTTTTCAAAGTTGTTTTCATTCTCAACAAAATACCTGCTGTTGGTGTTCATCAGGCTGCTTACAGGTGTATCAATGTTCAAGCCTTTCAGCAACCCACGCCTGATGTCACCATCCGTGAGGGAGCCAACCAGCTGCTGGTTTTCGTTGACAATGAATATAGCCATATTGGGTATGGCAATTATATTGATCAGCTGCAGCGCTTCACGTGCATTGCCTTTCTCGGGAAATATAAATTTGTTGTAATCGGTCATTCTTTGTGCAATCTATGGACAGCTGGTTATTTATCAATGTATTTAATCAGTTGAAATGCTTCAGCATATTCAACGCCTACGGATGCTCCCCTGAATACGGCAAGAGCTTCGATGTTTCTTAGACTTCTTGGAAAAGGATGTTCACCCAGTTCTGATTCATATACTTTCATTGCTTCCAGCTTTTTGCCGAAATAAGGTGTTACATCAACGTAATAATTGGGCTGAAATACTTTTTCGGGTACGCTTGGTGCAAACTCTGTTTCAGAAATACATTCATACATCAGCACCTTTTTTATGAATGGGTAGCGGAATGATTTTGTGCAGGCAGCAACAGCATCAAACGTTACCCTGTGGTCAGAGTGTGCATCAGAGCGGTTCATCACATAGATTACTTCCGGTTTTATTTCATTGAACAGTGCCGATATTTTTGGTATCATGTCGTTCAAGGAACTTGCATCCAGGCACATGGTAGGATAGTTGAGTTTGTGAACACCTGTAAATCCCATCATGTTTTTTACAGTTTCAATTTCCTGTTGTCTGCTATCGATACGGTCCTTACTAAATCCGCGACTTGCTAAAACATTGGTAATTATTATCCAGTGGATTTCATCACCGTTTTGTTTGTGTTTTAGAAGGGTACCACCACAGCCGAGTATTTCATCATCCGGATGAGCAGCAATAACTACTATTTTCATAGGTTTATCAGTTAGCATAACTTTGATTTTACCAGCCATTTTTTGTCGCTCGGATCAATTTTTTTAAGTGTTTCACAAATTATTTCCGGTGCATGACCATCTCCAAAAGGACAATACAGATTTTTGATTTTGTGCCTGTAGTTTTCATCCAGACAGGCTTCTTTGAGAGCCTCAAGAATGCTTGTTTTCTCATGTGGGACAAATTTTACATTCCCTGCATTCAATCTTCCCTGTTGCCTGTTACCTACATTCACTACGGGTAGCTTGTAAAAAGGAGCTTCCAGGATGCCCATGCTGGAATTACCAACAAGTGCCCTGGTATGGCGCATCAGGTTTACAAAGAACTCACGTGGTAATGTGGAATTAAATTTAATGAAAGGTTTGTTTTCAAATTCTTTTATTGCACGTAATATGTCGTAAGAACCAGGGTCAGTATTTGGATAGGAAGCAACCACTTTGTAGTTGCTGGTTTTGCAAAATTCTTCCAGAGATTCCAACGTGACTTTCATTTGTTCGTAGGCATCGCCTTCTTCGGAGGATAAAGGGTGTTTCACCAATACAACGTAATTACCATCTGTTATATCAAAAGATAAAAAATCGGAAATTTCTGCAGTTGTTTTATGAGGAACATTTCGGATGTTTGTAAAAGCCGGATTCCCGCAATTGAAAATGCGAAAATCATCCTCTTTCAATGTTCTTAAGTTTTCTGAATAAGCTTCTGCTGTAGTAAAATGAATGTGGGCCAGCTTTGAAACGGCCATTCGGATAGGATCATCCGCATTGCCCCAAACCGGGTCGCCACCGCCCAAATGAGCAGTTAATACATTCATATAATTGCCTACGATAGCTGTTGATATACTTTCTTCCCTATCGCCTACAACAAAGAGGAAATCAGGTTTTTCACGCTCTACGGTCTGGGATAGAGCATAAGACAGTATACCAACACCTTTTGAGCGCTGAACATTTCTATTGGTCATAAATAAGCTATCCAGCTTATCTACTATTTTAAAACCGTCTTCTTCAATTTTTTTCAGGGTAAAATTGTGCCATTCCGAAAGGTGTGCGGAGCTTACAGCTACGCATACATCAAATGCAGGATCATCATTCAGCTGCTTTAAAATAGGATATAGAATATCGTATTCAGAGCGGATTCCTGTTACGGCTAATACTTTAAGTTTCATTTATAAAACAATATATGCAATGTTAGGATCAAAATAAAATTTCTGAATGTGAAGATTATTCAGGCTTACAAACTTTTCAACCAGTGCAACTGTTTCACCCGGCCAACCCTGGTTGTTTATTTCATCAAATGCAAGAATCCCTCCTTTCGGTATTCTTGGCAGGAAATGTTCAAGTGCTACTTTTGTAGGTTCGTACAAATCAAAATCAAGAAACAACAACGAAACAATCAGATGCTGATTTTTATTCATAAACTCAGGAATTGTTTTTGTAGCATCACCCTTGATTAGCTCCACTTTTTTGTATTGGTTCAGAAAACGGTTTTCGTCAAAATCTTTAATAGAATCTTCAATGTAATCAAACGATGTTTTCCCGGCTGAGAAACCTCCCTTCTGAAGGTCCTTGTTCTCGGTTACAGCTTTGTCCTTTTCATGAATATCCACAAATCCATCAAATGTATCAAAACCATATATTTTGCGGTTCAAGGCCATTGGTTCCAAACCGGCAGACAGTTTAGCCCAGGACATTAGACCACCACCATGATGAACGCCACATTCAACAATTGAACCCTTTATTGAAACAATCTGTTTGAATAGTTCATAACGTGCAATAAATCGCGTAAGAGCTTGTCTTTTGGCGTAAAGCTCAAAGTTGTTCAACTTGGTTTGAGTGTCGGTGCGGTGCTGCTCAAAAATATTTTCCATACGTATTTTTATTAAGGGACCTATTCGCCTGATAAAGATAACGGAAATAGATGAAAAAAGGACAATTCAGAGTATTCAGAAAGCGAAAAAGCAGGTAGTTTACAACTGGCTTTGGTCTATATAATAAAAACCGGCATTTTTTGCATAGTTTTCGTCAACATGGCGGTCGCCAATAAATACAATTTCATTGGGTTTTATGCCTTTTTTAAACACATTCAGGTGTTCCAGGGATAGGAGTCCCGGCTTTTCAGCATTTTTACCATGATCTCCTGAAATAAAAATATTATTCCGGGTAAAATACTCTTCAATACCAAGGGCTTTTACTTTGTTCCATTGGAGGGTGGCACTCCCATCTGAAACCAAAAAAAGCTCAACCTTGTTTTTTAATGTATCCAGTATAAATTTGATTCGCGGTGTTAGTTGCAGTGATGGATTGTAATTCCTGAAAATGATAAGCGCTTCTTTAATTTTTGCTTCGGCACTATCAGCAGGCAGTCCGGCAGACGAAGCTGTTTCAGAAAATATAAAAGGGTAGGAGCTTCCCTTTTCCAGCCATCTTTCCAGCATGTTTTTTAAAATGCTATCGGAATTATGATTTGCGCTTGAAAACAGCTTTGATATAGGCGTATAAACCTGATGTATAAAATCAAACTCATCGTATAAGGTCCCATCCATATCAAACCCTACAGCTCTTATCTGTTCCCAGGGTATTTCAGCGTGCAAATACTTCATCGTAATAGCGGAACATCTTTAAACCGTACTGAACATTAACGGGGTGAATTTCTTTTTTTTCAATGGTATTCCTAAAAATCAATGAAACCCAGTTTTCGGAGGCTGCAAAGCCCAATGCCATACCACCCGCTATACGAGGGTTGATTTCAATAAATTTGATTTCACCTTC
>JAGVJJ010000038.1 GCA_020051175.1 Bacteroidia bacterium | reverse complement strand
TCAAGATTTCTTTTACCAACTTCTGATGGATCTTTAAGACGGAGAGTGCCGGCTGCGGCATTCCGGGGATTTGCAAACGGGTCTTCGCCCTGCTCCATCAGCTTTTCATTATGTTTTTTAAAATTTTTCTTATTGATCAATACTTCTCCCCTGATCTCTATCTGCTGAACACCGTAATCAGAAAATTTTGCCGAAAGGGGAATGCTTTTTATTTGTTTGATATTGGGTGTTATTTCATCCCCCTCTGCGCCATCGCCCCTGGTTGCACCACGAATCAATAAATCATTTTCATAAATAAGTGATATGCTGGCGCCGTCAAACTTTGGTTCAACACAATATTCAATGATATTTTTGCCTGTTAATTCCCTTGCTTTTCTGTCAAAGTCAACCAGGTCTTCACTGTTATAAGAATTTTCTAATGATAACATCGGCACCAGGTGCTGAACGGCCGGGAAATTTTTTGTTAATCCTTTTGCCACCCTTTGTGTGGGAGAGTCTGTTTTTATTCGTTCAGGATTTTCCTGTTCAATTTTCTCCAGGGCTTTGTAGAGCTGATCGTATTCTGGATCAGAGATCAAAGGGTCGTTCAATATATAATACCGGTATTCATGAAAGCGGAGCACATCGCGGAGCGTATCAATTTCATTCAACCCAATCGTCTTTTTTTTAAGCAAACCGTTTGTTTCGCCCTGTAATTTTTTAGTTGCTTCTTTACTGTACATTCCTGAAAATTAAGATTGTAAAATTAAGCTTCTGTGCTGTTTGTGAATTTCAGGAAAAATACCGTGCAAACAACGTGTAATTTGTACACAAATCCTATCTTTAGTATCTAATTTTTGTATAATGAAAAGACTGGCATTCCTGATTTCCATATCTTTTATAATTGAATACGCTCAGGCCCAACTTTTATCCTGGGCGCCTGAATTTCCCAAAGACAACAATAATATAACCATAACAGTTGATGCCACAAAGGGGAACCAGTCATTGCTCGGATTTGCCGGAACGGTGTATGTGCATGTCGGTGTGATTACAAATCTCAGTACCGGACCTACTAACTGGAAGTATGTAAAGTTTACCTGGGGTTCGACAGAAGCTGCCGCTCAGGCAACTGCTGCCGGCGCTAATAAATGGTCTTTTACCATAAATAATATCCGCACATTTTTCAATGTTCCCGGAAATGAAACCATTCAAAGAATTGCCATTCTTTTTCGTTCAGGCGGGTGCGGTAATGATTGCGTTGTTCAACGAAATTCTGATGGCAGCGATATGTATGTACCTATATATGATAACAACCTTGCTGTCCGCTTCAATGTGCCATTGATGCAACCGCTTTATAATCCGGTTCCGGAACCTGCAACTAAAATAGTGGGAGATAATATAAATGTAACAGCAGTTGCCAGTACAAACTCCAACATGCGGTTATTATTGAATGGCGCCGTCATTCAAACAGCGAATAATGTTACTACCATCAGCGCTAATCCAACATTAACTGTTGTCGGCAACCAGACACTTGTTGCAGAAGCTGCAGGCGGCGCTACAACAAAAACTGAAACAATTAATTTCTTTGTTGCCAATGCACCTGCAGTTGCTGCATTACCTGCCGGCGTAAGAGATGGCATTAATTATGAAGCCGGGAATACTTCTGTTGTTTTGGTGCTCAATGCGCCGGGCAAAAACCGTGTTTCGGTGATCGGTTCATTTGCAGGAAGCAACTGGACAGAGCAGCTTGCCTATCAAATGAACAAAACCCCAGATAATAATTACTGGTGGATACGGATAACCGGGTTAACACCCGGCGCTGAATATACTTATCAATACCTGGTTGACGGGCAACTGAAAATAGCCGATCCTTATGCTGAAAAAATTCTGGATCCCTGGAATGACAGCGAAATAACCCCGACAACTTACCCGGGACTTATGCCCTATCCTTCATCTACTTCAGGTATTGTAAGTGTATTGCAGACTGCGTCGCCAACATATAACTGGCAAGTGACAAATTTTTCACGTCCCGATAAAAAAGGCCTTATCATTTATAAACTTTTATTAAGAGATTTTCTTGCTGCACATGACTGGAAGACATTGCGTGATACGCTGAATTATTTGAAAAATCTGGGAATTAACGCAATTGAGCTGCTTCCTTTCAATGAATTCGAAGGCAATAGCAGCTGGGGTTATAATCCTGATTTTTATTTTGCGCCGGATAAATATTATGGCCCCAAAAATTCATTAAAAGAATTTATTGACAGTTGTCATAAAAAAGGTATTGCCGTGGTCATGGACATTGCACTCAATCATTCCTTTGGCTTATCGCCTTATGTGCAATTGTATTGGGATGCTGCCAACAACAGGCCCGCTCCTGATAATCCCTGGTTTAATCCGGTGGCCAGGCATCCATATAATGTGGGTTATGATATGAACCATGAAAGCCTGGCAACACGGTATTATTTCAGCAGGGTAGTTGAACATTGGTTAACTGAGTATAAATTAGATGGATTCCGGTTCGATCTTTCAAAAGGATTTACCCAGGTAAATTCCGGCAGCAATGTCAGCCTCTGGAGTCAGTATGATGCCAGCCGGGTAGCCATCTGGAAAAGATATTATGATACGCTGCAACTGAAATCTCCGGGCAGTTATGTGATACTGGAGCATTTTGCAGATAACCAGGAAGAAATTGAATTATCAAATTATGAAATGTTGCTTTGGGGCAATAGTAATTATAATTTCTCCGAAGCCGCCATGGGATGGGTGCCCACATCTAATTTTGAATACGGCATTTTTAAAGTAAGAAACTGGACTAAACCTCATTTGATTACCTACATGGAGAGCCATGATGAGGAAAGGATAATGTATAGGAATTTGAACTTTGGAAACGCATCAGGCGCATACAACACCCGGGATATAAATACTGCTTTAAAAAGAATAGAAATGAGCGCTGCATATCTCATCATGATTCCAGGCCCGAAAATGATCTGGCAGTTTGGCGAACTGGGATATGATTATAGCATTAATTATTGCCCTGATGGCACTATCAATAATAATTGTCGTACAGACCGTAAGCCAATTCGCTGGGATTACCTTCAGAATAGCAACCGGCAGCGGCTATATGATACATATAGTACATTGCTGAAACTCCGTTTCCATCCTTTATATAAAAATGGATTTTTAACGGATCGTGTTACCCAAAATCTTTCATCCGGCTTTAAGTGGTTACAGGTAACCACCGATACATCCAACCTGTGTATTGTTGGAAACTTTGATGTAACACCGGTAACCGGCCAGGTAACTTTTCAAAATGCAGGCACCTGGTATGATTATCTCAACGGCACTACTTTCACCGCTACTGGTGCTGCACAGAGTATTACCCTGCAGCCCGGAGAATTTCATCTGTATCTTAACCGGAATGTAACGAATGTGGTTACAACTCCGGTCAGCAATATCAATAACCCGGCCAACACATTCAGTTTTTCAGTTTATCCCAATCCGGTTGCAGGAAATGCTGTTATTGAAATTGAAAATAAGGAAATAGGATTAGCCACCATTCATTGGTATAATGAACTTGGACAAAAGGTAAAAGAACAGTCACTGGGCACACTCACCCGGGGCATTTATAAGATACCATTCTCTGCGGGCGACTATAAAAAATACATGCCTGGCGTTTATCTGCTGCGTGTACAAATAAAAAATCAGGCACAAACGCAGAAAATTCTTTTATTTTGAAATTTATTACATAAAATTCTACCATGACCACTGAAGCGCTGAACCGATTGAAAACCGCAGAAGCTGAAAAAATAACTCACCTTGATTATTTCAATATCGGGATATCGGTTGACTGTGTCATTTTCGGATTTGAAAAAAAAGAATTGAAAGTGTTACTTATTAAATCAGACCTGGAGGAGTTTGCAGATAAATGGTCTTTACTGGGCGATCTGATAGATCCGTTTGAAGATCTTGATAGTGCACCCTACAGGGTATTAAAGCAACGTACAGGGCTTGATGACGTATTTCTTCAGCAGGTTGGAAGTTTTGGAGAGGTGAAAAGGCACCCATCGGGCAGGGTAATAACTACGGCTTATTATTCGCTGATCAATATCAGGAATCACCAGTTAAAGATTACCGATAATGAAGTACACTGGCATACAGTGGCCGACGTTAAAGACCTGGCCTTTGACCATAAAAAAATCATGGATGCCTGTCTTAAAAGACTGCGGGTGCAGGCCATGGACGAACCGGTTGTTTTTAATTTATTGCCGGAAAAATTTTCCCTGAGGGAATTGCAGGACTTATATCAATCCATTCTTGGTATCAAGCTGGACAGGAGAAATTTCAGAAAAAAAATTTCTTTAAAAAGCTGGCTGCATGATCTGGATGAAATGGAAAATAATGTGCCGCACAGGCCGGGCAAATTATATAAATTGAAAACAGGACTAAAAACAACTACTCTTTAAAAGCATTTCAAATTAACTTTCCGGGTAACAAGTTTCAGTGGGGTGATACTTCTTTTAAAAAAGGTTTTCATTCCGGATAATCTTTCGTTTAAATATTATTCTCCCAGGCAATAGTATAGGAGTATAACCAATTTATTTACTACCACTTGTTTGGAAATAATTTTTTTTGGCGGAGTTCTTAAAATAATGAATATTGTGTTTAATTTACATACTTGTATTTTTTATTCTATTATTCAACGATAACTACTAATGCTTATGTTCTTCAAAAATTTTACAAAATCAATTACTGCTATTTTACTGCTTTTCGTTTCGCAGTTCGCAATGGCACAAGAAAGAGTTGTATCCGGGAGGGTAACTGACTCTAAAGATGGTACTGCTGTACCAGGCGTATCGGTGGCTCCTAAAGGAAGTAAAACCGGTACTTCAACAAATCCGGATGGTACATTTAGAATTTCTGTGAGTTCAAATGTAACCGTTCTGGTTTTTTCTTCAGTAGGGTATGTCAAACAGGAAGTTGACATTACAGGAAAGTCCACAGTGGATGTATCATTTGTAATCAGTAGCGCTCAGCTCGGCGAAGTTGTAGTAACGGGTTATGGAACCCGGAAAATAAAGGATTTAACAGGTTCTGTAGCCAACATTACAACGAAAGACTTTAACAAGGGACAAATTGGAACACCTGATCAATTAATCCAGGGCCGTACACCAGGTGTTTTGGTTACACCCGCTAGCGGCGAACCGGGTTCTGCAGCTACAATTAATATTAGAGGTACTGCTTCAATCAGAGGTAACCAGGAGCCATTATATGTTGTGGATGGTGTGCCAATTGCCAGCGGTGGTACTTTGGGTAGCGCCAGTGGTGTAGAAGGTAGTACAAC
>JAGVJJ010000106.1 GCA_020051175.1 Bacteroidia bacterium | reverse complement strand
TCTGAGATCCTGAATGCCTTTAAAACGGTTAATAATAGTTTGGAAGAAAGCAATGAAGTTGTTAATACTTCTACTGAAGATATTATGACGTCGTTGCAGGCAAAGCTTTCTGATGCCGGAACAGCTGAAAAAGCAAAAATCTGGTATCCGAATGCACAAAAAGTTCAACAGTTAACAAGGGACCTTAATAATTATATTCAGGGTTTGAAAGATGAAATCCTTAAAAAAGCAGGGGCTAATTTCGCTAAAGGAGATTCAAGTTATAAAGATGATAATCTGGACATACCTACAAGATTAATGGTAGAGAAGGGTGAAGGTAAAAACCTTTTAAAAAAGCTAACGAAATTTAAAGACGATATCTTGAATATTGATACAACGATTAATGCCCAATTAGGCAATTCACTTCCAATCCATTTAGAAATCCCTAAAACAGTAAACAAAGGGAATAACACATGGGAAGCTGCTTATTTCAGAATGGTTCCAACTGTTGCAGCGCTTACTATTCTGAGCAAGTTTCAAAATGATGTAAAAACGGCGGAAAATAAAGTTATTACTTTCTGTCATGAGCAGGTAGGTAAGGTAGAGTTCAGGTTCAATCAATATGAGGCAATTGTTGGACAAAACTCTTCCGTATTATTAGCAGGGCAAGAGTTAGAAATTCATGCTGGCCTTGCTGCTTTCAACAGCGATCAAAAACCGGTGGTTACAATTGGCGGAGCCGTAGTACCGTTGGATGAAAAAGGACTTGCAGTCTGGAAACAGAATGTTAATTCAAGCGGAAAGATTCCTGTAAAAGTATCTTATCGAAACCAGGAAGGTATATTACAGGAAAAAGTGGTAGAAGTAGAATATACTGTTGGTCAATCCAGCGCCGCAGTTCAGCTTGATAAAATGAATGTATTGTTCATCGGCGTAGATAATCCTGTTACCATTTCAGGTAGTGGAAATGTTGACCAGATTCAGGCGACTATAAGTGGAGGTGGGGGTGTTTTCATAGGCTCCGGCTCCAAACGGACTATCCGTGTGTCACAGGAAACTGATAATTGTGTTATTAAAGTAACGACACCGGATGGAAAAACAACAAGTGTAAATTTCCGTGTTCGTTCAATACCCGACCCCACTCCGATGATTGGCACAACCCTGAGTGGAGATATTTCAACTGCCGTATTTAAAAGTCAGGCAGGTGTCAGGGCCTATGTTAAGGATTTCTTTTATGAAACACAATTTAATGTGACCAGCTTCCGTATGACCGGGGATGGTTCTGGTTTTGATGACGGAATAGAGGAAGCAAATAATACGGGTGCAGCATGGAATGAAGCAAAGAAAATTGTAAATAAAAGCCGTCCGGGTTCGTTTATAACTATTGAAGAGATTTATGCAGTGGGACCGGATGGAAGAAGAAGAAAACTTCCAGCCATGATCTTTAATTTGAAATAATATAGCAATGAGTAAGCAGCTAATTAAATATGCAATTCTGTTAGGAATCCTCCTTAATGCCATAAACTTTGCCGATGCGCAGCGTCGGGGAAGAACAACGAGGAATCCGGCAGCCACTACTACTAATCCGCAGGATACAGTTCCACAGCAAAATGTGCAGCAGAATACAAATCTTCCTGCTGTAGGACAATATAACCCTTACGGGAATATTCCTATTAAAGTGGCGCCACAGGTAGGAGGGTTTAATGATACCATCCGTGTTTCTTTAAGAAATGATGGTGCAACAGAAAAGAGTTTTTTTAAGGAAAGAACCCCGCTGCCTTACGAGTATTTAAGAGCTGATGATGCCTTGTACACACAAAGGGTCTGGAGAGATATTGATATCCGGGAAAAAATAAACCTGCCTTTCCGGTACCAGACAAATGATGACAACGGGGATCAGCGTTTCGTAAGTATTTTGGTAAATGCGGTAAGGGGCGAATTAAAAAAGGGTAATGCCATAGCTTTCAGTGCAGATGATGACAGGTTCACAACTTTTCTTGATTCGGCAAAATTTGAAGCTGCTTTGGGTGGTGGCGGCCAATGTGATACTCTTCCGGTATATAATCTTAATGACCCTACAAAGATTGATAGCTTTGTCGTATCCTGTAATACGTTAAACCCTGATGATATTGTGAAATTCAGAATTAAGGAAGAATGGGTATTTGACAGGGAAGCCAGCCGTATGTTTGTCAGAATCATTGGAATTGCACCTTGCAAAACCCAATATGCAACTGATAAAAAAACAGAAAGAGGCGTTTCACCGTTATTCTGGATTTATTATCCTGACCTGAGACCTACTCTTGCAAGGTATGAAGTGTATAATCCGAAAAACATGGGGATGAGCAGGATGACCTGGGAAGAATTATTTGAGGCAAGAATGTTCAGCGGTTATATAGTAAAATCAACGCTTGATAATCCGCTCAACAAGTATATAAGAACGTTTATTAATGATCCTATCTTACGTTTACTGGAAGGAGAAAATATAAAGGATAAAATATTCAATTACGAACAAAATCTCTGGCAATATTAAGAATCTTATTCGTAAAACTACGATGACAAAGCCCCTGATTCAGGGGCTTTGTTTTTTAGACAAAGTTTTATTTTTCAATTGATTAAAAAATAAAAAATACTCAGCATTGATTATAGGAAATGTCAGGAATTGTTGTACTTTTATTTCGGTTTTTCATAGGATATTGGATTTTAAAAACGGGGCTGGATTTCTATCCGGGCCCCATTATTT
>JAGVJJ010000013.1 GCA_020051175.1 Bacteroidia bacterium | reverse complement strand
GACAAGAAAGAGGATGGAACCTCAGATTTAAAACTATTTTGAGTAGCCCCTTTTAGGGGCAAGCATAAAAGCCCCCACCTCAGGTGGGGGATATTTACTCTTTCGCTTATCATGGGTTTCTAATAATCAATTTTACAAATCAGATTTCCGACATTAAATTTCCAATAAACGGTCAAAAAATAAGGATATTGTGTCTAAAATTAATTTTTTGGCTAAAGAATAATAATAATTTATGCAACGCAAATTATTTTATTAACAATCTACAAAAAGGCGTTGAAAACCTAAAAACAATACATTTCCATAACGTCTTTTTAACAACGTTATGGATAGAATTTTAATTTTTTCTCTTTAGGCTTGAAATTATTTAGTTAAACACAACCTAACTCTCCGGAAAAGTGATTGACCCTAATTCGCTCATTACCAAAAAAAGAGTATTTTTGAAAGTATATATCCTTGAATTCAGAAATTTTAATCATTATTTAGGTAAAAAATTCCGATAATTTGAAACCAACAGATATTAACAACCCGGAGTATTTCCACAAGGTGGTCGACTGCCAGTATGCCTGTCCTGCGCATACCCCTGTACCTGAATATATTAGGCTCATTGCCCAGGAGCGTTATGCGGAAGCGTATATGGTCAACTGGGACTCCAACGTATTTCCGGGTGTTCTTGGCCGTACTTGTGACCGCCCGTGTGAACCCGCATGTCGCAGAGGCCGTGTGGAAGACGAGCCTGTTGCCATTTGCCGGTTAAAACGTGTAGCGGCTGACAACAAGGGCGATGTAAAGAAACTAATGCCTCAGGGCCCTTTTAAACCAAACGGTAAAAAAGTGGCACTTGTTGGGGCGGGTCCGGCATCACTCACTGTTGCACGCGATTTGGCTGTACTTGGCTATGAATTGCACCTGTACGATGAGCAAAAAGCCGGTGGCGGGTTTATGCGTAGCCAGATCCCTTCTTTCCGTTTGCCGGAAACGGTTCTGAACGATGAGGTGAATTACATACTTGATTTAGGGGTACACACACACTTCAATCAGTATGTTTCCAGCTTAAAAGAGTTGCTTTCAAAAGATTATGACGCAGTGTTTGTAGGCTCCGGGGCACCTAAGGGACGTGATTTGGAAATTCCGGGACGCAAAGAGGCCGCGGCAAATATCCACATTGGAATCAATTGGCTTGCCAGCGTGGCTTTTGAGCACGTACAAAAAATTGGTAAAAAAGTAATTGTGCTTGGGGGTGGTAATACAGCAATGGATTGCTGCCGCACTTCGCGCAGGCTGGGCGGTGAAGATGTAAAAGTGATTGTGCGAAGCCCTTTTGCAGAAATGAAAGCCTCACCTTGGGAAAAAGAGGATGCTATTCATGAGGATATTCCTATCATCGACAACCATGTGCCAAAATCATTTGTTGTTGAAAATGGCAAGTTGAAAGGAATGACCTTTGAGCGCGTACAGGCTGTGTATGATAATAAGGGCAAACGCCAGCTTGTGCCCGTTGGTGGCGAAGATGTGTTTTTTGAAGCGGATGATGTGCTAATTGCTATTGGTCAGGAAAACAGCTTTCCATGGATAGAGCGGGATTTGGGAATTGAATTCGATAAGTGGAACATGCCGGTTGTAGATGCAACTACGTATGTTTCAACAAATAAAAAAGTATTTTTTGGAGGTGATGCAGCATTTGGTCCGAAGAATGTGATTACAGCAGTGGCGCAGGGTCATCAGGCGGCTATTTCTATTGATCTTGCCTGCAAAAATGAGGACTTGCTGAATCGTCCTTCACCATTTGTAAACCTTGTGAGCCAGAAAATGGGAATTCACGAATGGGCGTATGATAATGCCGTTGTAACGGACAAACGTTACGTTGTTCCACAGGCAGAAAAAAAACTCACGCTTGCCGACAGAAAAAAAGAAGTGGAGCTGGGTTTTGATCACCTTACAGGTTTCAAGGAGGCTGAACGCTGCCTGAACTGTGATGTTCAGACTGTATTTACTACTGACAAGTGCATTGAGTGTGATGCCTGCGTGGATATTTGTCCTACTTCCTGTATTACTTTTACGGAAAATGCAGAAGCAGAAACCGATTTGCGGACCATGCTGAAAGTGCCTGCAACAAACCTTACACAGGATTTGTACGTGTCAGATACTTTGCCAACAAAGCGTGTGATGGTAAAGGATGAAAATGTTTGTCTGCATTGTGGTTTATGTGCAGAGCGCTGTCCTACATCAGCATGGGATATGACCAAATTCTTTTATAATGTTACTAAAGCAGGAAAATCATGTCATTAAACACCAATAAAACCAACGATTTTGTAGTACGCTTTGCAAACGTAAATGGTACCGGTTCTGCCAGTGCCAATTTTCTTTTCACCAAAGCTATTTTCAGGATGGGTATTCCTGTTACACCCAAAATATTTTCCCTTCCAATATACAGGGTCTGCCTACCTGGTATGAAGTACGGGTAAGTGAGAAAGGTTATTTGGGACGTAGGGAAGGAATTGATTTGATGGTTTCTGTAAACCCTCAAAGTATGATGAATGACGTGGCATCTGTAAAACCAGGTGGTTACTTTATGTACGACAGTACTAAAAAACTTCATGCAGAGTACATTCGTCCGGATATTAATTATCTTGGTATTCCACTGATGCAGATGTGCAATGAAAATTATTCGGATCCACGTCAGCGTCAATTGTTTAAAAACATCATCTATGTTGGAGCGCTGTCGGCCTTGCTGGATATTGAGTTCAACGTTTTTGAAGATTTGCTTGCAGAGCAGTTTAAAGGAAAAGAAAAGCTGATCCCTTCCAATATAAAAGCCCTTAACCTGGGTATTGATTACGTAAAAGCCAATTTTACATATCCTTTGGATATACGTGTTGAAAGGCGCAATTTAATTGGTGATTCTATCATGATTGATGGTAATTCGGCATGTGGCCTTGGTGCTGTGTATGCTGGTGCAACTGTTGCTGCATGGTACCCGATTACCCCTTCAACATCAGTGGTAGAAGCATTTTCGTCCTATGCCGATGAATTCCGAACCGATAAAATTACAGGGAAGCGAAATGTTGCTATTGTTCAGGCGGAAGATGAGCTGGCTGCAATAGGTATGGTGATTGGCGCGAACTGGAACGGTGCCCGCTCTTTTACAGCTACCAGCGGTCCGGGATTGTCATTAATGAATGAATTTCTTGGATTGGCTTATTTTGCAGAGGTACCAGCTGTTTTAATAGATGTGCAGCGTACAGGGCCTTCAACGGGAATGCCTACGCGTACGCAGCAATCGGATATATTGGAGGCTGCCTATGCTTCGCATGGCGACACAAAGCACATACTGTTATTCCCGGCTACACCTAAAGAATGTTTTGACCAAACCGTAGATGCATTTGACCTTGCCGAGGAGCTGCAAACACCGGTAATTATGCTTACAGATCTGGATCTTGGAATGAATGATCACGTATCCCCTCCATTCCAGTGGGACGATAACCGTGAATATAAAAGAGGAAAAGTGCTGAATGCTGAAATGCTTGAAAAAATGAACCGTTTCGGGCGTTACCTCGATGTGGACAATGATGGCATTGCGTACCGTACCTATCCTGGAACGCACCCGTCAAAGGGGTCGTTCTTTACCCGGGGTACTTCGCGCGATGAGTATGCGGCCTATACAGAGGATGGCGCAGCTTACAAACGCAATGTGGATCGTTTGATTAAAAAGTGGAATACGGCTAAGAATATGGTGCCACCACCTCAATTATACCAGGAGAAAAACCAGCATAAATATGGAATGTTTTTCTTCGGAACATCACAATACGCTGCCGAGGAAGCAATGGATCTGCTGAAAGAAAAGAAAATAGGTGTAGATTCCATACGTATCAAAGCTTTCCCGTTTAACCAGACTGTAGAGGATTTCATAAACTCGCACGAAAAAGTGTTCGTGATTGAGCAAAACCGCGATGCACAAATGAAGAGCTTGTTAATGATAGAAATGGGGGCCAATCCTGAAAAGCTTATTTCCGTGCTTAATTACGATGGTATGCCAATTACTGCCGACAATATTATGAACCAGATTTCTGCGCACCTGTCTTCCGCTCCGAAAGAGGCTGTTGCTGCAATTTAAAAGTATAAAAGACCATGACTTATATACGTCCGAAATTCCGCCATCCGGAACTGCCTAAGAACAAACTGGGCTACTCTGTTGATTACTATGAAGGTGCCTTGTCTACACTTTGTGCAGGCTGTGGCCACGATTCTATCAGTGCTGCAATTGTTAAGGCCTGCTTTGAAATGAACATTGAGCCGCACCGTCTTGCAAAGCTATCCGGTATTGGCTGTTCATCAAAAACACCAACCTATTTTTTGAGCAATTCACACGGCTTTAATTCCGTGCACGGCCGTATGCCATCTGTTGCAACTGGCGCAAACCTTGCTAACCGCGATTTGATCTATTTTGGTGTGTCAGGCGATGGCGATACTGCATCCATTGGTATGGGCCAATTTGTGCATGCCATCAGGCGTAACCTGAACATGGTGTATATTGTGATGAACAATGGCTGTTACGGTCTTACCAAAGGCCAGGATTCAGCTACTGCCGACCAGGGCTCTAAAAATAAATCAGGTAACGTAAACCTGTTTGAGTCAATAGATTTGGCAAGCATGGCCATTGAGCTGGGTGCAACCTTTGTGGCACAAAGCTTTTCGGGCGACAAAACACAATTGCTGCCGCTTCTCAAAGCTGCGATGAAACACCCAGGGTTTGCCTTTATCAATGTTATTTCTCCATGTGTTACTTTCAATAACAACGTAGGTTCTACCAAGTCATACGACTATGTCCGCGAACACATTGATGCCACCGCTACGGTTGATTTTGTGCCTGAGATGGCTGAGATTACTACAGAGTACGAAGAAGGTACATCCAAAAAAGTAAAGATGCACGATGGTTCCTACATTGCTTTGAGCAAGCTTGCACAAGGCTGGGACCCATTAAACAAGTTGTCGGCAATGAATGCAATATACCATGCCCGCATGAACAGTGAGTTTTTAACCGGACTTCTTTACGTTAACCCTGATTCACAAGACCTGCACCACATCATCCAAACCACTGATAAACCTTTAAACGAGCTCACAAAAGCCGAAATTTGCCCGGGTTCAGCGGCATTGAAGGATATCAACCTTGGTTTGCGCTAAAATTTTTTGGAGGCATTAACAACTCTGTGAAACTCTGTGTAATCTCCGTGTCCTCTGTGTTAAAATAAGCACAGCGAACACATACAATTATTTGTGTACATAAGATTTGTGAGACCGTATTTAATTCAAATGAATAATTTTTCAGAAAAAATAATTTCCTGGTATAAGCAGAACAAAAGGGATTTACCCTGGAGAAATACCCAGGATCCCTATCTGATATGGCTATCTGAAATTATCTTGCAGCAAACGCGGGTAGATCAGGGAATGGAATATTATCTCAAATTTGCGGGAGCATTCCCAACTGTAAAGCACCTTGCAAAAGCAGATAATGAAAAGGTGATGAAAATGTGGCAGGGCTTGGGTTACTACTCCCGCGCTCGAAACCTCCACGCCACCTCAAAAATTGTTTCGGAAAAGTATAAGGGGTCCTTCCCTGAAAATTACCAGAATATACTCGGTTTAAAAGGAGTTGGTGAATATACTGCTGCAGCAATTGCATCTTTCGCATTTAATAAACCTCATGCTGTTGTAGATGGAAATGTGTACAGGCTGCTTTCACGTGTGTTTGGCATAGAAACACCTATTGACAGCACACAGGGAAAAAAAGAGTTCAACACACTGGCGAATGAGCTGATTGATAAAAAAAATCCAGGCCTTCACAACCAGAGCATTATGGAGTTTGGTTCCATGCAGTGCAAACCGGCTTCACCCGATTGCAGCGTATGCCCTTTAAACTCAATGTGTTTTGCTTATTCTAAGAAATGTGTTTCCGAATTGCCTGTAAAATCAAAGAAAACGAAGGTTCGTAACCGCTACTTCAACTATATCGTGCTTCGGAACAAATCTTCTGTAGCCCTTAATAAGCGTGGGGAAAAGGATATCTGGAACAACCTCTATGATTTTCCACTTATTGAAAGTACAAAAGAGCTGACCGAAGAGCAGTTCCTGAAATCTGCTGACTGGAGGAGCTTTATGGAACCTTTGCCCGAATATACAGTAAGGTCTGTATCATCAAATTACAAGCATACTTTAAGCCATCAGAAAATATATGCACGCTTTTGGGAGATAGAATGCAATCGCTCTTTCGAAAAATTACTTCCTGAAAGTGCCATTATAATTCCCAAGCAAAAAGTGCAGGATTACGCTATTCCCAGGCTCATTGATAAATATCTGAAAGACAGACCACTTTGAGTATCCACAGACTGTTAAAAACTGTTGAATATCTCCCTCTATTTCGCTATTTTTGTTTTTTAAGCCGAATTAGCCGAATATGCCACCTGAGTCGAATGTAACTGTATTTCTTGCGCAGGGTTCCCAGGAACAAGCTGCATTAAGAAATGAGATGTCTTCTGTTTTACAGAGGGCTGGCATGACTGTGGTTCCTTCGGAGGAATACCTGGAATCTGAATCAGCACTTTCGGGTATTCAGTCACAGCTGAATGTTTCAAACTGTTCTTTGCACATCATATTCCCTCAGTACGGGCCTTCAACAAATGAAGGTGTTTCAATTGCAAAGGTCCAGTTCATGGCCGCTAAAGCACACCTTGTTTCCAACCCCAATTTTAAAATATTTGTATGGCTGCCGCCTACCACCGACATTCTAAATATAGAGCCTGCTCAGCTCAGTTTTATCAATGAAGTAAAAAACAACATTTCAAAAAATATGGTTTTCAGCAATGCTGTATCGCCCATTCAGCTTGTGGACGATATCCGCTCACTCATGGAAACCAAAGAAATTGTTGAGTTTGATTTAAATACTACAGACATTTTTCTGATGTCGAACCAGCTGGATGAAGGTGAAGCAAATGAAATCATTGATATGCTGAGCGACATTGTGCCCGTTGAAAAGCTTAACATTATCCAGGACAGCGATACCGATTATTCAGAGCTTTGCAAGCAGCAGATACCCAAAAGCAAGCTCGCAGTAATTTATTTTAAAGAATCCGGTGACTGGGCCCTTCCTTTTGCGCAGCAGGTTTGGAAAAAAATTGGCGGAGCTACCGCACACACCCCTATCCTGCTTATCGGGGATACGGACCCGGATACCAACATGGGAAAAAAATTCAATGCGCCCAAGGTAATATCGCTTATTATTGAAGGTACGCTTATACCCCTTGAAATAAAAGTGCAGTACGATAAGGTAACAACTAAAAACGCCTCATAGAAGAACAAATGCAGGAAGAAAAGATTTGTCCTTATCCCGGTCTGCGGCCATTTAACGAAGAAGAGTCTATTTTCTTTCGTGGAAGGGAGGAGCACATTGAAAAAATTATCTCTCAGCTGCAGGAAAAAAAGTTCCTCATGCTCACAGGGGCTTCTGGCGATGGTAAATCTTCTATGGTTTATGCGGGTATTATTCCCAATGCACGTGCAGGTTTCTTTAAAGCTAAATTCAATAGCTGGTTGATTGCCGATTTCAGGCCAGAGCGTTCTCCCTTGCAAAATATGGCTGTAGCGCTTGCTGCTAAGCTTGGTTACCGGGATATAGCTTTTGTTGAAAAAGAGCTTGGCTTTGGGTTTTCATCGCTCATAAGCCTTTACAAAAAATCACCTTATTATCTTGATTTAAATTCGGAAACATATAAAAACGCACCTGAAGCGGAGCAGAAAAAGTTAAAGCGCAAAGCCGCCAACCTGTTCATACTTGTTGACCAGTTTGAAGAATTTTTTACCAATTCGGAGAATTATAACAATGGTAAATCCTCAGTGAATGCACAACTGGTTGTAAACCTCTTGCTGGAAACAGCTAAAATAGCGTTCTCTGAAGATTTGCCGATATACATTGTCTGCACCATGCGCTCCGATTACGTGGGGCAGTGTGCTTCTTTCAGGGGCTTGCCTGAATACATTGGCTTCAGCCAGTTTTTTGTGCCCCGCCTGAAGCGGAAAGAAGTACACCAGGTAATTGAAGAGCCCGCTATGCTTAGCGGTAATAAAATTTCAAATAGGCTTATTGAAACCCTTATCAATGAATGTGATGGCCAGGATCAGCTGCCAATATTGCAACATGCGCTAAACAGGATTTGGAGGGTGCATGTTGAGGATGGTGCCGATGAGATGGACATTATACATTATGCCAAAGTGGGTGGTATTGATAAAAAGCTGTTGCCCGAAGAACAAAAGGCCTCCTTTGAAACATGGTATAAAAAACAACCCGTTTTTAAGCAGAAATTTATTGAAGAGGGTGCATCCCTGAGTAACGTATTGAATGCACATGCAAGAGAACTTTATGAAAATGCTGTTGATTATTGCCGTAATCACATTGGCCACGATATTTCACGGGCAGAAGCTCATGAGGTGTTAAGAAAAATATTTACCTGCCTTACCAAGATAAATGATAGTCGTGCTGTGAGGAACAGGGCCACTGTTCTTGAAATAAAACAAATCATTGGAAGTGTTGATAACAAACTCATTGAAGGGCTTGTGAATCTTTTCAGGGAATCAGAAAACACATTGCTCAAACCTTTTATTTTAAGCAATGCCGGGAATGAAAGCTCTTCGTATTCATTACTGGATACTGATATTCTTGATATAACACACGAATCACTGATTAGGAACTGGACAGATCTTACCGAATGGACCAAGGCAGATCACGAAAATGTGTCTATTATCGAAGACTTAAAAAAGCAGGTGGAGCGCTGGGAAGAAAAAAACAGATCTTCTGATTACCTTTTAACCATTGGCTCGCTGAGTTATTTTAAAAGCTGGTATGTAGGTATTAATCTGAACCCTTATTTATTAGCCAAGTACGATTCCAGCAATCTCTCACCAAAGCAAAAGAGGGAAGAGGCTTCTGTATTCATTCCTAAAGCCAAAGATTATTTACGTATAAGCGAAGCAAATATTAAACGCAACCGCAGGGCTGTTATTGCCATTGCTACTGCCATTGCACTTGTTTTGATTGGTTTTACTTCCTGGGCATTTATGGAGAGGAATAAAGCCCTTGAAAAAACAGAACAGGCTTTAAATGCACAGAGGCTGGCGAAACAGGCAGAGGATCAGGCACGCGAATCAGAAGAAGAAGCCAGGAGCTCTTCTACAGAAGCGCAGGAAAGTGAAAGGCATGCTTTAAAAGCAAAACAGCAGGCAGAGTCATCAAAACTTGAAGCGCTTGCTGCGAAAAGCAAAGCGGAGAAAGCATTTGCCGAAGCAAAACTGAATGCGGATATAGCAAAAAGCGAAACGCAACGTGCCACATTGGCATTAACCGAATCCGAGAAAGCCAAGCAGGAAGCAATAAAATCAAAAGAGGCAGCTGAAAAAGCCGAGAAAGATGCCTTCAGGATAGGACTATTGTCGCTGGCGCAAAGCATAGCATTGAAATCAGAATTGTTTAAAAGCGACCCGCAATTGCAGGGGTTGTTGGCTTATCAAGCCTACCGGTTTGTGGTGGAGAACGGTGGCAATAGCCAGGATCCAATCATTTACAGCGCTATCCGTAGCTCCTATCATAATCTGAACAAAGAAGCCGCTATTCCTAAAATGAATACCGTTGTAGAGCAGCGTTCAGCAAAACTGCTGTCGGACAATGTTACATTGCTTACTGCCGATAAGAGTGGCAGTGTTCACAAATGGGATCTTAGCAAAGAAAAAATGATGGAAAGCGGAATGTTAAAATATCCTGTTCCGTTCGAAATGCTTTCGTTTACAGATTGGCCAAACATACTCATAAGTGGTCACAAGAACGGTAAGGTATGTATATGGGACATCAGCAAAATAACAGCTCCTGTTCTGTTAAAGGAACTTACTGGTCATCGCGGTCCATTGCGTTCACTGGATCATAGTCGTTCGAATGAAATGTTTGCAACAGCCGGTAAAGACAGTAGTGTATTTGTCTGGAAGTATACAGCAGCTGGGACAGAATTATTAAAGCAGATAAAAACAATTTCATCCATTCGCGATCTGCTTATATTGCCGGATGCCGGTAAAATACTGCTTGCCCTTGAAGATGGGAACCTTGCTTGCGCGGAAATTAGTTCTGGAAAAGTAAACATGATATACAGGGACAGAAGCGCCAAGCCATGGTGCATGAAGCTGAACGATGAGAAAAACCTTGTTGCTGTTGGTTTTTCCGATGGGAAACTGCGTTTGTTTGACCCGGCAAAGATCGTTACTGCTGAAAATTTAATTTATACTTTCTCACAAAACAGTACACCGGTCGAAAAGATAAGCTTCAACAAGACAGGTGATATGCTTGCAATTGCGAGCTCCGACAAGTCAATAAAAATATTCAATCTGAAGAATAAGAACCAAAAGGCGCTTGCAATTAACGATATAAAATCGAAAACGCGCTATGTGCTTTTCGATAAAGACAATCGTTTGATAGCCTGTGGCTCAGACCATGCAATAAGGATTGTACAGCCTTCAACAGAAATTGTTGCGGCACCTTTTTGCGAATTGTTAAAACGTAACCTTACCCAGATGGAGTGGAGCCAGAACATTAGCGAAACATTACAATATCAAAAAACCTGTAAAAACAAGGAATGAAAAATTGGTTTTTAATAGCTATACTACTTACCTGTGCAACCTTTTCGTTCGGTCAAACAGAGTGCAATAACCTGATTGAAGATGCGAATGATTTGTACCATTCCGGTAACTACGATGAATGTATCCGTAGGCTGGAGCGTGGCCTGAAAGAATGTAACTTGTCTAAAGGGAAAAAAGAGAAGGCATACATATTGCTCATCAACTCTAATATTGAAAAGGATAGTATACCTTCGGTTGACAAGTATTTTAAGAAGCTGTTGTTAAACAATCCGACATTTAAGCTTAAAGATTACGATGGTATTGATGATTTTAAAACCAACTTCAACAGCTATTACGTTTTTCCGAAACTCTCTTTTGGTGCACGGATATATTATTGCCTTCCTAAAATTGTGGTAGACTCGAATTATTTTGTGATGCCCGGTGTACAGGAAAAAAAGACCTACGAGGCAGAATATGGAATTAACCTGGCATTTATGGTTGAATACAGGTTTAATAAAAGGTTTACACAGTTTTCAGAGCTTGGCTACTTTAAATTGGATTACAATTTTACAGCAGAAAATTCTTATTGGAAACTGTCAGTGAATGAAAAGCTGAATTATTTGCAGTGGGATATAGGAACAAAGTTGTATTTCAATAATTACAGGCGTTTGAATTATTATATAATGGGAGGTGTAAGCAACCATTTTCTTCTCAATAGTAAACTAAATGTAGCTACAAGAGAATTTGTGCCGTTGGATATATACGATAGCGGTATCGGAAGAATCGACAGCATAACATCAGGGATAAGCAATTTTAATTCCAGGGAAATGCGTAATCCCTATATCCCTCATATATTATTGGGAGGTGGACTTTTATACAAATTCGGAAAATTTGCGTATGGCCTTGATTTCCGCTATAACATTGGATTAAAATGGATAAATAATCCCGAACAAAGAATACATTATCCGGATTTAGTAAGTAGACAGGATTATATGGATAGCAATTTCCGTATGTCAAGAATGGACATTTCTGTTACTGCAGTGTATATGCTCAATAAAGTTAAAAGCAAGCGGCTCAAGTATGAATAATCACAAGCCTGTGTTTTGGTAGATGCGAAAAAGAATAGCAGTGAAATATAGCGTAATCATGTTGCTGACAGTGGTAGTGCTTGTATCTTGTAAAAAGAAATACAGTACTACAATCGGAGCAATTTCCGGCCCGTCTCATGTGTGTTATGGTGATGAACATATTTTATATTCAGTTGAAAAGGACCCGGAGATTGATTATGTTTTATGGACCGTTCCAGAAGGCGCAACTATTATTTCCGGACAGGGTACAGAATCTATAACAGTTGATTTTGGAATTAAACAAGGAAGTATTTGTGCGAGTTTTTATAAATATGGTGAGAGAGCAAGTGATATAGCTTGTATTGATGTTACATTTGGTGTTCCGGGTAAATGGTGCCGGATAAGGGATTACGAGGATAATGAAAAGGCTGGCGCAGTGGCTTTTACAATTTCAGATAGGGCGTTTGTTGCAACAGGGATATATGGTGACTTACAGCAGGACGATGTGTACGAATTAAATTCATCAACATACACCTGGCATAAAAAGAATAATTTTTCGGGTGCGAAATGTGATAATGCCGTAGCCTTTTCAATTGGAGATAAAGGTTATATAGGAACCGGAAATGATGGGAACCCGATAGACGATTTTTGGGAATATAATGTGGTAACTGACAGTTGGCAGCAAAAGGCAGCCCTCCCTTCTGCACGCCAGTATGCATTTGCTTTTACAATAGGTAACAAGGGATATATTGGTGGCGGGCAGAATTTATTGGGGTTTTTAAACGACTTTTATGAATACAGCCCTCTTTCTAATGAATGGGTTGCAAAAGCTAATCTGCCTGGGCAAAGAGTTGGTGCGACTGGCTTTTCTATTGGCACAAAAGGCTATATGGGTTTAGGTAATGATAATGGCACCTATAAAAATGATTTCTGGGAATACGATTCAGAAGATATAACAAATGGCTTTGATGCCAATGGTAATCCAATGGGGAAGTGGAATGCTCGGGCTGTGTTCCCTGGGCTACCAAGGTATCAGGCAGTGGCTTTTTCCATTGGTAATACAGGATATATGGGAACTGGAACAGACGGAACGAATTTTTTTAGTGATTTTTATCAATACGATCCTATTTTAAACGAATGGTTTCAAAAAGACAACATTCCAAACGGAAGAGCTGGTGCTGTTGCCTTTTCAATTGGTAACAAAGGCTATATAGGAACTGGATATATACAGGAAACAAATCTTGTGTACAAAAGAAAAAAAGATTTTTGGATGTACACACAGGAATAAAAGTAAAAAAGTAGTTTGGTATATAAAGCAGCACATACAAAAATTAAAGGCGTCTACTATCTATTCCTTTTAGTGGTAGTATTTCTCTTGTCTTGCAAAAAGCCTTCACCCGTCAAAATCGGCACTGTTAATGGTGCCACAGCAGTTTGTTTGGGCGAAGATAGTGTTGTTTATACACTTAATGCTACAGAGGCTGTTGATTATGTACTGTGGACCGTTCCAAAGGAAGCCGAAATTACTTCAGGTCAGGGTACTGGTACCATTACTGTTAAGTTTGGCAGGGTACCGGGGAATATTTGTGCAATACTATACAACGATGGAGAGCCTGTGAGTGAAAGCGCCTGTTTGAATGTGAGCTTTGGGGTAGTGGGCGAGTGGTGTCGTGAATCAAATTTTGGGGGTGGTGAAAGAAGCCGTGCAGTGGCATTTGCTATAGGCAGTAAAGGTTATATTACTACAGGCTACAGCAAAGCTGGAGAAAATGGCTCAAGTTTCTTTTTTAATGATCTTTGGGAATATGACACGGAAACATTTGCCTGGCGGCAGCGGGCAGATTTCCCTGATACACCTCGCATTGCAGCAGTATCGTTTGTAATTGGCGGTAAGGCCTATGTTGGTACCGGTTATAAAGGTACGGGTGGTTCATTTGATAATTTTCTCAACGATTTTTGGGAATACAATTCAGTGGATAATAAATGGACTCAAAAGCAGAATGTACCGGGAACTCCAAGGCAGTATGCTTTTGCCTTTTCCATAGGTAATAAGGGTTACATTGGTTCTGGGCAGTTTGGTCTTGGACAAGATGCATTGAATGATTTTTATGAATACAATCCCGTTACAGATGTGTGGGTACAAAAGAACAATATTCCTCTTCCACTTCCCAGAATTGCGCCAGCAGCCTTTTCTATAGGCAATAAAGGTTATGTGGGTTTAGGGCAGAACCCCGTTACAGCGGTTTTTTTAAATGATTTTTATGAGTACGATCCAGGTACCGATACTTGGGTTCCGAAAGCTGCTTTTCCTGATGCTGCCCGTTATAGTGCTGCTGTTTTTGCTAGTAGTACAAAAGGATATGTACTCGGTGGCTTTGGCAACTCTACTGTTTATGACGATTTTTGGGAGTACGATCCACTTGCCAATAACTGGGACAGTTTGCCGGATATGAATCGCGCACGTGGTAATAGTGTCGGATTTACCATTAACGATAAAATTTATTTCGGCATTGGAAATGTTTCAGCGTCTGAAGTATTAAACGATTGGTGGGTATATACATTAAATTAATTCTGTGAAATGTCTGGCTGGCTGATTGTTATTATTTGTGTTTTACTTGTAGCGCTGTTGATGGTGGTTTACAATCGCATCAGCATATCCTATAAGTTAAAGAGCAATAAGCTTCTTGATGAACAGCGGTTGCTGGAAAAGCATTTGTCAGAATTTAAGACTACACTTGCTCTATATACAGAAGAAAAAGAAAAGTTTGAGCTCGAAAAAAATAAGGTCCAGGAAAAAAACAAGAAAATATGGACCATGAGCGAAACCGTATATAAGGAAAAAAAAAGGGTGGATGAGCAACTGGAGCTTTTGCGCACCGAGAAAGAAAAGCTAGAGGCAGAAAAGAAAAAGGTTGATGAGAAAGTTAAAAAACTCTGGACCCAGAGTATGGCCATCCATAAAGAAAAAGAAAAGATAAACGAAATAAAAATTGAAATTGAAATTGCCCACCGTGAAGTAATGGATAGTGTAACCTATGCCAAACGTATACAGGAGGCCGTGTTACCATCGCTATCAGAAATTGCACAGTGCTTTCCGCATTCATTTGTTTTATTTAAGCCGAGAAATATTGTAAGCGGTGATTTTTACTGGCATTCGCTCCGCAAAAACAAAGTAATTATTGCTTCAGTGGATTGCACCGGTCATGGTGTTCCCGGTGCATTCATGAGTCTGATTGGAAATACACTCCTCAACCATATTGTAAACGAAAAGGGTATTACCGATCCTGCGGAAATATTGAACCAGCTCAATAAAGAAGTTAATCATTCACTGCACCAGACAGAAAGCGGTTCACAATCCCGCGATGGTATGGACATTGCGCTTTGTGTATTCGACCAGCCGCTGGCAGGTTTGGATGGAACTGTGTGTTTGCAGTTCGCGGGCGCCAACCGTCCATTGTATTATGTGAAAGAGAATGTTCTGGAAGAAATAAAAGCAGACAAATTTCCTATTGGCGGACTTGATTACAACGACCTAAAAAATTTTACAACGCAAACCATAATGCTTTCAAAAGGTAGCACCATCTACATTTCTACAGATGGATATGCCGATCAGTTTGGTGTGAACAACAAAAAGCTAAAAACAAAACGGTTTAAAGAAATACTTCTTTCAATACAAAACAAATCCATGGAAGAGCAGAAAGCTCACCTGGATCTGTTTATTGAAGAGTGGAAAGGCACTCAGGAGCAGACAGACGATATCCTTGTAATGGGTATAAAAGTCTGAATAAACACCTAGTCAAGATATACATAAAACAAAGGCTTATCTCCAATATATGCCCCTGTTTCGTCCAGCTTCTTGTAAGTTAGGTCAATGCGGATTACCTTTTTTTCCAGTCGGAATTTTTCTTTATCAAAATGCCATTTTTCCCGCATCCGGATCATCGACAGGTCATCGGGTTTTATTTTTTGTTCTACGCCCGGCTCCTCAGGGTTTGCATTGCCACCGGCAGCAATGATTGATTTTACTTCCTCCACAGTTAAAACCGAGTCGGTAAGCAAATCATAGGCTTTCTTTTTTCCGGCCAAAACGGCATCTACAATTGTATTGAAAATCAATGGACCGTCCATGCCTTTATTTATAGTTTTCCAGTAATTTTCTTCCCATCCTTCCGGTTTTATCAGTATGGTTCTTGATTCCACTTCCTCAGCCCACAGTTCTCCTTGAGTTGAATCATTTGTTGAAGAGGTGGTGGTTTTCTCTGTATTGTTTTCTGGTTTGCACGAAATATAGAAACAAATAAAACCAGCGAGGGCCAATATCAGGGTTGACTTTTTCATAAAACTTAAATTTAATTTCAGCAAATATAATATTTTGCTCCGTTTAATAGAATTTTGTCCTTTTTGAAAAGAAGCACACGTTTTTTATCCCCTTTTTGACTTTTTTAGCAAAAAACGGCAGAAAAAGTAAGAAAAGCCTTCCCAAAACCTTTCGTTTAGCCCATTTTTTTCGAATTTTTTTTGACTGTTATTTGGGAAAATTTAGGATAAAAACGTAGTGTATTAATTTCCAATTCGTTAATATTGTAAGTAGATTGCCATAGCTAAAAACCAGTCATAAAAAGGCAACTTAAGTAGTTGATTTTTAAAAAGATGCTAAACGACAGAATCTGTCCTTACCCCGGGTTACGACCATTTAACGAAGAAGAATCTATCTTCTTTAAGGGGCGTGAAGAGCATATTGATAAAATCATCTCTCAACTGCAGGAAAAAAAGTTCCTGATGGTTACAGGTGCTTCCGGTGACGGCAAATCTTCAATCATTTATGCGGGGTTAATTCCCCGTTCACGCGCAGGTTTTTTTAAGACACGTTTTAACAACTGGCTCGTTGTGGATTTCAGACCGGAAAGGGCTCCGCTGACGAATCTTTCAAAAGCGCTGAACAATTACCTTGGTTTTGCCGATGAAACACAACTGGAGGAGGAGTTGAGCTATGGCTTTTCTTCTTTGGTAAAAGTCTATAAAGAATCTAAATATTATATAGATACTGACTCCGGGGAATTCATAAATGCCAGCAGCGATAAGAAGCAGGACCTTAAGAATAAGGGTGCCAACCTGCTTATCCTTGTTGACCAGTTTGAGGAGTTGTTTACCAACAACGAAAATTTTAATAATGGAAGGCCCTCCCTGCAGGCCATTACGCTCATCAATTTAATTATTGAAACAACGCGTATTGCCGAAAGGGAAAATCTTCCGGTATACATTGTATGCACAATGCGTTCCGATTATATTGGCGATTGTGCTGCATTTAAAGGCCTTCCGGAACTTATTGTGTACAGTCAGTTTTTTGTGCCAAGGCTTAAAAGGCAGGAGATACACCGTGCTATTCTTGAACCGGCAAATCTTTCGGGAAACAAAATCAACAACAGGCTTATCGAAAGGCTTATCAACGAACTTGGTGACGGGCTCGATCAGCTGCCGATACTTCAGCATGCGCTCAACCGCATCTGGAGAACACACATCGATGATGGTGCCGGTGAAATGGACATTATACACTATGCAAAGGTTGGCGGATTGGCGGGTGACATGCTGCCTCCGGACCAGCAGAAGCTGTTTATGGACTGGTATCTCCAGCAGCCGTTTTACAAACAAAAATTCCTGGAAGGGGCATCACTTACCAATGTTTTGAATGCGCATGCAAGGGAGCTCTTTGAAAC
This sequence comes from Bacteroidia bacterium, assembly GCA_020051175.1. Classification (GTDB taxonomy): domain Bacteria; phylum Bacteroidota; class Bacteroidia; order 2-12-FULL-35-15; family 2-12-FULL-35-15; genus 2-12-FULL-35-15. Next base: position 80,637 of record JAGVJJ010000013.1, on the reverse strand, counting down.
AGCTGTTGAATATTGCAGGCAACACATACAGCGAGATATTTCAAAACAGGAAGCACAGGAAATCCTTCAGAAAATATTCACCTGCCTCACAAAAATAAACGATAGCCGCGCTGTAAGGAACCGTTCATCAGTTCAGGAAATAAAGCAGATAATTGGTGGAAGCCTGGATAACCGGCTTATTGAAGGGCTTGTAAACGTTTACCGCGAACCGGAAAACACCTTGTTAAAGCCATTCATCACAGACAATTTACAAACAAAGCACCTTGATGATCACGATATTCTTGATATCACACATGAGTCGCTTATACGTAACTGGACAGAGCTGGTGCAATGGACCAGGCAGGACCATGAAAACACACTGGTGCTCAATGATCTTAAAAAACAGGTAGAGCGCTGGGAGCAAAAAAACAGGTCGAAGGATTACCTGCTTACAACTGGTTCATTGAGCTATTTTAAAACCTGGTATGAATCTGCACAACCCAATGCACATCTTGTAGCCAAATACGATGCTTCCAACTCGGAGCCCCAGCAAAAACTTGCAACTGCAGGGCTGTTTGTAGCATCGGCAGGCGATTTCCTTAAAATAAGCGAAGCAACAATCAGGCGCAAGCGCAAAACAATTATTGGTATCACTGCCATCGTTGTAATGGTGCTCATGGGCTTTACCTACCTGGCTTATATGGAAAGAAACAAAGCAGTTGCACAGCAGGAAATTGCCTTGCAGAAAAGCAAGGAAGCAAAAAGTTCGGAACAGCTCGCGCTTCGTTCGGAAAGAGAAGCTGTGAAAGCAAAGAACACAGCTTTATCACTGAAAGAAAAAGCCGAAATAAGTGAAAGACAGGCATTAAGTGCCAAGCTGCAGGCCGAACGCTCCAAGCAGGAAGCTTTATCTGCCAAAGGACTGGCCGAGGCCGAAAAGAGAAATGCACAGGAACAGCGCGATGTTGCCAAAAAAGAAAAAGCAAATGCCGAGCAGGAAAAAACAAAAGCCGAGCAGGAAAAAACAAAGGCGGAAGCAGCAGAGCTTAAATCGCGTAAGCTAAAACTGCTTTCTGTTGCGCAGAACCTGGCTTTAAAATCTGCATTGTATAAAAAAAATAAAGAGCTGGGCGGACAGCTTGCCGTTCAGGCATATGTGTTTCATAAAAACAATGGAGGAGCAACTGAAGATCCTGTTATTTATGAAGGTTTACGAAACGCCTACGCAACACTTGATAGTAATAAACATAGCATAATTGGTGGTGCGCAAATGGAAGCCCGCGCTCTTGCCGAAGTGAAAGGGAATATCCTCTCGGCTGATATAAAAGGAAATATTTACCTCGAAGATTTTAATAAATCTTCACTTCACATACTGGCCCGGATAAAGTATTATAGCCCAGCCAACACCTTCTTTTTTTCGCCTTTCGGAGACTATCTTGTAACCGGCCACGACAACTTTAGCATTTGTGTGTGGAACATTAAAAACATAATAGGTTCCACGCCTGTTGCCTTGTCGGATTACAAAGAACTCAAAGGCCATGGAAATGTTATCAGGGCTGTGTTGTTCAGCAATGATGGCAAACGTGTAATTACCGGTGGAAAAGACAGCGTGATAATAGCCTGGAATGTACAGGAAACAAAGCCTGTTCAGGAAAAAATATATAAAGTGTCAGCAGCAGTCAAAGCCATGGCCTATACCAGTGAGTCCGAAATGGTTGTTTCGCAGGAAGACGGCAAAATAATCCTTCTGAATATGCAAACAGGAGCTGAAAAAATATTGTTGAAACAATCGTCCATAAAGCCATTGTGCCTTGCATATAACAGTAAAAAACACGCTGTTATAGCAGGATTTTCTGATGGTACATTGAAGCTCTTTGATTTGAATAACAATACAATAAAGCCCCTGGAGTTTAAGGCCCACAGTACTGCCATTGAGCTGATTACCTTTAATAAGGATTATTCATTGCTGGCTACAGCCGGTGCAGATAAAACAATTAAGCTTTACAATGCAAATTCATTTTTTGAAAATACCGGTTCCATTGGTACTGCAACGGAACTCAAAAACCATAACAGCAAAGTAAAAAGCCTTATATTTACTAGTGATAACAAAATAATTGCCGGATGTACCGACAGGACTGTAAGGCTGTGGGAAACATCCAATGAAAAGCTCGTGGCTAAGATTTGCGGCCTTCTGAAAACAAGCATGTCGGAGACCGACTGGAAAGCCATAGTGGGAGAGGATGTCCCTTACGAAAAAACCTGTAAAAACTTATAAACACCTGTAAACTCAGTATTCTGAAATGAAACGCTTATCATTGTTTATCTGTTTGTTTTTTGGCTATGCTTGTTCAGCAATAGCACAAAACAACTGTGAACAGAGCATAAAACAGGCCGAGGATTTCTATGCAGCTGGTGATTACGATAACTGTATTCAATTGCTCGAAAAAGCAAATATAGACTGCCCTTTCTCAAAAAAGAAAAAAGAACTTGTCCTGGAACTGCTTGCCAAGGCTTACCTGGAGCAGGACAATCTGCCGATGGCCGAAAAAGCTACTTACGGTCTTTTAAAAAATAACCCTCATTATGAACTGAAAGAAAATGCCGATCACGAGGATTTTGAGATCCTGGTAGAAAAATTTGATGTTCACCCTTTATTCTCGATAGGTGCACGTAACACGGTTATGCAGCCCGGTTTTAAAACAGTGCGTACCTACTCCGTGCTTGATGACCTTGATTATTCTGCTCCGTATAAGGCTGCAGAAACGGTGCTCCTGTATTACATCATTGGTGAGTATGAGTTTAAAAAAACATACTCGCTCAATGCCGATATTATTACTTATCAGCTTTCCTATACCAGGGCTTTTTCCAGGCCCAACAACTTGGAGTTGTATTATATGGAGGACCTTTCTTTTCTGGAGATACCGGTATATCTTAAAAAATATTTTTTGCTTGGAAGGAATTTCTCCATATACACCTGTGCAGGAGCCGGGTATCTAAGGATGCTGGGCGCTGAAGGCAATATCGGGATTTCATATCTTACAGAAGATGTTTTTAATGGTAGCACATCTTCGTTTGTTTCTACCGCTTCTGCTGATGTGCTTTCCATGAGAAACAGAAACAGCTACGAGTGGTTGGCGGGTTTGGGAGTTGGTTTTAAATTCAGGGGCCTTGGAATATTTATCGATGCAAGGTATACCGGTGGGCTTAACAGTATTACCAATCCTGCAACACGTTACACCAACAGTCCTTTTGTAAACAATTATTATTATGTTGACAATTCCGTGAAAATGAACAAATATGAAGTAGGGCTTTCTTTATCCTACACATTAAAAAATGTAATTAAAAAGGTCAGATAACCATGTTTTACAATAAGCAGATAGTTAAGAAATCAAATCTGGTTTCACAGGTTTCATTTTTGATACTGTGTATGCTGGTGCTTGCTGTTTCCTGCAAAAAGGAGCCAATTCCGGCAGTTCCCGGTATTATAAGCGGGGTGCTTAATTTTTGTCCGGGCGAAACGGGTGTTGTATATACCATTGCTCCCGTGGAGGGCGCAACCTATTATTTGTGGACAGTTCCCGAAGATGCAACTATTGCGTCCGGGCAAGGCACAACATCTGTTACTGTTAATTTTGGAAAAGCTTCCGGACAGATATGCGTCAAATCAACCAATGACAAGGAGGTAAGTGAGGCTTCCTGCCTCAAGGTAACCCAGGGTGGTGTTTCGGGCGTATGGTGCCGCGAAATGGACTTTAGTCCTGGTATCAGAACAAACGCTGTTGGGTTTTCAATAGGCAATAAAGGATATGTAGGAACCGGTGCCGATATGGGCAACCAAAAGTATTCTGATTTATGGGAGTTTGACCCTGAGCTTAATGTGTGGGTACAAAAGGCTGATTTTCCTGGCGGAGCGCGGTTTGACGCTGTTGGGTTTTCAATTGGTGATAAAGGGTATGTTGGCCTGGGATACAATACAGTAGATTACTTTAAGGATTTCTGGGAATATAACCCTCAAACCAATGGCTGGCTTAAAAAGGCTGATTTTGTTGAGGAACGCGAGTTTGCATTCGGCTTCTCTATTCTTAACAAGGGATATGTTGGTTCCGGCAGAAGCGGAACATTCTCATTCCCGCAGGATTTTTGGGAGTACAACCCACAAAGCGACCAGTGGACTCAAAAAACAGCTGTTGTTTCCAGGCAAGGTGCTGTATGTTTCTCAATAGGTAATGTTGGCTATCTTGGCCTGGGAAGCAGCCCGAGTGGAAGTGCACAAAAGGATTTTTGGCAATATGACCCGGCACAGGATCTCTGGACGCTTAAAGCCGAACTGCCGGGTCCGCCACGATATGCGTCTGCCGGTTTTGCAATTGGTACAAAAGGATATATTGTTGGAGGCTTTGACGGAAATGTAAATTACAAAGATTTTTATGAGTATGATTCGGAAACCAATACCTGGCTGCAATTGCCAGACTTTGCAGGCGAAAGCCACGGATACGGTGTTGGCTTTGCTATTGGAACAAATGGTTACATTGGTATAGGAAGCCAAGGCAACAGCGGAGGGCAAAACCTGAACGACTTCTGGGTTTATGGCCAGTAAAACCGGTTGTAAGATATACTTAAACAAACTACTATAAAACAGAGAAAATACAAAAGCATACATACGTCATCCTATTTTTACTGATTTTTTTTAATGCTTCTGCACAGGATAACGGGGGTTTTGAAAGCTGGACCACCGAATTTAATTACGAGAATCCCGATGAGTGGCAAACCATGAATTTGTTGAACCTTACTACTCCTCCCAATCCTGTTTCGTGTTTTAAAGCGGTAGGGATTGATAAGCATTCGGGAAATTATGCTTTAAAAATAAAGAGTGTACACATAAACAACAACCCTGCACCTACTGCTGTCCCGGATACTTTTGGGTGTGCTTTTAAAGGGAAAATAACCATTTCGCCCGTAACATTCAAAGCCGGGTATCCTTATACAAACAGGCCCGAAAAGCTGGAATTTTATTCCAAATATTCACCCGTAGGCAATGATACCGCGTTAGTGGAAGTTTTGCTTAAACGCTGGACAGGTACGTTTACTGATACTATTGCAAAAGCTGCCATGAACCTGACCGCTTCTTCTGTATATGGCCTTCGCGAACTACCTCTTACTTACCTTAACAATGAGCTGCCCGATTCTGCGGTTATAGCATTTTACTCCAGCCGCGATTCACTAACGGCAAGGGTCGGAAGTACCCTGTATGTTGATGATGTTTTGTTTTCCGGCTGGGTGGGCCTAAATGAAATATCAAAATCAGCAGCAACAAATGTGTTTCCAAACCCGGCCAAAGAATATATTACCATTCAAACAACTTTAAAAGAGGCACATAACCTGAGGCTGGTCAATGCCCTTGGAGCGGAAGCTAGTGTTTATTCTATTGATAATCAGGGTTTTGTTGTCGATGTGCACTCGTTTATCCCGGGAACTTATTTTTACGAAATCCGTAGTATTGAGAATAGGGTTGTGGATATTGGCAAATTTAGTGTGATCAAATAAAAAAGTGCAATGAAAAAAGTTATCGTATGCCTTCTTTGTTTTTGCGGATTATGGGCTACTGCTCAGCCCAATGGAGGCTTTGAAAACTGGACCCAGGAATTCTCATACGAAGTGCCGGACCACTGGCAAACGCTTAACTTTTTGTCATTATCCTCACCTTCGGCAGATATTTCGGCATTCAAAGGCATTGGAATCGACAAGCATTCAGGTAATTATGCGCTTAAGCTTAAAAGTGTGCTTATAAATTCCGGGCTTTTTCCTGAGATGCTTGGAGATACTTTGGGAGGAGCATTTACAGGTAAAATTAATTTTTCACCCTTCTTCTATAAATTTGGATATCCATATCATGGCCGTCCCGAAAAACTTCAGTTTTGGGCAAAATATACTCCCGTAGGAAACGATACTGCAGTTGCTGCAGTAATGTTACGAAGCTGGAACGGTGTTGTAAACGATACTATTGCTGCAGCACTAATGAGCATACCTCCCTCACCAGTATATACTTTATTCGAGCTTACCTTGGATTACAGAAACGATTTTTTACCCGATTCGGCAATTATTGCTTTTTATCCCAGTAAGGATTCGTCTACAGCGCGCCTGAACAGCACCTTATATATCGATGATGTTTCTTTTGCAGGCTGGGTGGGTATGGATGAAGTAAAACAAAAACAGCGAATTGTTCATGTATTTCCGAATCCGGCTAAGAATAGTATTACGTTTAGCAATATCAATATAACAGCAGGGTGTATTTCCATCAGGGACATAAGGGGTAGTATGGTTTTAAAGGAAACTATAAGCGGTGATAAAACCACGCTGGATACAAGTGCTCTCACCAATGGAGTGTATATTTATGAGGTTTCAGGTACAAAAAATAATTTATTGCACCGCGGTCGCTTTAGCGTAACAAAATAGTGTGTTTTTCCATATAAGTAATTAATGAAGCATATTCTTCTAATTATTGGGCTTATAAGTGTTTTTACTGTTAAAAGCATTGCGCAACCCAACGGTGGTTTTGAAAACTGGTCACAAGAGTTTTCGTATGAAGCACCGGATGGCTGGCAAACGTTTAATGTACTTATTTATTCCAACCCGCCTTCTGAACTCTCGGCTTTCAAAGTTTCCGGCATCGATAAGCATTCGGGAAATTATGCTTTAAAATTAAAATCAGTTCAGGTTTATAATAACGTTATTAATGATTTGTTTGGGGATACTGCCGGTGGCACATACACTGGTAAAATAATATATACCCCCTTTGCCTTTAAATATGGCTTTGCATATTCAGAAAGGGCGCAGAAGCTTGATTTTTGGGCCAAATACCACCCCGTAGGGACCGATACCGGTGGTGTAATTGTGTTTTTAAGCAAATGGACCGGATCCAGCACGGATACGGTAGCTATAGGTGCCCTGTCAATGCCTTCAACTCCTGTTTATAGCCATTTTGAGCTTGATTTGGAATACCATTCAGAACAGGTGCCAGACAGTGCCACCATATTTTTTTATACCAGCCAGAAACCTGAATGTGCACGCCTCAACAGTACACTTTATGTTGACGATGTTCTTTTGTCGGGCTGGGTACCTGTGAATGAAGAGAAACTTAATGCAATGCGCATAAAGGCCTATCCTAACCCTTCCCGGGAAAATATAACCATAGAGGTGCTCCAGGTAGAAGCTTCTAAGGTAAAGGTGATGGATATATCCGGAAGGCAGGTTGGTGACTATTTGCTCAATTACAATAAAGTAGTTATTGATACCCGTAATTTTAAAACCGGTTTGTTTTTTTACGAAGTGCTGGATGCAAAAGATCGTGCTTTGGCAAAAGGAAAGTTTAATGTAATAAAATAGGTTTCCCCGCTGTAGCTCGTGCCTGGTGGTTAACAACATGAAAAAAGTAAGCTTAGTCATTATTGTTTTTTTAACCTCATTTTTAAGCAGGGCACAACCTAACCCGGGTTTTGAGGATTGGACCAATCAATTTGGTTTACTGGAACCCGATGGCTGGCAAACGCTTAACTTCCTTACTATGCTAACTCCTCCGAACCCGGCCTCGGCATTCAGGGTTGGAGGCATAGATGCCCACTCAGGGAATTATGCGTTGAAGCTTAAAACTGTTTATCTGAATAACAAGCCGGATGTGGTTGATCTGGGTGATACCACTGGTGGTTGTTACACCGGACAAATAATCCTGACACCTGTTTCAAGCGCAGTCGGGTTTCCATATACAGGCAGGCCTGAAAAATTAAAATTTTGGGCACGTTACATCCCTGTAGGGGCTGATGAAGGAAGGGCAGGGGTTTTATTAAAAAAAACAAATGGAAATGGTTTCGATACCGTTGGTTTTGGGATAATGTATCTTACCGAAACCCCTGTTTATAGTTTTTTTGAAGTAGATATTGATTACAAATCAAATGCTTTGCCCGATTCGGCAGTTATAGCGTTTGCAACAAGCAAAAATTCACTCTCTGCAAGGGTAAACAGTACCATGTTTGTTGATGATGTTTCATTTTCGGGATATGTTGGTATTAGTGAAAGTGTTATTACATCCGATAAGGTAAAACTGTTTCCCAATCCCGCACAAAGCCGGGTGGAAGTAACTGTTGAATCCGAAAATGCCGAAATTGTTGTTTTGTCTGATATGTCAGGAAAAGAGCTGTTAAGGCAACCTTTAATAAATAAGTACGTTTTAATAGATGTCGGACCATTACCTGTGGGGATGTATATGTATGACATAAGGGACAACAAGAACAAGGTACTATTCCGGGATAAACTGAATGTGTTACGCTAAATCTTTCAAAAAAAATTCGTATATTTATTTTATCCAAACATTGAACAGAAGATAATTCCCAATCCACTCAACTAAAGGGAACCGTAATATGAAAAAAGCTCTCGTATCATTCCTATTTACATGGTGTTGTGCTTTTTTTAGCATTGCGCAGCCAAATGGCGGTTTTGAGGACTGGATATCAGGCTTCAATACAGAGAGCCCTGTTAGCTGGCAAACACTTAATTTTTTGCAGTTTACAATGCCTCCCAACCCGGTTTCCGCTTTTAAAGCTGGTGGAATTGATAAACATTCTGGTAATTATGCGCTTAAACTAAAATCAATATACCTCAATAATAATCCAGCGCCCAATATACTGGATGACACGATGGGGCTTACTTTCACCGGATACGTAAATATTGCACCAACTTATTATAGATACGGTTTTCCATATACGGGCAGGCCGCAGCACCTGGATTTTTGGTACAAATACCTGCCTGTTGGGGCTGATGAAGGAGGTGTAAGGGTTGTTTTAACAAAATGGACCGGCACTAAACAGGATACGGTGGGGTTTGCGGAGACCGAATTATTTACTAATTCCTTCTATAGTCTGTACCAGCTCCCGATCACTTATTTTAAAGATGAACTTCCGGATACGGCTGCTATCTTTTTTGCTTCGAGCCGCCATCGCGATGTTGCACGCAATGGTACCGTTCTTTATTTGGATGATGTAGTATTTACCGGCTGGGTGGGTATGGATGAAAAAGATGCAATTTCGGTAAATGTATACCCCAATCCGGCAAAGGAGCACATTACGTTGTCTGGTTTGGATAAGCGTGTAAAAGAAATACAGATTACTGATATTGCAGGAAAGTTGATTGGTACATATCCAGTGAGCACCCATTCTGCAATAGAGGTAAATACAAGTAGCTTTGCAGAGGGCACATACCTGTATACTATTCTGGCTGAACCTGGTAAAGTGCTGTCAAAAGGGAAATTTAGCATTGTGCGGTAATCAATAAACGGCAGTTTGTAACAACACAAAAAAGTATTCACAATCAATAATGGGCACAGAGGCTAAAAATAAAGTTTTCTTAAGTATTAATACTGAGAAGGACCAGAGCAAGCTCGAAAAAAGACTATTGATTACATTGCAACGCGCAGGATTTGGTTTGTCTTTACAACCAGGCGTTTCTAAAGATAGTGTTGAAGCCGCAATACACAGCTCCGCCTGTTCCATTCATTTTATCGGCAAAAAACATTTTGAAAACAGTGATGGCATTTCCATGAGCGAATACCATTTTAATGAAGCCAGGAAAAAGATTGAGAAGGACAGCAACTACAAAACGTTTATTTGGGTGCCGGGTAAATTTGATGATTCTGATGCCGATAAAAAACAGCTGGATTTTATCAACCGCCTGCAGCATCACCTTTCTAACAACATGATACTTTCCCGCGTACCTTCCGCCATTCAGTTTGTGGAGGATGTGAGGCTTATACTGGACCAACAGGAGAAAAAAAGCTATCCGGCAACACCGGCAGATGTGTTTTTGATTTGTAACCAGACCGATGAAAAGGAGGCTGCCCGGATACAAACCATGCTTTCCGGTATATTGAATTTTACAAAGCTGATTATTACTCAGGATGCAGATATTGATTATGAAGAATTTGCTGCTCAGCAAATGAATGTGAGCGGGTTGTCTGTTGTTTACTATAAAAATGCATCTGACTGGGCGCTTCCTTTTATACAACAGATATGGAAAAAGGTTGGCGGTGCTGCTGCTAACTCCCCCATACTTTTTATAAGTGATGCGTCAGTAGCAGAAAACGATCTCAAAAAATTTACTGCGCCAAAAGTAACAAGCTTTAATTTGCCGATAGAACTTATTCCGCTTGAAATTAAAGTTCAGTTTGATGCATTAAAAAAATAAGTTTACTCAACTTTGGTATGGAAAAACTAAATCCGGAACAATTGCTTCTTGAAAAGGAAAGGCTTGAATCCCTTCGGCTGGAGCTTGAAGAGAAGAACAAGCAGATGTGGGCCATGTCGGAGATGGTATATAAGGAGAAGAAAAAAACAGAAGAGCAGCTGAATGAGATACTGAACGAGAAATCGAAGCTGGAAGAGCAGAAAAGAGAAAATGAAGAAAAGGTAAAAATGCTTTGGGAACAAAGCACAGCCATACACTTTGAAAAAGAAAGAATAGACAAGCTTAAAACACAGGTAGAATACAGGCATAAGGAAATCATAGACAGTGTTTTGTATGCAAAAAAAATACAACAGGCTATTCTTCCTTCTCAGGACTATGTAAATTCTATTTTATCAGACTCCTTTATTTTATTTAAGCCCAGGAATATTGTAAGTGGCGATTTTTTCTGGGTATATAAAATTGATGAACACCGTGTGCTATTTGCAGCTGTGGATTGTACAGGTCATGGTGTTCCTGGTGCTTTCATGAGTATTATGGGTTATCACCTGTTGGAGCGTGTTGTTTCAGAACAAAAAATATACGAACCCGCACAAATCCTGGATGAGCTTAGCAAGGGTGTTGTAAAATCATTGCGCCAGACCACGGAACTTGATTCGGTGAAGGATGGTATGGATATAGCATTGTGTAAAATAGATTATGAAAATTATACCCTGCAATATGCCGGGGCGCACAATCCTTTGTATCTTATCAGGAATGGGATTTTGAATGAAACCAAAGCCGACAGGAGGTCCGTGGGTATTTCTGTAGGAACTAAGGTAAGCCAGTTTACAAACCATACCATTCAGCTTGAAAAAGGCGACTGTATCTACCTTTTTTCTGATGGATACGTTGATCAGAAAGGCGGTCCGGAAAATGTAAAATTCTTTTACCAGCCTTTTAAAGATCTATTGTTAAAGATATGTCCCGAAACAATGGCGGAACAGTACCTTGCACTTGATAAAGTAATCACCGAGTGGAAAGGGGAGAGGGGACAAATGGATGATATGCTGGTGATGGGTGTCAGGGTGCACTAAGTTCGTTTTCGTGCGGCACCACCTGTTTATGTTGCAATTTTAACCCCCTTGCTGCTTATAGGACTCACGTGCGTATGAAAATCAATTCCTGTTTTTTTATATACTTCTTTCATGGCTTGTTCAACAGCTTTAGCTGTAGCCTCGTCCTTACTGAGCATAAACATGGATGGGCCTGCCCCGGAAATACCGCCTCCCAACGCCCCGGCATCCATACTTTTCTTTTTTATTTCATCAAAGCCAGGAATAAGGATGCTTCTGACAGGTTCTACAATTACATCTACAAGCGAACGGCTTATTAAATTATAATCGCTTTTCATAAAACCCGCTACAAGCCCTGCTACATTGCCCCATTGGGTAATGGCATCTTTTAATCGCACCTGTTGTTTTAAAATGCTTCGTGAATCAGACGTTTTTACTTCAATCTGCGGATGCAGCACTGTTGCATATAATTCCGGTGAAGGAATAGTAACAATGTCCAGGGGATGGAGAGAGCGTATAAGCGTGAACCCTCCATAAATACAGGGTGCAATATTATCGGCATGTTTGGAGCCGGAGGCTACTTCCTCACCGCACATGGCAAACTCCACAAGCTGTTCATTCGTAAAACGGTTGTCCAGCAAATAGTTTGCACCAACCACTGCACCGGAAGCGCTTGCCGCGCTGGAACCTATACCACTGCCCGGTTTTATCAACTTTGTGCTCTCTACTTCAAACCCAATATTTTCATCTACTGCATCTAGCAAAGCCAGCAGCGCCTTTCCAATTACATTCTTTTCAGGATCTGCGGGCAGGTTGTAATTATCCTTGTTAATGATTTTTACACCTTTTCCTTTCGCCTTGCGCAACAGCATTTTGTCAGACGGACTTTCCAGTGCAAAACCGAGTATATCAAAGCCACATACTACATTAGCTACAGTGGCGGGTGGGTGAACGGTTACTTCGTTTTTTTCGGAGATATGAGATGTGAGATGTGAGATGTGAGACATTGTTGTATTTAAATATTATTATTGTAAATGTTTCGAGCTTGTCGGGAAACGGGCAAGAGAATATTGTTTTGAGTCTCAAATCTCAAATCTCACATCTATACCCTCGCAGCCCTTATAATATCAGCAAAAATACCGGAAGCCGTTACATCAGCCCCCGCACCAGCTCCCTTGATAACTAAGGGTTGATTTACATAACGGTTGGTATAAAACAGCACCACATTGTCTTTTCCGTATAAATGGTACAAATCCTGTTCCTTGCTGATGTGCTGTAGCCCAACAGAAGCTTTTCCGTTTTCCAGTTTCGCGACAAATTTTAATTTTTTACCTTCATTCGCAGCTTGCTGATGCAGGTTCCTGAAATGGGCTTCGTGTTTTTCAAGTTCTTTGTAAAAATCAGGAACACTTCCCTCCATGCAGGATGCAGGAAGGAAAGAGTTGTTTAGAATATCATCCAGTTCCATCCTATGTCCTGCTTCCCTTGACAGGATAAGGATTTTACGCATTACATCTTTTCCGCTCAAGTCAAGGCGTGGATCGGGTTCGGTGTATCCTTCATCCTGTGCTTGTTTTACAACAGCCGCAAATGGCCGGGTACCATCGTAATTGTTAAACACGAAATTAAGCGTACCTGATAACACGGCTTCCATCCTGTTTACTTTATCGCCACTGCGAACTAAATCATTCAATGTGCCGATAACCGGCAAGCCTGCACCTACATTGGTTTCGAACAGGAAAGAGGCGTTGAACTCTTTTGCTAAATCTTTAAGCGATTTATAATTTTTAAAGTCAGACGAACAGGCAATTTTATTACATGCTACAACGGAAATGCTTCGCTTTAATAATTCTGCATAGCAGCCTGCCGTTTGTTCACTGGCTGTAATGTCCACAAATACTGAATTTCGCAGGTTTTTATTAACAATAAAATCGGTGTATTCCGAAAGGCTCATGTCAGAACACTTTTGCAGTTGTTCTTTCCAGCCGGAGAGGTTAATCCCGTTTTCATTCAACAGTACTTTTTTGCTATTGGCAATGCCAATTACGCGAATGTTGAGGTGAAGCTGTTCATCAATGAACTGCAGTTGTTGTTTCAACTGTTCAATCAATATACCCCCAACATTGCCGGCACCTGCGATAAAGAGGTTTAGCTCCTTGTGTACGGTTTCAAAAAATTCCTCATGCAAAACATTCACTGCTTTTTTTACATCAGCAGTACGGATAACGGTTGAAATGTTTTTTTCTGATGAACCCTGCGCTATGGCCCGTATATTGATACCGTTGCGTCCCAGTGCCCCAAACATTTTACCACTGATACCCGTGTGGTTTTTCATGTTTTCGCCTACAAGAGCAATAATGGATAACTCGCTTTCGGTGGTTGTTGGCTCTACCTTTCCAACCGCAATTTCATTGGCGAATTCTGCATCAACGGCTTCTTTCGCTTTTTGAGCATTAGCCTCGTCAATGCCTACACAGATAGAGAATTCAGAAGAGGCCTGTGTTATCAGGATAACGTTTATTTTTTCGTTGGACAAAGCTTCGAATAAACGCCTGGATGTTCCGGGAACACCCGCTAATCCCGTACCTTCAAGGTTTAGTAATGCTATTTTAGCAATGCTTGAAATGCCGCTTACACTGTTTTTATTGCTTTCAGCAGTTCGTTCAATCAGTGTTCCATAGTCACCAGGTGCAAATGTGTTTTTTATCCAGGTCGGGATGCCTTTGTTCATCACCGGTTGAATGGTGGGTGGATAAATAACTTTAGCGCCAAAGTGTGACAGCTCCATTGCTTCCAGGTAAGAAATGTTGGAAATGATTTTTGCATTATTTACCAGCCTTGGGTCAGAAGTCATCATGCCGCTTACATCGGTCCATATTTCCAGTACCTTTGCATCTGTTGCTGCAGCTATGATTGCGGCTGTATAATCCGAACCGCCTCTGCCCAGTGTAGTTGTAATACCATTGGCATCAGCTGCAATGAATCCTGGTAACAGGTAAAGTGAAGTCTTGTTTTGATTCAGGTATTTTTGAATTGTCTTATCCGTAATGTCCTTATCTACAACCGCATTGCCATAATTGGAATTGGTTCTTATCAGCTCGCGGGAATCAGCCCACTGATGCGCTATTTGAAGTGCATTTAATCTGGCAGAGATGATCAGCGAAGATAGCAGCTCACCGTAACTCATAATGTTATCAATAGTGCGTGCAGTTGCTTCCTGCAATAGAAAAGCACCTTCGCAAATGCTTTCCAGTTCATTGCATTTTTTCTTTACCAGGCTGAGTGTTGCACCTTGCTGTTCAACAGGTATAAGCTCTCTTACAGCCTGCAGGTGCCTGTTTTCAATGGTTTTTAACTTGTCTTTGTATTCTTCGTTGCGTGCGGCAGCCAGCTTTACAGCATCTATCAGCATATCGGTTGTACCACCTAATGCAGAAACAACTACTATTGTTTTATCCTTTTGTAGAGCCTGTTTTACAATAGCAACAGTTTTGTTGATGTTCTCACTGTTTGCAACGGATGTTCCTCCGAATTTTAATACCTGCATAAACGATGTTTTGTAAGCAAATATATTAAAAAGAGGGGTATTGAATGAGTATAGTAAGATATAAAAAATAACCACTAAGACACTAAGTGCACTAAGAAACACTAAGACTTAGTGAACCTAAGTGTGCTTAGTGCCTTAGTGGTAAAAATTGTAGGATGAGCCCGGTTAAACGATACTATTTGTCATCCACCTTCAAAGTCAAATCCTTGGCCATTTCTTCAAAAATATGCGGATAGTGCTTTTTTAGCTCACTGATAAACAAATCACGTGGAATATCAGGGAAAGTGCCATAATCATGCAGGTATTCCATAAATTGCGCACCTTCCTTGCCGTAGGCTTGAAATACAGAGTCGTCTTTTCCATTGAATTCAAGCGAATCCACATTGAGTTTTACACATAATGACTTATTGAACGCTGGTGTTGCTTTTACCCATTTCCCATCCAGGAACAACTCTGTAAAACCATGAAATACCAATACATTGGAGCGTAGGCGCTCTTCAAGCTTTTCAGTGGCAATGTGGTTGCGCACCTTTGCAAAGCCCAGTCGGCTTGGGATACCTAATGCCCTCGCTGCTGCCGCAAGCAGGCAGGCCTTTTCAACGCAATAACCATAATTTCTTTTTAGCAAGGAGCTGGCCTTCATGGCTTCAGAATTCAGGTCAATATCATAGGGATTGTAATTGAATCCGTCCCTCACTGCATAGTATAATTTTACAGCCTGCTCAATCGGGCCTGTTGAATCACCAACAGCTTTTTTTGCAAATGCTATTATGTCTTCAGAATCACTGTTTACAAATTCTGCCGGCTGAAGATATTGTTCGTTCATTTTGTTTTGTTTTTATTCTGCTGTCTTTTCGAACGGTAGTGAGAAATCTTCTGTTTAAAGGAGAAGATTTCTCTCCCGGCCCCAAAGCGGGGTTCGAAATGACACTGCTTGTTTATATTAAAACTCCCACGCAATCAATCCTTTTACTTCACCTACTGAAAGTGGCGTTACTTCTGCCAGTTCAGAGGGGTTGTATTTTCCTTTCAGGTAACTCAATGCAGGGAGTATCCATTGTTTGCTTTCTTCGTTCAGATTGTCTGTCAACAATGCTATCTGGTACAATGAAGTTAATTTTTCAAAGAAAGGTTTCGCAGATGCTTCCAGTTCATCCTGTGCCAGGGTGCTAATTTTTCCTGCAAACGCAGCCAGTTTTCTAAGTTCTGCTTTTATCCATGAACCGTACTCTGTATTGTTATCAGCACTTTTATTGATTTCATCACAAATTACTTCAAACCCTTTTGATTTTGTCATGGCACGCAGCATATCTAAAATGATAATGTTACCGGAACCTTCCCAGATAGGCAATACCATTACATCGCGCATGATTTTTGGAACAACACCATCTTCGATATAGCCCAAACCGCCCATCAGTTCCATGCTTTCACGGGTAATGTATACGCCTGTTTCTGCCGACCATTTCTTCGTCATCGGGTTAATGATGCGGAGCAAATGTTTTTCACGCTCATCCCCATTGTCTGTCAATTCAAGGGATTTAACAGTGCGCATAACAAGATAAAAATTAGCAACATTCAATGCACCTAGTTCAGTAAGCTTGGTACGTATAAGCGGATGTTCAATGGCCGTTTTTCCAAATGTTTCACGGTTACATAAAAACTGGTAGGCTTCAATTAAGGCCCTGCGTGCCGATGCCAGGGCTGCAACAGAATTGTAGATGCGTGAAACATTGATCATTTCCACCATCACTTTGAACCCTTCAAATTCGTTCCCCACAAGCTTTCCAACGGTATTGGTCATGATACATTCTGCACTTGCCATGGAACGTACTCCCAGCTTATCTTTTAAGCGAATCACTTCCATCGGATTTTTTTCGCCCGAAGGAAGTGTTTTCTCAATCATAAAAATAGAAAGGCCCTTTGTGCCTTTAATATCTGCATCTGTACGCGCAAGCGCAAAAATAATATCTGCGTTGGCGTTGCTGCAGAACCATTTTTCGCCATTCAGGTAATAATATTTCCCTTCTTTGTGTGTTGCAGTAACAATATTGGCACCTACGTCCGAACCGCCTGTTTTTTCAGTAAGGAACATGGCACCTGTATAAAATTCTTCGGCATTGTCGGTATATATGTGCGCTAATAGTCTTTTTCTGTCTTCTTCATCGCAGAACATGTGAATCAACTGCGCAACACCATCTGTCATGCACAACGGGCAGAACTGTCCGCATTCGCTCAAAGCATAAATATATCCCGCGCTGAAGCCCAGCAGCTGTTTTTCAGTGTTGAATTTTTTACGAAGCGAAGGTTCCCACTTTACACGGAACATCTCGGATTTAACTGCTACTTTCATCAGCTCCCAGTAAGAAGGATGAAAGCGTATCTCATTGATGGTTTCTCCCAGGTAATTTCTTTTTACCAGTTCGGGGCCCAGCTTATCGGCCAGTAATGACAACTCGTTCATTTTGCCAGCGGCATCCTTACCAGTAACATTTAACCTTGCCGACATGTAATCAAACCCTTCGGCAGTGGCATTTGTTTTCAGGTAGTTTTTAAAAATTTTATCGCTGTTAAAAAAGTTTTCGCTGGGACGAAAATTTTTGTTCAATACATGATTTTTTTCCTGTGGATAAGCGGGTGCTGATGATACAGTTGTTTTCATGCTATTTGCGTATGGGTTATTTATGTGCGGATTTTGTTTTTTTTCTTGTTCTCGGAAAGTGGATATATTTATTGATTACCATCCGGCAATCCAGTGTCTGATAAAGGTTGCCATATTCAGTTTTGATTTTTGTTTCTATTTTTTCTATGCCCTGGCTGTCGAACCGGTCTTCCTGCAAGGCGTCCAGCACCAGCAATTCAAAAGCAGTTGCCAGCATCCAGTCTACCTCCTGCTTGTAGCCAATCGCTGCAATGGCATTGGTTTTTTTCAAAAACGATTGTATGGTTCTTCCTCCTGCATTCAAGGTTTCGCAGGAGGCGAAAAAGATAACCTTGCCTTGTGCCGAGCTTTCCAGCATGGTTGCCAGGTCTTTCAACGAAAGTGTGTTTTTATGAGTAATATAAATATGTCCTCTTTTTCCATGAAAGGCAAGGTACAGGATAGGATACTTTGAACTGATGGACTTGCGTTTCCATTTTGTTAAGAAAAATTCAAGTTCCTCTTGTGTAGCGCAGGCATGGTAAATGTAATTACAGATGCTCCCCTTATGTAGCAATTCAAGTATAGGAAGTACAGTAGATTTGTTCTGAAGATCCTGGGTCCATAAACCTTCTAAACAATAAATGCCTTTTTTCATTGGTGTTTGCGAACGCCTGAATGGCTCGCTTTATCTATACGAATTTACGAAAATAGCACCGTTAAAGGGAGTAATTAACATTATTTTAATTTAAAACGGTTTAAGTATTTGTTATTCAGTACATTACATTTAATATTTTAAGAAACAAGTCAGTGTTGTTTAACAATCATTAACAAATATTAACACATCAATAGTTGATATATCAAATTAATTCTTTTAAGTTTGTTTGAGGCTGGAACGAAGGGGTTGTTTAATAAAAAAATGGTATCTGCATGAAAAAAAACATTCTAATCGTTTTCGCTCTTGGTGTTCAAACTATCGCTTTGAGCCAAAGTTCAGTTACAGAGGGTTATGAACTTACAGGGAGTTTTAATACCAGCTCCAGGGCTCCTGTTGCAGATGCCATTGTACAACTTCTAAAATCTTCGGATTCCAGTCTTGTTAAAACCGAATTTACGGATGAGAAAGGAGAATTTAGATTCAATCACGTATTGGATGGAAGCTATCTGGTAGAGGCTAATGTATTGGGTTACTCAGCCTTTATAAGTGACGTTTTTCAGGTAAATGCTCCAAAAACACTTCCTGTATTTCAATTGCAGCAATCTGAAGTTAAACTCAACGAAGTTACTGTAACTACCCGCAAACCTTATATTGAAAGGGAACACGGTAAAATGATTGTTAATGTGGAGAACAGCATTGCTTCCACCGGTAGTTCTGCTTTTGAAGTGATTGAAAAAGCGCCAGGGGTTCGTGTGGACAACGGTGATAATATCAGCTTTAAAGGTAAGCAGGGGGTTGCGGTTTGGATTGATGGAAAGCCAACACCAATGACCGGCTCTGACCTTGCTAATTATCTAAGGGGCATGTCGTCAACAGCTGTGGAAAAAATAGAGTTTATTGCTAACCCTTCATCAAAGTACGATGCAGCGGGCTCTTCCATTATTAACATCAAATTAAAAAAGGACAAACGTTTAGGGACTAACAGCAGCGTAACAATTGCTTATGGACAGGGAAAGTACCATAAGTCCAATAACAGTATTGCCCTGAATCACCGTAATAAAAAGTTGAATGTATATGCAAGTTACAACAATGCTTTTCGTAAGGGTTTTAACTGGCTCAGGCTCGACAGGAATTTTTATGATGCAGATACTTTCCAAGGTGCTTATGTTCAGGACAATTACCTAACGATGGATTTCCGGAACCACATTGCAAGAGCTGGTGCAGATTATTACATCGATTCTAAAAATACTATTGGGATTACGTTAAATGGGGCTTCTAACAAATTCAACCCCACAGGTTATAATGTGGCCCTGGTATATGATAAAGACCGTGTTAACACTTCACGTTTTGACACCAAAAACCGTTCACAGGATTTTTGGCACAACGGCTCTCTAAATTTAAATTACAAGCACGTATTCGATTCAAGCGGTACAGAACTTACCACAGACCTTGATTATGCACGTTTTGGCAACAGTACTGAACAGAATTTTACAACGCGGTATTATAATTTAAACAATGTTGAATTCCTCAGTCCTTATTTGCTATATGGTGATATAAATGGTGGGTTGAACATTTATTCATTTAAATCGGACTTTACCAAACCATTAAAATCTGTTGCAAGATTGGAAACAGGCTTTAAATCAAGCTATGTAACAGCTGATAATAATCTTGCCTTTTATAACAAAAGTTCTGGTACGGCCATTTACGACTCTTCCAAAAGCAATCATTTCCTTTACACGGAAAATATCAACGCTGTGTATGGAAATATTGCCAAGGACTGGAAAAACGCAAATGTGCAAATTGGCCTTCGCGTTGAAAATACCAATATTACTGGGAATCAGCTGGTGTATCGATCGAAATTTGATACTGCATATACACAGCTTTTTCCAAGCTTTGTTGTTGGACGAAAGTTGAGTGACAAGAATGGTTTAGAGCTCAACTACAGCAGGCGTATCAACCGGCCTGGCTATGACCAGTTGAACCCTTTCCGTTTTTATCTCGATCCGACTACTTATAAGGCCGGAAACCCTTACCTGCAGCCTCAAACAACGCACTCGTTTGAATTGACTCATATATACAATGAAAAAGTGTTTACCACACTGGGTTTTGGCCGAACCACCAATAATATTATCGAGGTGATTGCCCCTGCTCCTGATCAGCCAAAGCTTACAATACAAACGTATTACAACCTGGCAACCGTTGATGTTTATGCCCTGAATGTTTCTGTACCATATGAGATCGCAAGTTGGTGGCATTCAGCCAATGATTTGAATGTGTATTATGCGGCTTATTCCGGTAATGTTGCAAATACTGGTATCAGCCAGGTTGGCAACCTGAATATGAATATTAATTCGGTGAATACTTTTAATTTCAGTTCAACTTTTTCGGGTGAGCTGAGCGGTAATTACAGAACAAAAGAGGTGTATGCTTTTGAAACCGTGCGCCCTATTTGGTTCCTGAACATTGGATTACAGAAAAAATTTGCCGAGGGACGTGCCATTGTGAAAGTAAGCTTTAACGACATATTTTATACCAGCAATGCCCGTGCAACTACTGTTTTTACAGGTTATGTGGAGTCATACGATGCAAGGCGCGATACACGTGTTGCAACGGTTTCTTTTACCTATAAACTGGGGAATACATCTCTATCACCATCGCAACGCAGAAGAGGAGGAGCGGACGATATCAAGCAGCGGGCCGGTGGTGCGGTAGGGTAGGTTAGCGTGTTATTGCTAAGGTGGAATAGCTGCAGAAATCCCGTAAGGAGTTAGATTGCCCCGATCTGATCGCAATGATGCTGGTGTATAAATAATTTTCTTAGTGCTTACGAAAAGATCTACTTTTTTCGGTAAACCTTTTTCAGAAAAAAACGTGTAAGTCTGCTGTTCGTTGGGTATTTCCTGTTTGGTGTCATGTTATTAAAAATTAACGCGACAATAAACAAGATGAGTGCGCCTGTTAGAACTGGCGTAAGTACATACCAATATCCTAAAGCTTTTACTTTTTCTGAACCAATAACCGCAATCAATGCTGTAGCGCCTCCAGGGGGATGAAGTGTTTTTGTTATCTGCATTAGAACGATAGAAAGCGCAACAGCAATTGGTGCTGTTAACCATATAATGTCCGGCATTATTTTATATACCGTGACACCAATCAATGCCGATACTAAATGTCCTCCTATTAAATTTCTGGGCTGGGCTAAGGGACTTTGAATGGCCCCGTATATCAACACACAGGTTGCACCAAATGAGCCAATCAGAAACACATTTTCTTCTCTTGTTAAATAAAAGGTTTGCAAAAACGCAATCAGTCCTATTCCAACGAAAGCCCCGATAAATGACCAGAAATGCTCCTTGTAATCAACTAAAGTTTCCCTGTAAACAACGTACCTCGAAATCCGAAGGTTTCTTTTTATTTTCTTCCCTACCATTATCTATACATATTGTGTTTTACAACTAACAACGCTTGAAAACATTAAGACTTAGTGAACCTTGTGCTCTTAGTGGTAATTTTGTTTATATCATAATCTGAAACTGTATCACAACCATTCCTTTGCGGGTTGAAACTACATAATTGTTTGCAGCATTCCTGTTAAACACCGGCCTGTCCTGGTAATTCAGTGTTATTTTCGAGCGATGACTTTCAATCAGCCAGTTAATGCCTGCTTCATACATCAGCATAGGGTCTTTTAATAATTGATAGTCGGAATACTGTGCGCATACATAGGGCTGAAGCGTTCCACGGTTGCCCAATAAACCATTTTTAAATTTGTATCCTATCTGTGCATAAGCCGTTGTGCCTGTACCATACATCGGGAAGGCGTTTCCGGTGCCATTGAAGCTTCCGCCCGCATTTACGGCAGTTGCAGGGTTCATCACACCAAGATTACGTACATAATTTTTTCCATAATCATTTGAGCTGAAAGAGGCATAGGCTGTAAGAGCGTTTCCTTTTTCAGTATTCAATGGTACATCATAAAACACATCTATGGCAAGCAGTTGCAAGTTGCTTCTCAATGTATCTATTCCTGAATCGGATAGGCGCCACATTGCATCCTGTTGTGAAATGAAACCACCCCCAATATTAAATACACGCTTATCGCCTAAATAAGAGCCAACGGTGTAGGGTGTAAGGTTAGCTTCCTTGTCCAGAAACTGATACATGAAATAGCCCTGTAACTGGGCTTTTCCGGGTTCAGCCGAAAAAGCAGCATTCGACCCGATTGCAGTGCTTTGGGCTGTTGAGTTTTGTAATGACATTGGATCCGATACTATAATCCGGTAATCAAGCCTTCCTAACTTTCCTTTTGCATAAATGCTTAACTTTCTTAAAAACTGGTCGGTTACATCATTGGATGATTGCTGGTAAAGCGGAGCATCTATCGCCATGATGGTTCCTGCTGAAGGTGAAGCATATCTTGAAAGCCCGCTCCAACCGGTTAATCCGGCCCCCATTGATAAATAATTTTTAGCCACTTTGTATTCCGCAATTCCATCATGGATAAATAATCCCGGTTTTCTGGCAGAGTTGTATCCGAAATTATTTATACCGAATTGGGTATAAAAAAATACACGATCAGAGATTTGTCCGAACAGTTGAAAACGTGTACGCCTCAACCCTATATCGTAGGTTTTATCTTTTGCTGTTCCAAAAACTGTTGTTCCCGGATTACTTTCATTGTAGCGTGCCCAAATCTGGTTTAAGAACGTAAATTTCACATAATGTGAACCTTCTTCGTTGAATGAGAATTTAAGTTCTTTAGGGGCTTTGGTGATTTTCTTGGGGGAGATGATTGTGTCTGTGTGTGTTTGTGCATAAGTGATAATGGATAGCTTCGTGCAACATAACAGAAAAATAAAATATATTCTCGCTCTCATAAATTCCTTTGTTTTTTATTGCTCACAAAGGTACTGATTCTGGGGCTAAAATATAAATGTAATGATGGAACGAAATTTATTTTCATCATTTTGAAATGCATGGGATAATCAGCAGAACCTTAATTAAAAAATGGCGAGTGAGGAACCCTGTGCTAAAAAAGGAAATTGTGTTCATCGCACAAAAAAAGCACAGGATTCTCACTCATATATCCATTTTTTATTTCCAACCTCCTCCTAGAGCCCTGTATATATTCACTTTGGCATTCATTTGTTTTAACTTTATATCAATCAGCTCCATTTTTGCTTCAAGCGCCTCACGCTGTGTAAGTAGTACTTCCGCATAATCAGCTCTGGCCGAATTAAAGAGATTATTCGCAATTCCAATAGACTGCATAAGTATTTCTACCTGCTTTGACTTTGTTTTATAGCTTTCGGAAAAATTATCCAGCTTTGCCAACTGATTAAGTACATCCACGTACGCGTTAAGAATAGTTTGTTCGTAGCTGTAAACCGCCTGAATTTGCTGGGCCTTAGAAGTGCTGTAAGCCGCCTGAATTGCATTTCTGTTAATAAGAGGAGCCACTAGATCTCCTGCCAGATTATACAACACGGATTGAGGATTTACCAGGAAAGCCGGGTTGAAGGCCTGGAATCCCACATTTGCTGATATACCAAGGGATGGATAAAAATTGGCTCTTGCAACATGCACATCTAATTTGGCCGCAGCCAGTTTAAATTCTGCCTGTCGTATGTCGGGCCGGTTAGAAAGCAGTTGAGAGGGTATTCCTTCCTGTATTGGATTTACAGTCAAATTGTTGAAGGCATCCGAATCCCGGGGAATGGTTTTTGTAAACCTGCCTGTAAGAAAATTGATGCGATTTTCTGTTTCCGTAATTTTTTGTTTAATATCGAACTGGAGATTCTGGGTATTTAATAGTTGGGCCTCAAACCGGTTTACTGCCAGCTGAGTAACTTTAGCTGCATCTTTTTGCATTTTCACAACCTTTAATGCATTGGATTGTATTTCGATATTTTTATTGATAATTTCCAATAAATTATCCAGTGCCATCAATTCGTAGTATGAGTCTGCGATTTCAGCAACCAGTTTTGTTACCATAAATTTTTTTCCCTCTACGCTTGATAAATATCTTGATACCGCAGCTTGCTTTGCATTGCGTAACTTTTTCCAGATATCCACTTCCCAGGTAGCGCTGGCGCCAAACAAAAAGTCAGGTAAGGGTTCAGGAAACTCTGTTCCGGGCTTAATTTCAAGATTGTGTTCCACCGCACCGTTACGTGTATATCTCCCTGTTTTATCTACTTCTGTGCCTGCCTTTAAACCAAGAAAAGGCAAGTACTCCCCTTTGCGGGTCCTGATTTCATTTTTACTGATCTCAATTTCCTGTAGTGTTATATTCAGCTCCTGGTTGTTTTGCAGCGCTGTATCTATCAGCGCAATCAGGTTTGGGTCAGAAAAGTATTCTTTCCAGCTCATGAAAGCACTATTTATTGAATCCTTCGAATTTCTAAAACTCGCAGGAACAACTTTGTTTTCAGTTTTTATTGCGTTCTGAGGCAGATTACAACCCCATAAGGCCGCAATAAGTAAACCCAAAAACAAACTTTTATTAATTGTTTTTACCAACATTTTTTTTGCCAATTTTTTTAATAATTTTTTTAATCATGGATTGCTCAGATCTGTCTTCAACAAAATCTTCACTTAGTGGATTTTCGTCTTCGTTCCGAATTAATTTTCTACCTGCCGCCCAGGTACCAAATACATAATAAAGGCCAGGAACAACAATTACTCCGAAAACAGTTCCGAAAAACATTCCTCCCAAAGCAGATGAGCCAATGGTGCGGTTGCCGATTGCACCCGCACCGTGAGCTGCAACTAATGGAATCAGGCCTGCAATAAAAGCGAATGAAGTCATTAAGATAGGTCTGAAGCGCACCTTTGCGCCTTCTATAGCAGCTTCCAATACAGTAGCTCCCTGACGATGCTTCTGAACGGCAAACTCTACAATCAGCACGGCATTTTTGCCGAGGAGTCCCACTAGCATTACCATGCCTACCTGAGCATAAATATCATTTGCAAGCCCCATTGCTTTTATCAGCAGGAAGGACCCGAAAACACCAGCCGGAAGAGAGAAAATAACCGAAAGAGGTATAATAAAACTTTCGTATTGTGCAGCAAGAACAAAGTATACAAACACCAGTACGATAATGAAAATATAGATGGCTTCATTGCCACGCTTTGTTTCATCGTATGAAAGTGCTGCCCAGTCAATATCAAAACCGTGAGGCAGATTTTTAGCAACTTCCTGAACTGCTTTAATGGCTTCTCCGCTACTATAGCCTTTTGCGGGTCCGCCCCTTATACCGGCAGTATTGTACATGTTGTAACGGTTAATCTCATTGGCTCCCTGCTTCTTTGTCATTTTCATGAATGCCGAAAAGGGAACCATCTCATCACGGTCGTTTTTTACATACAAATTCATAATGTCTGATGGTAGCTTTCTGTACTCAGGAGCTGCCTGAACAAAGACTTTAAAAAAGCGCTGATATTTAATAAAGCCAAGCTCATAGGTGCTACCTACAAAAATAGAAAGGGTGTTCATGGCATTTCCAATGGTCACACCTTTCTGCATGGCGGCTTGGTTATCAAATTCTATTTCATACTGTGGATAGTTGGCACTGAAAAATGTAAATAAACCGGTAAGCTCTTTACGTTTTTTTAAGTCGTTCATGAAATCATTGGTAACTTTTTCCAGCTGTTTAAGGTCACCGGAATTTGTTTTATCAAGCAGCTGCAATGCAAAACCACCGGCAGCCCCAAACCCTGGTACCGCAGGTGGATCAAAAAACTCAATTGTTGCTCCCGGGATTTCTTTCGATTTTTCTTCGAGCTCTTCAATGATTTCTGCAACACTGTGCTTTCTTTTTGACCATGATTCGAGGTTAATCAGGCACGTACCCGCATTGGAGCCACGGCCTTCAGTAAGTACCTCATAACCTGCGATTGAGGATACAGATTTTACGCCCTCCACGGAATTGATGATCTCAACCAGCTTATTGGATAAATCATTTGTTCTTTCAAGTGTTGAACCCGGTGGTGTCTGAATGATGGCATAGAGCATCCCCTGGTCTTCACTGGGAATAAATCCTGAAGGCAAATTGTTGCTTATTAAAAAAATACCTGCTGCAAAGGCAAAGAACATAATAATTGTAGCCAGTTTTCTGTGTGCGATCAGGCGCAATATCCAAACGTACTTGTCGGTAACGCGCTCAAATCCACGGTTAAAGCTATCAAGGAATTTATTCATTAAGGTTCGTTTTTTTGGCTTTCCATGATTGTTTTTTAAAATCATAGCACATAAAACCGGGGTTACAGTAAGCGCCACCACACCCGAAAGTACGATGGATGCTGCCATTGTAATGGAGAACTGCCGGTAAAATGTACCTACGGGCCCGGACATGAATGATACCGGGACGAACACGGATACCATAACCAGGGTAATGGCAATAACGGCTCCGCTGATCTCCTTGATAACTTCTTTAACTGCACTAAAAGGCGATAGGCGCTCGTGCTCCATCTTGGCATGGACGGCCTCAACAACCACAATGGCATTGTCTACCACAATTCCAATAGCAAGTACAAGCGAAAACAGGGTAACCATGTTAATGGTAAGCCCGAACATTTGCATGAAAAAGAATGTACCAATTAGAGAAACTGGTACAGCAAGGGTTGGAATAAGGGTTGAGCGCCAATCGCCAAGGAAAATAAATACAACAAGCGCAACAAGTATGAATGCATCTCTGAGTGTATGAACCACATTTTCAATGGAAGCATCAAGGAAATTAGATACATCATAACTGATCTCATATTCCATACCAGGTGGAAAAGATTTTTTCAATTTTTCCAATTCCACCTTTACATTTTTTATGACCTCGCTCGCATTACTACCGTATGTCTGCTTTAATACCATAGCAGCAGAAGGGTGTCCGTTCATGCTGGAATAAATATCATAATATTCACTACCCAGCGAAACTGTTGCTATATCTTTCAATCGAAGGATTTCACCGTTTGGATTGGAGCGGATAATAACATTTCCGTACTGTTCCGGCTCGTTATAACGGTCAGAATATGTCAATACATATTCAAGTGCTTCGGCTTGCTTACCATCGCCTCTTCCTATCCTTCCTGCTTTACCGATGATACTCTGGTCGTCCAGCGCTTCCATCACTTCGTCAGGTGAAACGTTATATGCGCGCATACGATCCGGATTTAGCCACACGCGCATCGCGTATTGGCGGCTGCCCAAAATACGCACCTGCCCAATACCATTGATACGCTGAAGTTCCGGCACCATGTTCACACCTGCATAATTAAACAGGTATTTCATATTTGCATTTTTATCCTCACTGTACAGGTTGACATACATGAGCATACTGGGGATTACCGGAGTGATTACCACTCCTTCTCTTTGTACCAATATCGGCAGCCTGTTGGTCACCTGCTGCACACGGTTTGAAACCTGCACCAACGCCTGGTTGATGTCAGTACCCGGATTAAATACAACCTGGATGTTGGCCTCGCCTGCACTTGTAGCATCAGATGTCATATACCTCATGCCCCATGCTCCGTTAATGGATTGCTCCAAGGGAATGATTACCGACTCAGCAAGCGACTTGGCACTTGCTCCCGGGTAAGATGCGCTCACCATAACTACTGGTGGTGCCACCTCAGGGAATTGAGAGGTGGGTAATGTTTTAATAGCCAGTCCGCCTATAAATAGAATAACAAGCGATATTACTATTGAAAGTACTGGCCTTTGAATAAATTTATTGAACATTTTCTTTGGTTTAAATAATTATATTATTCAACATACACTTTTAATTTCGGCAACACCGTGTTGGGAGCTTCGTATGTATAGTTTATCTTATCATTGTCCTTCACTTTGCGTATTCCTTCAAGAAGTATTTTATCATTTTCAGATAAACCTTCCTTTACGATATATAAATCTGGGAGCTCGGAGCCGATTGTAATTTCCCGGGAATGAACCACATTGTTCTTGTCAACAACAAAAACATATCGCTTCTCTAAAACTTCATAGGTGGCTTTCTGAGGTATGATTATTGCATTCTTGAAAGGCACATTTATTTGTATGTTGCCAGTTTCTCCATGACGTAACAATCGTTTAGGATTCGGAAAGGTTGCTCTGAATGCAATATTCCCTGTTTCATTATTAAAATCGGCTTCAATAGTTTCTACTATTCCGGGGAATTCGAATGGTTGGTTGTTTGCCATATTGAGCCTAACTTTCAAAAGGCTGTCGGATTTTGATTTGCTCATATAATCCAGATACTCCGATTCTGGAACATTGAAATAAACCCACATTTTGCGGTTGTCAGAGAGAGAAGTAAGTAATTCACCCTCATCGAGCAGACTTCCCAAACGCACCTGAAAGCGGTCAATAATGCCATCAAAAGGGGCCTTTATTTCAGTAAAACCAAGATGGGCCTGGGCCAAGGCTGATTCGGCTTTGGCTTTATCAAGTTTGGCTTTTGCTAGAGCAAGCTCATTTTTTGATACAATGTTACTATCGGCAAGTGATTTGGTATTCTGGTATTCGATTTCGGCAAAGCTGGTTTCGGCTTGGGCTCTTTGCAGTTCAGCCTGGTATATTTGTGGCCTGATTTGAAACAGGAGTTGCCCTTCGTTGACGAACTGTCCTTCATCTATATAAATGTTTTGCAAATAACCTTTTTCCAAGGCTCTCAGATCGATGTGCTGTATTGAGCGGATTTGGCACACATACTCCTTGTTGATAAGGGTGTCTTTTTTCAAAGGACTGGTAACAATATACTGTGTTTCCATATCCCTTGCTTCTTCTTCGTGATGACAGCTGGTTGTGAATAACACTAAAGCCAAATAAATGGCGCTTGATAATTTTTTCATTATCCTGATTTTAAAAATTGATAAAATGTTGGAAGTGCCGCTGGGTTGCGGCAATGTAATTTTAAAGTGGGTTACTTTATGGGAAAATAAATTAATTTAAAAAATTCTTCCAGGAATGGAATAAGATGTACAACGGTATAGATAAGGGCTGTGGACAATCGGTGAAGTTGTTAAAGTATACGATTGTGGAAAGTTGCGGTATATATTTTTGTCCGTTAGAATTCCAGCCCAGTGTTATCGCTTCGTCATTTTTATCGTCATCTGTGTCTTCTTCCTGTTCTTCAATAGTTAAAGGCAATTCTTGGGGTAGGGCGGATTTGCCTTTCTTCTCAGTAAAGAATGAATTATTAATATCGCTGCCTTTTTGGCTTTCAGGCTTTAAAAGAGAGCGGGTGTTTTTTGATAGATTAGTTTGGCCGGTATATATATAAGCCAGTGAAAACAGCAGAATTAGTGCTGATAGGTAGGCTGGTAAAAGTTTAGTATAAGGTGCAATTTTCCTTAACATACCCGGCAAAATGGTTTAAGCAAATGTATTGTATTCAAACATACGTTTAACCGTAAGATGGTATTTTTTGAAAATTTAACAATTTGCCAAATAATTTTCGACCCAAAGAGAACAGTATTAGGAATAGGCGATATTAGTGTAATATCTTGAATACGAGCTCTTTTAGCAATTCCCCTTCTGTAGCAGAGCCCCTGTCAACCCCTTTGGATTTTAAGTCATATTCACGCAGGTAACCAAAGATGGCTTTAAGTTTTCCTATGGAAAAGTTTTTAGCAGCACGTTCGTAATCACCAACAAAAAAAGGATGTACACCTAATTCCGAAGCAGCATTCTTTTGAGACTTATCCGTTAAGAACTGGTAAGATAATAGTTTACAGAAGTACCCGTAAAGTGACGAAATAGTCATTACCATCGGGTGGTCTTTTTCATTTGCAGCGAAGTAGTTGATGATACGGTTCGCCTTTAGCACTTCTTTTTTTCCGATAGCTGTTTGCAGTTCGAATACGTTATAATCCTTGCTAATTCCAATGTTGGTCTGGATGTGCTCTATAGTAATTTCCGACTTTGGTGGCAGGTTAATCATCAGTTTATCCAGCTCATTGGATATTTTGCTGAGATTGGTACCGAGGTATTCGGTAAGCAAAGCGCTTGCTTTAGGGCTTATCTGATATTCTTTTCCTTTCAGGTAATTATTAATCCAGTCAGGAACTTTATTGTCGTATATTTTTTTTGAATCAAACAGTACCGCATTTTTATCAATTGCCTTTGCAGTGCTGGTTCGTTTGTCAATTGTTTTGTATTTGTAGCAAATAACCAGTATGGTTGATTTCTGAGGATTCTCAACATAGGCTTCAAAAGGATGTTTGGCTTTTTCTTTTGATTTTTCTTTTTCACCACCTTCTTTGTCACGTCCTACCAAATCCCGGATGTTTTGCGCCTCTTTCACAATAATCACCTGGTATTCACTCATCATCGGGAAACGCTTGGCAGCAGCAATTACGTCTGCAGCACTGATGTCACGCCCATAAAGGACAGTTTGATTGAACTCTTTTTCCGATTCGTCCAGTACATTCTGTTCAATATAATCAGAGATCATATCAATAAAATAGGGTTCCTCACCCATAAGGAAATACACCTGGCGGTAAACTTTCTTTTTTAATTCTGATATAATGTCGTTGAATTCCATCTCAATCAATTAAGTTGGCAGCGAGCAGTTGACAATTTGCAAATTGCGAACTGCCAATTGCCAATTTTTTACTCGAACCTCAAATGTTTCACCGTCAAACCATTGTTAATAAGCTCATTCAGAGAGTCAATGCCAATTCTTAAATGTTCCTCAACAAAATTTGTTGTCACTTTTTTATCGCTTTCAGAGGTTTTCACACCTTCTGGTATCATGGGCTGGTCGCTTACCAGAAGTAATGCCCCTGTTGGTATCTGGTTGTGGAACCCGACTGAGAAGATAGTAGCAGTTTCCATATCAATACCCATTGCACGAATCTTTCTAAGATATTCTTTGAACTCTTCATCGTGTTCCCAAACCCTGCGGTTGGTGGTATATACAGTACCTGTCCAGTAATCCTTGTTGTGGTTACGAATAGTTGTGGAAATAGCTTTCTGAAGGCTAAATGCGGGAAGAGCAGGAACTTCGGGTGGAAAATAATCATTGGATGTACCTTCACCGCGTATTGCGGCTATCGGTAAAATCAAATCTCCCAGCTGGTTTTTCTTTTTCAGTCCACCACATTTACCAAGGAATAAAACTGCTTTTGGTTCAATGGCGGTTAGCAAATCCATGATAGTTGCAGCATTTGCACTGCCCATAGTAAAGTTGATAATGGTAATGTCTTTGGCCGTTGCACTTGGCATTGGCATATCCAACCCGTTGATTTCAACACCATGCCAGTCGGCAAACATTTTTATATACTTGCCAAAATTGGTAAGTATAATGTATTTACCAAATGATTCCAGCGGTGTACCTGTATAACGTGGCAGCCAGTTGGCTACAATTTCTTCTTTGCTTTTCATATATCGTTTAGTAATAAATAACCATTTCGGAAAACGGATTTCTTTAAGCGAAATTACTAATTAAGAACAGGAAAAGGTATAGTTTAAACAAATAAATTCTCAATCTCAATTTCTAATTCTAAAGCTTTTCAGTATTTTTACTTTCCCCATGCAGGTTCTGAATTTACCGTCATATCAGTTTAAAGTGAAGCAAGAGGGTTTACGTACCCATATTTTTGATTCCATCCGGAAAAAATATGTAGTGCTTACTCCCGAAGAATGGGTGCGCCAGAACTTTCTGCAATACCTTATCCAGGATAAAAAATTCCCTGCATCCCTCATTGCTGTTGAAGCCGGGTTGAAATACAACCAGCTGCAAAAACGCATGGATGTCCTGGTGTACGACAGGCTGGGAACCCCTCATTTGATGGTGGAATGCAAAGCACCTGAGGTGAAAATTACCCAGGATACGTTTGACCAGATTGCCCGCTATAATATGGCCTTTAAAGTGAAATACCTTGTAGTGACTAATGGAATGGACCATTTCTGTTGCCAGATGGATTATTCACAAAACACATTTCAATATTTAGAGCAGATACCTGTTTTCGAATAAATTCAGTATTATTGATGTGTTAAATTCATCCCTCTATGGAAGCACAAAATAAGGAAGGATTAAAAAAAGCACTGACTCCGCTAATGTTATGGGGGCTAGGTGTTGGCTATGTTATATCCGGAATGTATTTTGGCTGGAACCTTGGCCTTGAAAAAGGTGGAACCCTGGGACTTGCAATAGCTACACTGTTTATCATTGTTTTATACATAACCTTTACCTTTTCTTATTCAGAGCTTGCATGTGCTATTCCTAAAGCAGGCGGTGTGTTTGATTATGCTGATCGTGCGCTTGGCAAAGATGCCGGGTTTATTGCCGGAATGGCACAAAATATCGAATTTGTTTTTGCCCCACCCGCTATTGCTTTTGCTATAGGTGCGTATTTTAACCTTGCTGTTCCGCAGCTTGATATTGTTTGGGTCGCTATTACAGCCTATGTTATTTTTACTTTGTTGAACATTTATGGTGTAAAGGCGGCTGCAACATTTGAGTTGATTGTTACTTTTCTTGCTGTAGTGGAGTTGCTGATATTTGCGGGCGTTACTTTGCCGCATTTTCAATCAGAAAATCTTACCCGCAATGCCTTGCCGAATGGCTGGTCCGGGGTTTTTGCCGCACTTCCTTTTGCTATCTGGTTTTTCCTGGGTATTGAGGGGGTTGCCAATGTTGCTGAAGAAACGGTGAACCCGCAGAAGGATATTTTAAAAGGTTTTGGCTCTGCTATCATCACATTGGTAGTGCTTTGTGTGATTACTTTTGTTGCAGCCATAGGAGTAAATGGCTGGGAAGCCATTGTTTATAAGTCTGCCGGGGTTACCTCTGATTCCCCTTTGCCTATGGCTATGGCTAATATTGTAGGGGACAACAGTTTGTTGTTTCACATGCTGCTTACTGTAGGTTTGTTTGGTTTGGTTGCTTCTTTTCATGGCCTTATGCTTGCTGGTGGGCGATCTACGCTGGAATTTGGTAAGATTGGCTATGCTCCCAAGTTTATTGGGAAGGTGCACCCGAAATTTCAGACACCGGCAAATGCCTTGGTTGTAAATATGCTCATAGGCATACTTATTTTGTTGACAGGGAAAACTACAGAAATCATTACTATAGCTGTTTTTGGGGCATTGACGTTGTACGTAATTGCAATGGTCTCATTAATTGTATTGCGTAAAAAAGAACCAGAATTGCATCGACCGTTTAAGGTTCCGTTTTATCCTGTATCTCCTGTACTTGCGCTGATTATCGCTGTTGTGTCCTTGCTGGCAATGACTTATTACAACTGGATGCTTGCTTTGATTTATTTTTTGCTGATGCTGGTGGCGTTTATAGGATATAAATTATTTTATCAAAACAACCTCCGCGGACCTCTGTGATTTCTCTGTGGCTCTCTGTGTAGGTATTATTACACAGAGAAAAAAATGAGGAGACACAGAGTTACACAGAGCAATAACATGGAAACCAATATAATTACAGAGAAAGTTATAGGCTGTGCAATAGAGGTACACAGGGCTCTTGGTCCTGGGTTATTGGAGTCGGCTTATGAAGAGTGTTTGTCATTTGAAATGCAAAAAGCAGGTCTTTTTATAGAAAGACAAAAACCCGTTCCTGTTGTTTATAAAGATATTAAGCTTGATTGTGGCTACAGAATAGACATACTTGTTGAAAATGCAATTGTTGTCGAATTGAAAACAGTAGATGCTTTTAACCCTGTGCACGAAGCTCAAATTCTAACCTACATGAAATTTTCAAATAAATCAACAGGTTTGCTTATCAATTTCAATGTAACTTTACTTAAAAATGGAATAAAACGCTATAAATTGTAAACTCTCCGTGTTTCTCTGTGCCTTCTCAGTGAAACTCCGTGTAACAAAAAAACAGCTATGACAGAAAAACAAATTATCGATTACGTTAAAAACCATCCATCCGGAAAGGTAAAGCTCGCAATTACTGATATTGATGGTATATTACGTGGAAAATATATCAGTACGGATAAATTTATGTCCGTTGTGAACGGTAATATTGGCTTTTGTGATGTGGTATTTGGTTGGGATTCCAGCGATGTTGCCTACGACAATGTACAGTTTACGGGTTGGCATACCGGTTATCCGGATACTCCTGCACGCCTTGTGCTTTCTACGTTTCGCAAAATTCCATGGGAAAACGATATTCCGTTTTTTCTGTGTGAGCTGATTGATGAGCCAGCTTATGTTTGTCCGCGTAATGTATTGCAACAGGTAATTGGCAAAGCTGAAAAAGCAGGATACAAGCCTTATTTCAGCCAGGAATTCGAATGGTTTAATTTTGAAGAAACGCCACAGAGCGTGAGTGAAAAAAAGCACAGCGGGCTCACTCATCTGAGTCCGGGTATGTTTGGGTATTCTATACTGCGCAGCACTTTGCGCAATGATTTTTTTACTGCCTTGTTCGACCAGTTGAAAAAATTTGATATCCCGTTGGAAGGTTTGCATACGGAAACTGGTCCTGGAGTATATGAAGCGGCAATTACCTATTCTTCTATTTTAGAGGCAGCTGACCGTGCAGTACTATTCAAGACGAGTGTGAAAGAAATTGCCTATAAACATGGTATTATGGCTACCTTTATGGCAAAATGGAATGAGAACCTACCGGGGTGCAGCGGACACGTGCACCAAAGCCTGTGGGATAAAAGCAGCAAAACCAATTTATTTTATTCTGAGAAGGATAAAAATAAAATGAGCGATCTATTCAAAAGCTATGTAGCTGGACAGTTGTATTGTTTGCCGTATATATTACCGATGTTCGCTCCAACAATCAACTCTTATAAGCGTTTAGTAGAGGGTGCCTGGGCACCTACAACACTTACCTGGGCAGTAGATAACAGAACCGTTGCCTTGCGTTCATTGCCCTTAAGTCCTAAATCTGCACGACTGGAAACACGCGTAGTGGGCTCTGACTCAAATCCATATTTGGCAATGGCTGCCTGCCTTGCAAGCGGATTGTATGGGATTAAAAATAAATTGAAATTGCAGGATGCTACCGTTGGTAACGGCTATCGTGATATATCGCATGGGGTATTGCCTTCTAATCTTTGGAATGCTACCCAAGCCATGAAAAACTCAGATGTAGCGAAAGAGTTGTTTGGAGACAAATTTGTGGAACATTTTACAAAAACACGCGAGTGGGAGTGGAGGCAGTTCAGTAAAGTGGTTACGGATTGGGAGATGAAACGATATTTTGAAATTATATAGTAAAAGAAGAATTACCACTAAGACACTAAGGGCACTTAGATTCACTAAGACTTAGTGTTTCTTAGTGTGCTTAGTTCCTTAGTGGTTTTAATTAAAGGTGTCAATGCTCACTCAGAAATATGTTAATGATATTGCTTATAAGGTTGTAGGCTGTGCTATTGAAGTACACAAACATCTTGGTCCAGGATTATTGGAATCTGTTTACCAGGCCTGTATGATTGATGAATTAAAAAGTGTAGGATTAACCATTCAATCACAATTATATGTTCCTGTAAAATATAAAGAAAAAGATTTGGGTGGCATACTTAAGTTAGACCTTCTGGTAAATGATTTAATTATTGTAGAATTAAAAGCTGTCGAATCTATGATACCCTTGTATAAAGCTCAATTGTTGTCATACTTAAAACTAACAGGTAAACCAAAAGGACTCCTAATCAATTTTCACTGCGAAAATATAGCGGGCCAATTGGTTCCGATAGTAACCGATGAATTTTCTAAACTCCCTAAATCTTAGTGCACCTTAGTGACCTTAGTGTCTTAGTGGTAATATTTATAACAAACAAACAATTATAAACTATGGATTTCAATCGCGTTGTACAATTCAATTTCCCGACCATCATTCGTTTTGGTGCTAATGCAGTAAAAGAATTGCCTGCATACTTAAAAAACAACAAGCTCTCTAAGCCTTTAATAGTAACCGATCCTGTTATCGCGGGGCTGCCATTTTTTAAAACTATAGTTGAAGATTTGAAACAACAGGGTATATCCGTTGAAGTGTTTTCAGATATTCATAAAAACCCTGTAAAAAGTGATGTTATTAAAGGTGGAGATGCGTATGATGCAACAAAGCGCGATAGCATTGTTGGTATTGGTGGTGGTGCTGCCCTGGATGTGGCCCGCGCTATTGTATTGCGAATCAACCACAGGGATGACTTGTTTAAATACGATGATTTGATTGGTGGGGATGTATATGTTACCAATGACGTTCCTCATTTTATTACCATCCCTACAACAGCCGGAACAGGAAGCGAAGTAGGCAGAAGCGCTATTATTGCGGATGATATCACCCACCAGAAAAAAATATTATTTTCTCCTAAGCTGCTTGCTAAAATTGTGTTTGCTGACCCTCTGTTAACAATGGATTTACCACCTGCTGTCACTGCTGCAACAGGTATGGATGCGTTGACGCACAACATGGAAGCATTCCTCGCAAAAAACTATCACCCGATATGTGATGGAATTGCACTGGAAGGAATTCGTTTAATTTCAAATTCGTTAGAAAAGGCAGTAAAATCGCCTGATTTGGCTTCCCGTGCGGAAATGCTGCTTGCATCTATGATGGGAGCTATTGCTTTCCAGAAAGGACTTGGTGTGGTGCACTCACTAGCGCATCCTTTGTCTTCTTTACTAGATACACATCATGGACTGGCCAATGCAGTAAATATTCCCTATGGTATGCGTTACAACATTGCAGGTTTTGAAGATAAGTTTGCACGTATTGCCCAAACATTAAATTTGAAAGAACACACGGGCGAAGCGGTAATCCAATACCTTTTTGATTTAAATACCCGCGTAGGTATTCCTCATAAACTGCGCGATATCCATGTAAAAGAAGAGCACCTGGATACCCTTGCTGATTTGGCATTTGCAGATTTTGCACATCCGAATAATCCGAAACCGGTTAGCAGGGAAGATTTCAGAAAATTGTATTCGGAAGCGTTGTAAAAATTGTAAAACGTACCACTAAGGCACGAAGCACACTTAAGTCCACTAAGTCGCAGTGTTTCTTAGCGTCTTAGTTGTTTTAACCGACCAGTAGCCAATTGAAAAGAAATGCAATATGATTAAGGGTGCAATCTGGATATTGTCTTTCCTTCTGCTTCAATTGACTATTGCAAAAGCAGGAAATAAACCACTTGATGTAAGTATTGGTATCCATACAGCATACACTCCCTACTGTAACATCAACAACGAGTTAA
The DNA here is from genome assembly GCA_020051175.1 of Bacteroidia bacterium. Lineage (GTDB taxonomy): Bacteria > Bacteroidota > Bacteroidia > 2-12-FULL-35-15 > 2-12-FULL-35-15 > 2-12-FULL-35-15. The sequence continues at coordinate 43,369 of JAGVJJ010000013.1, read as the reverse complement.
ACCTGTACTATGTTTCACAGGGTACACCTTCCCAGCTCCAATATGTATTGCGGTCTAAGCTGAATGTATACGACATTGGTGCTTTTGTTGATTTTAAATACTTCCGGGCGAACCTGTACCGGACGAAATGCATCAATAGCGATGGTTCTGGCAGCGGCTCACAGCAGGTGTTCAGGAACAATACACATACCGGTTTTTACAGGTTGTACGAAAATGAAATCCTTGTAAATGAAGAGATATATAAAGCAGATTATGTATCTGCCGATTACCAGGCTACCTCCGGTTCATTTCTTTTAAAATATCCTGTTAAGGAAATCTTTTTCCCCTATGCGGGGCTTGGTTTCAGCAATATACGCAAGATGGATTTAGATGGAAATGGTGTGGACGATTATACGTATGGCACTCCTTCATCGCGCCTGTCTGTGTATGGGGTGGATACTGTTGGCTCTGAAAGCGGGCGCACACGGACGTTGGCGTTTCTGTCAGTAGGGGCAGGTATAATAAAACACCTGGGTGAGTTCTCTGTGGAACTGTTGTGGGGGATGGATTTTGGTATAGATGGCCGAAAACCGTTTACAAAGGCCTACCAGGATTACCAGGAAAGCAGGTATTCATCGGGAGCACAAAATGCAGAGCTTACAGCTAAATCGCGTGGGTACTACAGAATGTCGATCGGGTTTACTTTTGCCTATACTTTTAGTATAGATACGAAATCGAAACAGCAGGTTAAACCTGCATCAGCGCCAGCAGTTGAAGCATTTTGAAACCTACTCCTGCAGCATATTAAACAAAAAAGGCTCCAGTTGGAGCCTTTTTTACTTTAACTGGTAATTAATAGTGTAAACTTTAAGCAACACCTGTTTTTCTAACACCCTGTGTTTTTACTTTAGCACTTGCAGTCTTTACTTTTGGCGCGCTTTCTTTTGCTTTTGGTTTAGCCGTTTTTGCTTCACCGGATGCTTTTACTTTTGCTGCTTTTTCTTCTTTAGCCGGTTTTTCGTCTTCTTTCTTCTCCTCTTTTTTCTCCAACAGACCTTCTTTATGAAGAATGTTGTACCAGCTCAATACCTTTTTAATATCCGAACCATATACACGGTCTTCATCGTATTCGGCAAAAACAGTTTTAAAATATTTTTTTAGTTCAGCATCAGCTGCTTTAGCATCTACGCTGGTTGTAGCTCCTTTTTCTTTGTCGTAAATTTTTTGAAACACCTCTTTCAAAGGTACTTCATCACCTGTTGAATAGATTCTTACATCCTCTAAAGTGCTTACCTTATGCGTTGCATAAACAGGTATACGTTTTTTATCAGCTAAAGACTCTACAATAAGCCCGTTCTTTGTTTGAGCAATTACTTTATAAAGTCCGCTCATTCCTGCAATTGAAATAATTCCGCTTAAATCCATAATCAATATTAATTTATACAAATATATAAAAACAATTTTGGGTTACAAACTATGATTTCATTAGAAATTCCGCTTTATTAACACCTGCTGTTTTTTTCCGGTTGTTAATCAATAATTATAACCCATTATTTTGCCACAACCAGTTTTTTTACTAGTGTTTTGTTTTCGGATGTCAGCTGGTAATAATAAACACCGTTAGCAAGCGCAGAAGTATCAAAGTGGAACGTGTGTTGGCCTGGTGATAACTTTTGGTTGGCTACCGCTTTTATTTCTTTACCTGTAATATCCACAAGCCTTAATTTTGCTGTGGTTTCCTGCATAATAGTTAGTGATATGACAGATTCACCCGATGCTGGATTCGGGTACACTGTCATACCAGTGATGCCGCCCGTTGTTTTATAGTCTGCAACAGTGCTGATATTAAGGCCATCGTATTTAATTTGTGCATTTGCAGCGCTCGTCTGCAAATCAGTCAGGTTGTCGCCTGCAATCAATGCAAATGCAACCCTTACTGAATCGCCAACAGCAATAGTATACGGACCAGTACTAACAACATCAATTACATCAGCACCATTGCCGGATATACCAGCATTTGTGCGGTTGGTAGAAATTGTTGTATATTTTTCAGTAGCATCAAAACCGCTCGTGAATAAATCAACGCCTCCGGAACCACCGGAAACATTGTCGATAGCATAGTGCAGGACCGGTGCTGTGCTGGTAAGAAGTTTAATGCCTGCATAAGTTCCGTTTGTTCCTGTATAATAAGCATATCCCATTTTGTTGGCAGCATCAAATGCTGCTCGGTTTGATGCAAATGTTGCTAAATCAATGTCCCAGTCGGCAAATATGCCCGCGTATAAATTGGTTAGCGGACTTACCCCTGTATTGGAAATAACGTACTGGACAATCACATATTTTCTGTCACCCGCATTGCTCCAGGCAAAAGCCTTGTGATGAACCTTTATTGGCAATGGGTTTGCAGCAGGGTCGTCATTGAATGTTCCATCCACATCAAAATCAGAGAATACAGAAGGGCTAATATTGCGAACGGCAACGGTTGACTGAAAGTCTGCTTCAGGCACAGTTACGCCCCTAACCCCATCGGATACCTGGCTGCCATTGATACCAACCATCAGGCTGGCCTCATAAAGAATAGTGCCATTATTCATATAGTTAAAGCCCAGTCCTCCGCCTTGCCCGGTCTGGCTATAACCTATACGCCCCGCACTGCTGATGGTGGTGTGAACATCATTAATAGTAATGTTGACGTAGTCCACATTTACAACTACCGTAAAAAACTCAGTGGCGGTATAAGATGTTGCTGGATCGGAATAGGTAATTTTAAACAACACAGGTTGGTTGGCCGGAGCATTCGGATTGATTTTAACAAGGTACGGATCTGCTGTGTTGGTTGCTGTTCCAAGCATCGGGATTGCACCCAGTGTTATGGCGCCATCCAGTATTTGCACATAGGCCGATGTGGAAGAAAGTGTTGCAGTTAGATTGGTTGTTGGGCCAAGGTAGTTGGTATGTGTGGAAACAATACGCAATGTATCATTGATTACAAATGTATTGTCATTGTTATCAGTAATATTGCGTTGGGTGGTAACAACAGAAGGCGACAGGGTTTGCGTAAGCGCGTTGAAAAGGTTGATACGACCGTTGCCCAGCTTGTTCAGATAAATAGGGCTGGTAAGCCCGTAAATATTATCGCAGGTGGTTTTTAAGCGTTCGCCTACCTGCAGTGCTGTGTAAGATGGATAAAACGATTTGATGATTGCTGCTGCACCTGCTGCACATGGCGCAGCCATGGATGTACCGGTTTGTGAAGAGTAGGAGTTGGTTGGGTAGGTAGAGTAAATGCTTTCTCCGGGGGCGCATACATCCGCTGTATAGTTATAATTTGAGCTGGAATGGCGCCTGTCGTCACTCTTGGTGTTCACCACGCTGATAACGTAGTTGTATGATGCAGGATAAAACAATTGATCGGAGCCATTGTTGCCGGCAGCGGCTACAACAAGCGCATTTTGGTTGATAGTAGCATAATCTACCACATCCTGGCCAAGCTGGCTTGGGCTTTCACTTCCCCAGGAGCAGTTTATGATTGCACAGCCGTGATCTGCCGCATATGCAATGCCTTCATAGGATTGTGTAAGCGCACCTGAAGAGTTTGCAATCTTTATTGGTAAAAATTTGCATTTGAATCCCACACCGGCAATACCAACACCATTGTCTGTTGAGGCTGCAGCAATTCCGGAAACGTGTACCCCGTGAGGGCTGCCCTGGTAAGTAGGGTCGTTATCGTTTTCTCCTAAGTCCCAGCCGGAATAGTTGTCTGTATATCCATCACCATCATTATCGCCACCACCAGGAGGATCCAAAGGATTGTGCTTGATATTGTTCTTTAAATCGGGGTGATTGGGCTCAACTCCTGTATCTGTAATGCCGATCACAATGTTTGTATCGCCACGGGCCGTGGTTGTATTTATGCCCCACGCAGCTTCAGCCTGAATATTGGTAAGGCCATACTGGTTCGAAAGGCTGGGGTCGTTCGGTGTATAACATAACCGTGGGATGTAATGTGGTTCAGCATATTGGAATATGTTTAAGCCGATGCACTTGCTGATTACTTTTTCCAATGAGGTGCCGGACGTATAACTGAACTCATAAATAAGGGTCAAATCTGCATATTTTTCGCCTCGTTCATTTACAGTACGTGAAGGGGCTTTGGCATGCGGGAACTTTCTTCTTAAGTCTTTTCCCCCAATGCTGGTGTATAGCTGGTTGAAATTAGCATTGTCAATGCCTGCAGTCGAACAAATTGATTTTAGCTCCGGCTTTATTTTTATTACTACAGTTTTCTCCATGTAGTCGCCAGGTTTGGCTGTAGGGGGTAAAACAAATGCTCCCTGCGACAGTTTTGTATTTGCGTCAATAACCTGGGAAAACACAGAAATAAAAGGAAAAATTGCTAAAAGAAAGGCCAACAGCTTGATTTGTCGCATCAGATAAGGGTTTAGTAAGAGCCAATTTAAGGATTTAATCTGATAATGTCAATTTTAAGCAGGTAATCGTAAGCTACACAAACCCGAAATAAAATTTTTTATGAAAAACGGGCACATATTCATAAACCACTTAAAAATTATTTTATTGAAAATCAGCACATTGTAAATTATTTTAGTACTATGTATTGCAAGGTACTGTAATATTTATATATCTTTGCATTGTCAAATAGATACAGAATTAAAACAAAACGAAATGAATATCGAAAACTCAAAGGCGCAGATGAAAAAGGGTATACTGGAGTTTTGTATCCTTTCCATTCTTTCAAACGGGGACCATTACCCTTCTGAAATAATCAACAAAATGAAAGATGCAAAACTCCTGGTGGTGGAAGGCACCCTCTATCCTTTATTGATGCGGTTAAAAAATGACGGGCTGCTCAGCTATCGCTGGGAAGAGTCTGCTTCGGGGCCACCGCGTAAGTATTACAAGCTAACCCCACAAGGTGAGCAATTCCTGAAAGAGCTGGAAGTAACCTGGGCCGAGCTTGTAGAAGCGGTAAACAAAACAACCCGAAAGGATCAATAGGCAAATTTTACAATGAAGCAATAAGCAATCCATTGTTCGTATAAACAGAAACTGAAAACAATTAAAAAGATGAAAAAAACCATAACCATGAACCTGAGCGGCATCATATTCCATATTGAGGAAGATGCTTTTGAAAAGCTCAGTCATTACCTGCAAACCATTAAAGGCTATTTCAAAAATGCCGAAGGTTGTGATGAAATCATGAATGACATTGAATCACGTATTGCTGAAATGCTGCATTCAAAAGTAAGCACTGTAAAACAGGCAGTAGTGATGGCCGATGTAGAAAGTGTGATTGCAGTGATGGGCAAACCTGAAGAGTTTGCAGGCGACAGTGCCGACACGAAAGATTCTTCACAAAATAAACAACAGGAAGATGCTACCGGTTACACCTATACAGGCAGAAGGCGCATTTTCCGTGATCCTGATGATAAAATCGTGGGTGGTGTATGTTCCGGTATTGCTAACTATTTTGATTTTGACCCTATTTGGTTGCGGGCAGCTTTTGCCATCGCCTTTTTTGCATTTGGTACCGGACTCCTGCTATACATTGTACTGTTGATCATTATCCCTAAGGCGAAAACAACGGCAGAAAAGCTGGAAATGCGCGGAGAAAAAGTGGATGTTAACAACATTGGAAAGGCTGTAAACGAAGAGTTCCAGGAGTTCAGAAAAAAAATGAATGACTTGGGAAAAGAAATGCAGTCACCGGAAAACAAAGAGCGTATGCGTTCCGGTGCCCAGAAAGGGGCAGATTTTCTGAAGGAAATTCTATACAGGATTTTTAAAGGTGTTGCCAAAGCTGTTTCTTTTCTTCTGATCCTTGTAGGAGTGGTGCTTATGGTTGCGCTGCTGGCCACATTATTTGGCCGCGGTGTTGTTGCTGTATCTGATGGCGGTAATGATATCCGTCTTTCATTATATGAAATATGTGCGGTGGTTTTGCCGGATGATTTACAGATCCAGTATGTAATAACTGGCTTGCTGCTCTTTCTCGGAATCCCTCTTTTGTCGATGATTTATGGAGGTACAAGGTGTTTGTTTGACATCAAGCGTAAAAACAAAATAGTGAAGTATGCCGGAAATTTATTATGGTTTGTAGGGTTGGGGCTGATGGTTTATGTCGGAATAAAAATTGGTGCAGATTTTACCGAGCAGTCGGGTAACAAACAGCAGCTATACATATCCCAACCTGCTGGTAATGCGCTTTATCTTGATTTAAAAGAAATGCCAAAGGATGATGAAAGAAAAATAGATCGGCATTATTCCCATAACTTTTATCGTGGCGATTGGGCTTTGATTTCAAAAGGCGACAACACATTCAGTATTGGGTACCCGAGGCTTGATATTGTTCAAAGCCAGGCTGATACATTTGAGCTGTTTGTAATAAAAACCGCACAGGGTTTTGATAAAAAAGATGCGGCAAACCGGGCAAAGAATATCGAATATAAAATTGTTCAGACAGATTCACTGATAGAATTTAATAACTATTTTGATATACATGCAGCTGATAAAATAAGGGCCCAGGATGTGAAGCTGGTACTGAAAGTTCCTGTTGGTAAGACTGTTTTTTTGAGCAAGCGAATGGAAGGTATCATATATGATATTGACAATGTAACGGAGACGCTCGATAGTGATATGGTTAACCGCAGGTGGAAAATGACTCAAAAAGGCCTTGAATGCGTGGATTGCCAAGGGTTGGACGAAGCGATACATTTGTCGCATCCACCACCACCACCCGTGCCGCCATCACACGAACACAACTATTAATTCTTTAAAAAAGAGTGAAGCCGCAACCTGATAAAACGGGTTGCGGCTTTGTATTTATACAGTAATTACAAAAATATTTTCATCAAACTGTATCTTTCTAAAATGCACTGCATTATGAAAATAAAAGCGCTATTAAAAGCACTTTAGTGGTCATCTCTATAAACCCTTAATTGTGGAGAAACTAAAAAACTCAATTCGTTATGAAAACAATCCTCTCCCTTGTGCTGCTGACAATGTTTGGCACCGCAACAAATTTTGCTCAAAATACCGATAATGTTCCTAACCCGATATTATGCGGTGCGGCCAAATCCGGTGATGTGATTTCTTATGCCGATCTTGCTAAATGCGATGAGCTTACGCTTCCTTACAAAGAACTGAAGGTGAAGTCATTCGTGTTGGCTTATGCCGAAAAATCAGCGGATGGGCAGCGCCTATTTGTTGAACACACCAATTCCGGTGCTAAGCTGAGCGATGAGATTAAAGCAGCAATTAAAACACTGGAAGCTAAAAAGGTGGAAAAGGTGCTTATAGAAAGTGTTGTGGTTCTTGAGCAGGACGGAACGGAAAGAAAAATGCGGGGATTGTATGTGTGCCTGAATTAAAACAATTCCCAATAAGCAGCAGTCGTAAAAAGCTTAAGGCTGCTGCTTATCATAATTTTAAAAATTATAATTCCCAGCCTTGTCAACAGCAACATTCAGCGCTTCCAAATTGCTGTGGAATTTGTCGTAACCTGTTTTTAAATTATTCCAGAAGTCCTGTAGCATCTTGTTATCCGTTGTATATGATTTGTGTTTTGCAATAGCGCTTTCCGTAAACTTAAAAGGGAAAATATAAACGGGTATGTTCTGCTGGCCATTGTTTTTGGCCTGTATAGCGTATATGTATATTTCTTTTATCTTATCATTGGTCATTGGCATACAGCCAATGGTTACACATTCACCATGTATAAAAATATCGCCCCCTAAATCTTTTGCTGTGCTTTTCAGTTTGTCAGATTTGTTGGGATAGCTCACTCCTAATGACAGGTGGTAGCTGCTCGAAGGGTTATAGCGCTCAATGTGGTAAAAGCCTTCAGGCACCTGGCCATCGCCTTGCTTTCGTTTTGGCCCCAGGTCCCCCGAACTTGCACAGATGGGGTAGGTGACCAGCTTTTTGTATTGCTTGTCTTTTTTATTTTTTGCATAAATCACCAGTTCCTGCTCGCTTTTAAACACGGTGATGAGGATGTTAAAGTTATTCAGGTCAAGGCCAAGTTCACTGAGCTTTTTCTGAACCCCCGCTTCTTTCTCTTTGTATGCGGCTTTTACGCGTTCGTATTTTTTTTGCTCTGCAAGAAAGTCCGGTGTAACAATAAACCCTGTTGTGAGCAATAAGCCCAGAAGTATAATTAGCAGCCTCATTTTTCAGCGTTTTGTTTTTTATAAGTGTAATGGCCAATAATTTTATAGCTGAACAAGCAGTCTTCAAGCACTTGTCCGGCACCAATGTTATGAACTATCATGTACCGTTTTCCGTCCGATGATTTTTTGTCAACTACAATACCGATGTGTGTTACGTTGCCTCCCAGGTTCCAGCAAACAATATCACCAGGTATGTAATCTTCCGGTTTGTCTGATATTGTTTTCACCAGTCCGTAACGCGTAAAAAATGTCATCAGGTTCGGAACCCTGCGGTGGTCAATGTTTTTATCGGGTTTGGTAAGGCCCCATTTATTCGGATATTTTTTAAAGTTGTTTTTGATATCCTCGTGCACTTCCTTCTGAAGATCAACGGAGAGCAGACGGTAAGCACGAATGATCACATCGGTGCATACACCTTTGTTCTTGGGCACATCACCATTAGGATATGCTATAGTAAAATAAGCAGGATCATACTCCACTTTTTGAGCAGTGAGCTTTAATGCGGCATCTGATAGTTGTCTGGCGAAATCCGTTTGAGCAAATGCCAGAGGGGTTAGCAGCAGAAGGCCATAAAGTAAATAATTTTTCAAAGGCATCTTTTTTATAAAAGTAACGCAAAAACGGTGAAAAAAGTATATGGAGGTGCCTGATTTTATTTGTCAGATAATCAGGAGGTTATTTTAAATTTGAGGTTGAATGTAAGTCCATCCTTGCTGCAGAAACCATAGGTTCCGCCTACCTGTTCAGAAAGGGATTTAATAAGCTCCATTCCGAGCGAGTCGGAGTTTTTAATACCGTCTTCAGGTAAACCGCTGCCATTGTCTTTTACCTCCAGCTCTACTGTATTTTTTTGTTTACGGAGTTTCACATGTATTATAAGCTTTTCACTTTCAGGGCATGCGTGCTTGAATGAATTTGTAATAAGTTCATTCAATATCAGTCCGCAGGGGATAGCGTATGAAAGATCAAGGTGTACATCTTCTGTTGCAAGCGTTATTTCTGCTTTTTCATGTTCTCCAAAAGAGTTGGCGATTTCTGTTACAAGCACCTGTATATAATCCTTAAAATTGAGGGCAGTAATGTTGTTCTTGTTGAAAATATTGTCGTGTACAAGTGCCATGGCAAATACCCGTCCCCTGCACTCTTCCAGTGCTTCTTTTACCTCCTGCGATTCGGACATGTTTTTTCTCAGGTTGAGCAGGCTGGTAACAATGTTCATATTGTTTTTTACACGGTGAAACACTTCTGCAAGCAGAATCTCTTTTTCGGCAAGTGTTTTACGTATAAGGTTCTCCTGGCTTACCGACTCGGAAACCATTACAATGATAAAAGCCATGGTGGTAATAAAACAAAGTATGATGTGGAATACAGCCAAATTGCTTACTGTATCTTCGTTCAGCTCCAGGTGCCAAAGCTTGTATTTGAATCCGAAAGCAATAATAATAATGGAAGCAAGGCATAAGACACTTAAAACAAACAGGTGTTTTAAAAGCTCTTTCCGTCCAAGTATCTGAACCATGCTTATTATAACCGGAAAATAAAAAAGTATGATGAACGACTGGCTGCCCATTTTAAGGTTTATAGGGATAAAAAACCAGAAGCCGTAGCAAAAGAACCAATAGGCAGCCCATAGGTAGTTTTTAATGCGGTTAAGCACTATAACCAAGGGTGCCGCAATAAGGCCCATCGCACAATCAAATATAAACTCGTAATAACCGCATGCTAAAAAAAAAGAAATCCCAAGAACAAGGTTTAGAAAAGTAATAAGTGCAACTGAATTTAGTTTTCGTGTTATATGGCACTCCCACGACTGGTATTCCTTCCTAACCCCAGTATTTATCAGCTTATTTATAATACTTTTCATTCTTCAGGTATTCCTCTTCCCTCCTGTTGGTGCGCTTAATCCGCTGATAATTTAAATTCGTAGTGTTTTTCCTGTTTTTCGGAGAACAAAGATAGTATTGTAAATAGTATTGCAGCCGAATTTCGCAGAGAGTTTTCTTTTTTTAACACTGATAAAAACTTCATGCTTTTCATAGTTAAGCCATCGATATAAACACATAGCCGCTGTGTGTCGAAGTGTTCAATACCTTTTAATAAATTGGCGTATATTTGATGCCAATATAGAATATTGGTATTGTGGTGTTTATCAATCAGGTTTTTACCAAAGAATATTTCCGGGAAACTGTTTTTTCTAAAGCGGAATATGAAAATTGCAGCTTTAAAAACTGTGATTTTTCCAACCTCGATTTTTCAGGATGTACATTTATTGACTGTGTGTTTACCGGCTGTAACCTGAGCCTCTGTAAGCTCAATAAAACCGTGTTCAGGGAGGTGAAGTTCAGCGAATGCAAAATGCTGGGTTTACAGTTCCAGAATTGCAATGAATTTGGCCTGTCTTTTACTGTGGAAGCTTGTGTTATGGACCATTCTTCGTTTTACAGGCGCAAACTAAAGAATACGCTTTTTAAAAATACTCAGCTCGCTGAGGTGGATTTTGCCAGTTGCGACCTGACGGGCTCACTATTCGATAATTGCGATTTTAGAAATGCCATATTTGAAAATTCTGTGCTTGAAAAAGCCGATTTCAGAACCTCTTATAATTATATCATTGACCCGGAAACGAATCGTATAAAAAGAGCAAAATTCTCCTTATCGCAGGTTGCCGGCCTTTTAACCCGATACGACATTGAAATTGATGGAACAAATTGAAATTCAGCCGGATATAGTGCAGCTTGCCGAAAAAAAGCTGGTGGGGAAACGCCTTCGAATGTCCCTGGCCAATGATAAAACGGGTGAATTGTGGCGCAGTTTTATGATGGATCGCAAAGGTATTCCAAACGCTGTAGGAGCTAACCTGTATTCCATGCAATCGTTTGACCCCGGGTATTTCGAAAAGTTTGATCCCCGGAATGAATTTGAAAAGTGGGCCGTGGCAGAAGTTGCCGATTTTAATTCCGTTCCTGCAGGTATGGAAGCAAAAGTGCTTCCTGCAGGCCGGTATGCCGTTTTTCATTACAAAGGCTCATCGGCCAACGGAGCGCACATTTTTCAATATATTTTCGGAAAATGGCTGCCGGGATCCGAATATACGCTGGACAGCAGGCCTCATTTTGAGGTACTTGGAGAAAAATACAAGAACAACTCCGCTGATTCCGAAGAGGAAATATGGATTCCTGTAAAAGCTAAAAACAGCTGATCACAACAGCTTAAATCATCAGCTAAGCGTGCTGATAAATCTTACGAGGGTGCGCTTTGCCACGGGAATAAAACTTTCCTGCAAGGGGTATTGTTTTTCACTGCTTATCGCAAAAACTGCAGGTATAGGCAGCTCAGGAATGTCCTTGATTAGCTGTAGCTTTATATTTTCGTAGGTGTTTACGTACGAATACGCAAACGAGGTAATGTACGAAGTGTGTATGCCCCTGTAGCTCTCGTTTGCATGCTCAAAAAAAGTGATTTTATACTGATGCACGTGGGTGTCTTTTTGCCTGCCATCGCTGATGAACATATATCCCTCATCGGTGTTTAAAGGGGTAAGCCCTATTGGCTCAATCTGCATGTCATTTTCTATGTGGCTGTATATTTCTTTTCCCTCTTTCAGGTGGTTTTCCATGTGCGGAATGGAGAAATTGATGATACTTTCTATTTCGCTTATCATGGCTGTATCCTTTTCTACAGACTCATAAATCAGCTTTAAACGTTCAACATCTATTTTCGAAAGTATTTTTTTAAACGATTCGTTCAGCTGCTGCTTGTTGTTTTTAATGGTAACCAGGTTGTTGTAATGCGCAATCAGGTCGCTGAGGGCAGGGTAGAGCTTTTCGTCTTTAAACTCCTGTTTTATGCCTTGAAGATAGGCAAGCAGCTCATACTTTTTGTATTCAAAATCAATCAGATTTTCAATAATCCAGTTCGGTGCAAGTGCTTTCATAGCAGAATGTATTTTGGTATTTAACGTATCTGCTGAAAAAAAGTTGCCAGGTGGGGGGCCCTTAATTAAACTTTGCGCTGCTCTTGCTCTTCGCAGGCTTCTTTGCCGGAGCTTTTTTGGCGGTGCTTTTTTTAGTGCTGGTGGTTTTCTTCGCAGCAGGCTTCCTTGCAGCGGTTGAAGGCTTTTTAGCTGTGCCCGTAGGCTTTCTAGCAGGGGTACCTGTCTTTTTCGCTGTTTGAATGGCTGCCTTTTCTGCCGATTTCTTTTCCATTGGTGTTTTTTCTTTTGCTTTCGCAGAACTCTTTTTTTCTGCAGCTGTTTGTGTGCTATCGGTTAGGCTTTCCTGTGTGCTCGCAGCAGCACTAGTATCTTCCTTTTTTATGCTGTCCGCAATTACGGTACCAGCTGCTGCCGTGCCGCTGGGCATTGCAACTTTCTCCTGTGTACCTGTTTCCAGGGTTGTTACTTCTGCTTTTTTATCTGCAGCTGTAGTGCCTTCCGTGTTTGCAGCAGGGCTGCTGTAATTTGAGCCTGGCGTAACAATCCTCTCAAGCGTTATGTTTTTCCCGGTCTGGAAAAAGCTGGAAATATCCTCGGTATTTATTTCTTCCAAATAATCCTTGTAACCCGGACTTGTAATACTGATAACATATTTTCCAGGGCTCACAGAGAAGGTATATTTCCCGCTTTTCGGATTGGCATTCTTTTTCAGGATGTCCTGCCCGGTAACTGCGTCTTTCACCACAATGGAAGCATTGATGTCTGATTCAATCGGAATATCAGTTTTTATAATGCCCCAGATAATAACATTTACTGGCAGTTTGTTAATGCTGTAAACTTCTTCTGTTTTTACGCTATCATCCGTTTTTTGAACTTGTTCTGCATTCTCGTTTTTTTGCAGCAGGAAGTCGTTCTGGATTTCAAACACATAGTCGGACTTGTCGTACAGGTTTATTTCATGCTGTACATCCCTGAAACCATTGCTTTTCACAGTAAGGATATATTTTCCGGGATTGTCTACCGCAAAAATATACCTGCCGGTCTGGAAGTTTACTTTTTTAGAGTCCAGCTCTTTGTTTGCAATTGCGTCTTTTATACTTATGGTGGCTGCAACCTCTTTACGCAGGGTATCCTTGTCCTTTATGGAAACAACGCCTCGTATAACAGATGGCCTTTTCTCTACCGCATTAAACACCAGCTTGTATATATCATAGTCGCCATAGCCTTCCCTGCGTATGGCTGAAATATAGCCTTCCCTTTTGTTGTCGGACAGGCTGAATTGAAGATCGTCTTCAGGTGTATTGATAGGATAGCCCATGTTTACCGCATCTCCATAAGTATTGTCTGAAGTATCCAGGGTTGCCGAAAAAATATCATACCCGCCCATGTTTATATGCCCCTGTGATGCAAAGTAAAGGGTGTTGCTCTTTTCATCAAACACCGGGAAAGCCTCTTTGTATTTGGTGTTAATGGATGGCCCAAGATTGAAGGGGACGCTCCATTGCCCGTTGGGCAGCTTTCTTACAATGTATAGATCTGTTTCACCCAGTCCGCCTTCCCGGTCGCTGGAAAAAATAAAGGCATTGCCTTCTTCAATAAGGCAGCCTTCGTACTCGCGGAACTGTGTATTTACAGGGCCGGTGAAGCTTTCCGGTTTGCCTGGCTGATCTTCAATTGCTACCTGAAACAAGTCGCCAGAAGCATTTTCATTGTCCTGGTATACGATCATGTTTTTTCCATCCGGCTGCACATACACACAGGCTTCGTCTTCAGCGGTATTGAGTGTTTGCCCGAATTTTTCAGCCTTGGTCCATTGTCCGTCCTTCACGTAGGAGTAGTAAATATCCGAAGGCAGCTCATTTTGCCAGCGTGGAATGCTGTCCAGCTGCGTTCTTCTGGAAGTGAAATACAGCCTGCTTTCATCGCGTGTTATAAAGGGCGAATAATCGGCATATTTGGAATTTACCTGAGGACCGAGGTTCTCAAATGTAACGTTTACAGGGTTTTTAAAGAGCTCTATTGCACTTTCACAATTTTCAATGTAATGGTCCACTGTACCAAAAATACCGGTAGTAATTTTTTTCTGGTAGTCGATTTTCCCGTCAAGGCAATCCTGGTAATAATTTTCAATCAGTTCAAACCGTTTGGAATAAATGATCCTGCGGTAATGATTGAAAAAGGTGAGCGCGTCCTCAAAATTATAAGCATGTGTATAGGCTTGTCCCATGTGCAACAGGAGGTCGTCCTTGTAATTGCCCTGACTATAAACATATTCAAAGTAAGGTATGGCTTTTGATTTATCGTCATTCACCTGCAGGTAGCAGTAGCCAATGCGGTAATTAACGTTTACATCTTTTTTGTTTTTAGCATACAGCTCCAGGTAGGCTTTCAGCGCGCGGGGATAATCTTCGTTGTCGAAATAGCTGTTTGCTACCAGGCTGTCGAGGTTACGCTCCTGGCCATAGGAAAACCCGCAAAGCAGGCTCAGCAAAACAATGATAAATCCTATGTGTTTGTATTTAAACATGTTGTTTCTGCAATCAGCAGGTATGCAAAATTACTGAATTTAACAGCTGTTTGTTTATCTGTATTTGTTAATTCGGAATTTTGAAACAAAATTATCCCGCCCAGCCTTCGCGGTCGAGGCTACGGTACTGGATGGCTTCGGCCAGGTGATTGGTTTCTATATTGGCGGAGTTGTCCAAATCGGCAATGGTGCGCGCCACCTTTAAAATACGGTCATACGCACGTGCTGATAAACCGAGCTTTTCCATTGCTGTTTTCAGCAGCTGGTTGCCTGCTTCATCAATTTTACAAATGCTGCGCAGCTGTTTAGAACCCATCTGTGCATTGCAATGTATGCCATTACTGTTCAGGTAGCGCTGCTGCTGTATTTCACGTGCTTTGATTACACGTTCTCTCACACTTGCGCTTTTTTCAGACTGTCGTTCTGCAGCCAGCTCGTTATAGGAAACAGGCGTTACTTCAATGTGGATGTCAATCCGGTCGAGCAGCGGACCGGAGATTTTGTTTAAATATTTCTGCACTGTTCCCGGAGGACAAACACAATCTTTTTCAGGGTGGTTGTAATACCCGCAAGGGCAGGGGTTCATGGCAGCAACAAGCATGAAGCTTGCCGGGTACTCAACTGAAAACTTCGCGCGTGAAATGGTTACCACTCTGTCTTCCAGCGGTTGACGCATTACTTCAAGCACGGTACGCTTAAATTCCGGCAGTTCGTCCAGGAACAATACCCCATGGTGTGAGAGTGATATTTCGCCTGGTTGCGGCACACCACCTCCTCCGACTAAAGCTACATCCGAAATCGTGTGGTGCGGGGCCCTGAACGGACGTGTGGAAATAAGCCCGGTGTTTTTCCCCATCTTCCCTGCAACACTGTGGATCTTGGTGGTTTCAAGTGCTTCCTGCAGGTTCATGGGTGGCAGTATGGTAGGCAAACGTTTGGCGAGCATGGTTTTTCCAGCTCCAGGTGCACCAATCAGGATTACATTGTGTCCACCTGCTGCAGCAATTTCGAGTGCACGTTTTATATTTTCCTGTCCTTTTACATCTGCAAAATCAAATTCGCTGTTGTTGAGCTTGGCAAAAAACTCATCACGTGTGTTAACCACAGTGCGTTCCAGCTCTGACGTTTCATTGAAAAAATCAATTACTTCTTTGATGTTCTCTACTCCGTACACTTCCAGCTCGCCTACTACAGCGGCTTCTTTGGCATTTTGTTTTGGGAGTATAATGCCTTTAAAACCTTCTTTCTGCGCCTGCAAAGCAATAGGCAAAACGCCCTTTATCGGCTGCAGTCCGCCATCCAGCGAAAGCTCGCCCATAATGATAAAGCTGCTTACCTTATCGGAAAGTATTTGCTCGGATGCAGCCAGTATGCCCACGGCAATGGTTAAATCATAAGCAGAACCTTCTTTGCGTATATCGGCCGGAGCCATATTGATAACAATGCTTTTTCCAGGGATTTTATAGCCGTTGTTTTTCAGGGCAGCGTCAATCCGTTGCTGGCTCTCCTTTACAGCGCTGTCGGGCAAGCCAACCAATAAAAAATTAACACCCGGATTGATGTTGGTTTCAACAGTTACTGTAGTTGCATTAATGCCATATACCGCACTGCCATAGGTTTTTATCAGCATGTAATTTTATAAGTAATGAAAATGAATACAATTTTTATAAACCTGCCTCCACAATTTGTATCAGGGAATGGATTACCTTAATGTGTATTTCCTGGGCCCTGTCGGCATATTTGCTGTGGGGCGCGCGAATCTCCACATCACACAAGGTTGCCATTTTGCCGCCATCCTTTCCGGTAAGCCCGATGATGCTCATTCCCTTTGCTTTTGCACTGTTTATCGCATTCACAACGTTGGCAGAATTGCCGCTGGTGCTAATGGCCAACAGTACATCCCCTGTATTGCCAAGGGCTTCTATATAGCGGGAAAAAACGTTGTCGTAGCCGTAATCGTTTGCAACACATGATAAATGTGATGGATCCGAAATGGATATGGCCGGCAGAGCCCTCCTGTCGTCACGGAACCGGCCGCTCAGCTCTTCTGCAAAATGCATGGCATCGCACATGGAGCCTCCATTGCCGCAGGAGATTACCTTATTGCCTTTTTTGAAGGCTTCGGTCAGCAGCTTTCCCGCGTTTTCTATTGCATCCACGTTGCTGTCATCGGACAAAAACTGTTCAAGTACCTGTTGTGCTTCTCTGAAATTATGTTCAATAATTGTTCTGCTCATAAAAAAATAGTGCTGCCGGATCCTGCGGATATAAAACGTATATACACCTTGAATTTATCGTAAGGTGTGCTGCAAATATATGTACTTCTAAAAAACACTAAATTAAGCTCTTTTGTGTTAAGATTTGAAATATTTGCAGATAATTTATTACATTTACAAAACTAATTTTGGATTACAGAACGATAATTTAAAGGAAATGAAAAAAATAGTTACCACCCTCGCTCTTTTCACTGGCATAACAGCTACTATATACGCTCAAACATCAAAAACATCCGATGAAAATAATTGTTACCTCAAATGGGCCCAGAAATTTGAGCAGCGTGGTGCCGAGGATGTTGCTGATGGAACGTATACCGATGTGATCATTACTTTCCGTAACGGCAGCGATGCAGAGTGTTTTAACGGCAAATGCGAGGTAAAGGACGGTAAAATTGTTGCCATGTATACAAAAATGGAGGATGGCACTTATGCGCAGGTGAAGAAAAAATTGCGTTATGATTTTCCGGTAACGGTTACCAATGGTATTTCCAAAACAGTTCTTACTCTTGAAGATGAGCTGATAAACGTTCTGTTCATTAAAAAAATCAAACCGAAAAAGGCAAGCTTTGAAAAAGCACCGGAGCCTACGGATGATTAATTTTCTTTTCCCGGATACCCTTTTAAGCGATACTGTTATCTTGGGCAAAGGTCAGGGGCTTCTTTTGAAATGAGTGGAGAGATAACTGGCCCTCTTTGCAGACTTGGCATAACAGCGCAGAAATCATTTTTAATCATAAAAACCATAAGAATCAGCGTTCCCATAAAGCGTTGGTACAATTATTTAATTTTCCCTTCAAAATCCTTCGAATTGAACAATGGACAAAATCACCAAAACAGAAGAAGAGTGGAAAAAGCAGCTCAGTCCTGAGCAATACCATATTTTGCGCGAAAAAGGCACTGAGCGCCCCTTTACAGGAAAATACTACTTGCACAAAGAAAAGGGCGTGTATGTATGTGCTGCCTGCGGGAATGAATTGTTCAAATCCGACACTAAATTTGATGCTGGCTGCGGCTGGCCCAGCTTTTCGGATGTTATTGATAAAAGCAAAGTGGTGTTTACCCGTGATACCAGCCACGGCATGATCCGAACGGAAATAACCTGCGCGAAATGCGGAGGCCATTTAGGACACGTCTTTGACGATGGACCAGAACCAACCGGACTGCGTTATTGCATAAATTCGGCTTCTATTGAGTTTGAAAAATAGAAACTTCCTTATTTGAATTTAAGCCACAGATTCTCAGATTAATTTTTAAAAATCTGTGAATCTGTGGCTTTATATTTTGTAAATAACGAAGCCCGAAAGAATCCCGTCTGACGTAAATCACTGTTTACCAATTAAATAAATTTAATCTTCAGTATTATATTAAAAATAATTTGCAAAATTATATGTATATACATACATTTGTGCCGTTAAACTAAAAACACACACAAAAAAATGACAAAAAAAATCACAATGGGTTTAGTTGCAGCAGCTGCAATAACCGCATTTGCATTTACAGCACCAAAATACACAACAACGTATACTGTTGATACAAAATCTACTTCTGCTGCCTGGCTGGGTAAAAAAGTAACCGGACAACACAATGGTAAAATCAGTGTTTCAAAAGGAACAGTAACTGCTGATCATGGTTCAATCAATGGTGGTACCGTAGAATTTGATATGAACTCCATTACCTGTGAGGATTTAACAGACAAAGAATGGAACGGTAAACTGGTTGGCCACTTAAAGAGTGACGACTTTTTTTCTACCGAGAAATTTCCTACTGCAAAATTTGAGGTGACAAAAGCTACATTGAAGAAAGAGAACGATTACGATGTTACCGGTAAGCTTACCATCAAGGGCATCACCAATGAAATTACTTTCCCGGCTAAAATCAAAATGGACGAGAAAACTATGGTGGTGATTGCAAAAATTACCGTAAACCGTACGAAATACGACATTAAATACGGTTCAGCAAGCTTCTTCGAAAGCATTGGCGACAAAGCAATCAGCGATGATTTTGAACTGGATGTGAACCTTGTGGCGAGCGCTAAGTAATTGATATAGAGTAGTTTATGTAACAAAACATCCGGCTGCAATACATGCACCCGGATGTTTTTTTTTGCATCAAATTTTTAATTCAATGCCACTTTCTTCAGCTCTCTGTCCTGTATGCAATAATTTCAGAAATGAGTTAAGATGTTTTAATCATAATATATTGCCGGAATTATATAATACTCATGTCAACAGAATACTCTCTATTTGCACCGCGCAATTGTTCTTTGAAATTATTGTATCACAATTTTCCTGCACTCCTTTAGCTGCTTTTTATCTGCTGAAGAACCGTAGTAAAGGTTAGCATAATAGCTGCCTTTGGGCAAATCGCTTAAGTTTACCTGTTTGCTGTAAGTATCTGCGGCCTGCAGAGTTTCGGTATATACCGTCTGCCCTGAAATACTGCTGATAGTGCAGGTATACACTGCTGGCTTTTCAGCAGTAATACGTATGGTAAACACTCCGCTGCCGGGATTTGGAAAAACAGTAAAAATAGCAGGTTGCGCTGTAATAAAGGTTTGTACGCCTGTTGTAATGGGAGATGGATCATACAGCTGTGCAACATACATTTGTCTTTGGGAAGCTGCAAACGTATAGCTGTCAAAGCTTACAGTTGTGCTGAAAAAGCCGGTAATATAAACACTGCCTGAATCGTCAGCTACCATATCCAGTATAGCTGTATGAGGCTTGCTTTGGGACCACACCAGGTTGCCATAAACATCATACTTTGATAGGTATAAGCCATGGTAGGACAAATAGGCATTTCCTTGTTTATCCGCACAGATTTGTTTGCCAAAGGCGTTGGGCCCACCACCGCTAACAGCCCATAACGCATTCCCTGTACTATCGTATTTGGCTGCATAATAGTTGTCGCTGAACGGAGGATTTGTGATAGTAATATCACCAAAGGTGGCACTTTCACTGCCGGTATGCCCGGTAATATACATGTTGTTTTGTGCATCCAAATACAAATCAGCTGGTTCATCGTCACCTGAACCTCCTGCTTTTATTGCCCAAAGCCAGTTGCCGGAAGCATCTATTTTAGCAATATACGTATCAAATGCACCATAGTGCGTAGGGTCAGTAGCCACAAGTGTAGTATTTCCAAATTGAGCAGTAAAGTTAAACATGCCGGTTACATAGGCATTACCAACGTTATCTGTTTTTAATCGGCACTTACCACCCAATGGACTAATACCTTTTACCCAAAGGAGCAAACCATTGCTACTATATTTTGCAATAAACGTTCTGATACCATCTTCAATACTTAAATAATTGGTGTCAAAATAAGCATAATTGTTAATGCCCCCGGAAACATATACATTGTTTTGCGAGTCAGTGCTAAGCGAAACTCCACAGGCATCTCCTGTTGAATGTTGTTCCCATTGAAATACACCCTGTGAATTTAGTTTAATAAGGAACATATTCCTGTTGTTTACAGTGGTGCGAAGTACAGAGTCAACAAAAAGGCTATCAATAAAACATCCTGTTACATATATGTTACCTGACATATCTGTACACATGGCAATATCCGTTTGCCCGATTTTTGGTGCTGTGATGGTTTGTTTCCATTGAACAGTATGGAATTTGTTGTATTTAATTATATGAATGCCGTTGGTATACGATACATGGTTTAAGGGAGCATAGGCAACAACGAGATTGCCTTCATTATCCTGTGCAACTTTTGCCCGCGCACCTATAGAGCCCTGATAGGAAGAATCAGTCACTGCCCAGGTGTAAGTTTGGGAGTTACCATAATTAAAAGAGAAAAATAATAGGGCGAAAAGTAAATTTTTCATTGAGCTGTATTTAACATTGAAAATACTACACATCGCTATGTTAGAAAAGGGATTCTCGTTAATATACACATTCCTATAGCTGAAAACGCTTTATTAAAATCCGAGGAACTCTTCCAGAGAACCCATCATTATATATTGAACCGGTGCAAATGCAAGGAACCCTTCGAGAGGGTAGTATTCACTAAAATATATAAATTCATGCAAAAAATCAATTTTAAAGCAAGCAGGAACCGGCCGTATGGGCAGGTAAGTAGCCTGCACAAAGTACTTTTGCTACTGCTATTCACTAGCATTTATCATCTGAGTTATGCACAGACTATCCCTTCCAATTTTTTTTCACAAAACGCCTGGATGCCCGATACTATAGGGAGTACTCCGTACTATGGGGAATTGCACAGCAGCTGGAACAATGTAAAGCAGAGCAAGGCGAAGCTGATGCGTTATGGAGGTATTGCATCCGATTTTGAAGTGCCCTCTACGTATCAGTATCTGAGGATAGTGGACTCTATTCGTGCAAAAGGTATGGAGCCAATTTTACAGCTATCTTATGGTAATGGGGATATAAACATAGATACAACTGCTACTCTTCCAATTTTCAGATATATTAACATTACTATGAATCGTAAAGTAAAATACTGGAGCATCGGTAATGAGCCGGATAATGAGTATTCCGCAAATAACAAAACAGCAGCAGCCATTAGTGCTTATATTAAGCGGTACGCGCTTGCTATGAAAAAGATAGACAGCAGCATACGTATTATTGCACCGGATTTTGCTTATCTGGCAGTATATACAAATTCTGTAGCAGATTCGCTCACCACACCTGGCGGTGCCAGCAATATTGTGGGATTGATACCGGCAGGTAATGGTATCGCTTCGGGAAAACCTTATGTAGATTATTTTTCATATCACGTGTACCATTATAATGGTTATACTACAACAATGCCTCGCTCCTGGCTCATCAGTAAGCTCACAGGCCCTTCTGGAGATTCGGTAAACATGGCGTGGCTGAAGCAGCGGCTGGACTATTGCAATACGAACGTACCCCGTACCAGCCAGCCAATCAAACCCATGATGACAGAAGCCAATATCTGCTATTATTCCAATCCCGGTACTGTGGCCAATGACAACTGGCAGGGAGTGAAAGGCAACAGCTTTTTTGCAGGTCAGCATTGGTGCCAGATTATGGCGCTTGCAGTGAAAAGCGGTTTTGAGAATGTCAATTTCTGGAGCGTAATGGAGGGTAGCGGTTTGGGTTATATGACAAATTCCACCACACCTACTAAAAAAAGCACGTACTGGCATTTCAAAGAGATGGCGGAATGGTTTAATGGTGAAATCTACATCGGTGCAGATAATCATACCAATATCAAAGCCTTTGGCAGCAAAAACGGGAATTACATTGCCGTGATGGTATTGAACCAGGATACCATTACAACTGCTGCAAAGCCGTATACCATTTATTTAAACAGTTCTACAGGAGGAACTACGTGGATAAGCATGAACATGGGTATAAGCAAGACGTATGTAGATACCATTGATGCTTCTTCCAGCACATTACTGGTGTTTGACCTGTACGGCAATATTTCGCAGAAATATTATTACAAGCAGTCGGACGGCAGCTCGCAGCCCGGTTTTCATCAACGCTACAGCTCGTGTGGATTAACAAAAACATACGCCAGCCAAGGCGCACTGGATGCCTATGCTCCTGCACAGTACCAGCATATTGTGCTTGGTGATGCTGCAGGAACTAATTCGGTAACGGTAGACAGTGGTTCTCCCAATTACAATAACAGCATTTACCGTGCTACTACGTCTATTACGCTCGAAAAGAATTTTTCTTCCGGGATTGTAGGCCAAACACTTGATTTAATAATAGATTCGGATTGTCAATAAACATTTAAAAAAACTAAAAAATTAAAATATTATGAAAACAAATCACACTAAAATGAATAACTTTTCTCTGTTGTTTTTATTTGCAGCAGCGCTGCTTTTTTCTACATCTGCTTCTGCACAATTAAAGGTAGATGTAAATGGTAAAATCGGTATCGGGACCACAAGTCCTGCCAACCAGCTGGATGTACTTGGCGCTACTCCGGTTGTACGGGCAGCAATCAGCACCGGAACAACAAGCTATTCTGCGTTTTCTGCTGCCGACATTGCAGCCGCTAAAAGTGTTGTAAGCCTTATGGGTGGCTCTTCAATGAGTGGTACATTGTTTGGTCTTAACAGAGAGGATTTAGGACAAATTTATACAAATAATGCTCCTTTAGCTATAGGAACTGGTAATGGTTTTGATCTTACATTAGGTGTGCTTAACGAGCCTGTAATAACAATAAAACCCAGTGGCACCGGTAATGGCTATGTGGGTATTGGTACAACCACTCCCGGAACTTACAGGTTGTATGTAAACGGAACATCCTATTTTAATGGCAATGGTACCTATACCGGAAGTTGGAGTTATATGTCTGATCAGCAACTTAAAACCAATATTGATACTATCGCGAATGTACTGGAAATTATACCTATGCTAAACCCACGCACGTATTTTTATGATACCACAAATATATATGGTTTAAACTTCAGCAATAAAAGACAATATGGTTTTGTAGCTCAGGAATTGGAACAAGTTTTGCCGGAATTGGTTAAAACTGACACAAAAGGTGATGAACTGGATACTTTAGGCAATGTTACTCATCCTGGTTTTACTCTTAAATCGGTAAATTACATCGAGCTAATTGCAGTTTTAACAAAAGGCATCCAGGAGCAGCAAAAGCAAATCGAAAGCCTTACAGCAAAAACAGCTGAATTGACAGAAAGAATCAACTCCTGCTGCACCATTGGTGAAGAACGTTCCACATTAACAAACGGATCTTATGTTAACAAAACCGACATAAAGCTTACTAATGCTCAAAGTATAGTTTTAGAGCAGAACGTACCAAACCCATTCGCAGAGCAAACCAGCATCAGCTATTATTTACCGGACAATACACAAAAAGCTCAGATGTTGTTCTACAATGCGCAGGGCCGTTTGATACAATCCGTTGACCTAAAAGAAAAAGGCAAAGGAATGGTAAATGTGTTTGCCAGTGATTTAAGTAATGGTATTTATACTTATACTTTGGTTGTAGATGGGAAAGTTATTGAAACCAAAAAGATGGTGAAGCAGTAAGCAACCCAATTTAGATAACAGGAAAGGCTGCCCCAACAGGCAGCCTTTTTGGGTATCTTTTGGTAACTACAATTTTATCAATCTCTTGATAGTCAGTTGGTTGTTGTGCTTTAAAACAACAGAATAAACTCCCTTTGGAAGCTCTGAAATGTCGGGCTGCTCTGTGTTCAATTCCATCATTTTTTTACCATTCAAATCGTATACTACGGCAGTTGTATTTTTGTCCATTCCATTAATAATCAGTGTGTTGTCGGCCGGATTCGGATAAATTACTATGCTTGCATCATTTTTATTTTCTTCAACTCCGGTAAACTGGCTGAGCTTGTATTTTTTGAAAAACAGCCATATTTTCAATGAAGCATTAAAATCCTGGTTGGTTACTCCTACAATAAATGGGGATCCCGGCCAGGTATGGCCACCGTTTATAACTCTATAGAGCTCCACCGAGGAGCCGTTTGCTCCGCCTGAGTATACATAATGCTCTGCAGTGCATCCGTCCGTAAGGCTGGTATTGGGTACATTGCTGAACGCAGGTGTGGTGTTGCAGTTGTTGTGGTTTACCCAGTATTTTACCACGGTATCAATGTGCAATGTACCTGGGCCGCCTAAATAAGGAACAGTGGCATCGCCAGTGCCGCTTATTTGCATTGCAGGAACCGGCCTGCCCGGATTACAGCTCAGGTATTGAGGTGAAAACATGCTGCCCGTTACAGAGGCAATGGCTGCAATCTTATCATTCAAAACACAGGCAAGGGAATGGCTCATGTAACCTCCGTTGCTCATGCCGCAGGAATAAATGCTGTTGGCATCTATTGCATAATTTGCTTTAAGTGTATCGATAAGATCGGAAATAAAAAGTGCATCGTTGGCACTGCCCCCTTGTCCGGCATTCCAGTAGGCTTGTCCGCCCATGGTTGTTCCTTGTGGGTAAACAACCAGGAAATGTGCCGTATCTGCAATGGGCATAAAGTTGGAATAGAACTGTTCCTGATAAGCATTGGAGGTATAGCCGTGCAGATCGAATACCAGCGGCCAGTCCGCAGAGCCACTATAAGCTGCCGGGATGTACAAGCGGTAGGAGCGGTAAATACCGTTTGAAATAATGCTGTCCACAATGGTGGTCTGAGAAAAAAGAAACAGGCTTGTTTGCAACAACAAGCCTGTCAGGATAATTTTAATTTTCATTTATTTTATTTTCAGTAAATTAAATTAGCTGTTCAACATTACCGGCATTACCAGCATCAGCACATCTTCAGCGGGATTTTCCTTTTCTGCCGGCAATAAAATCCCGGCACGGTTAGGTGCGCTCATTTCAAGGTTCACATTCTCGCAGTTCAGGTTGTTCAGCATTTCGGCCAGGAATTTGGAGTTAAAGCCAATTTCCATGTCTTCACCTGCATACTGGCAGGTCAGGCGCTCGCTGGCTTCGTTTGCAAAATCCAGATCTTCTGCAGAAATGCTTAATTCGCTGCCGGCAATTTTTAAACGTACCTGGTGCGTGGTTTTGTTGGAGAAAATGGAAACACGCTTGATAGAGCTCAGGAAAGATACGCGGTCAACAGTTAGTTTGTTTGGGTTCTCTTTCGGTATAACAGCCTCATAATTAGGGTATTTGCCATCAATTAAACGGCAAATCAAATTGGTGTTTTCAAAAGAGAAAAATGCGTTTGTTTTGTTGTATTCAATTTTTACTGAACCGTTTACACTTGCAAGTGTGTTCTTCAATAAATTCAAAGGCTTTTTAGGGATGATGAAAGAAGAGGCATTTTCTGCATGTGCATCTGTTCTGCGGTAACGCACCAGCTTGTGTGCATCCGTAGCAACAAAAGTAATGTTGTCACCAGCCAGCTGGCACAACACTCCTGACATTACCGGGCGCAATTCATCATTGCCTGCAGCAAACAATGTTTTGGTGATTGCCGATGCAACTACAGAAGCCTCCAGGTTAAGCGAAGATGCGGACTCAATGCTTGGTAACTTTGGGAATTCATTGCCATTGTGCCCGGTAAGCTTGTATTTACCATAGTCGGAGATGATCTCAATACCATATTTAGCATCGTCAATGCTGAAAGTTAAAGGCTGATCAGCAAATGTTTTTAACGTTTCCAGCAACAATTTGGCCGGAACAGCAATGTTGCCTGTATCTTTCGATTCCACACCAATAACGGTAGTCATTGTTGTTTCAAGGTCGGAAGCTGATATTTTTAGTTGGTTTTTATCAATTTCAAATAAAAAATTATCCAGGATAGGTAAAGCGTTGTTGGAATTAAGCACTCCGCTGATTGCCTGAAGCTGTTTTAATAAAGAGGTACTGGAAACGATAAATTTCATAGTATATTGAAGGTGTTAATTGTTTGCCTTAAAAATTGTCGAGCAAATATAGCTCATTTAAACAAGAAACATCCAGGCGTTTTATAATTTAGTATTAACCGACTTTTTAACAAAAAAAAGCCCGGTTGTCGGGCTTTTGAGTGGTTTTACGTTAATAAAAAAAGAATTTTGGTTTTGCTATGCGCGAGGTGCTTTTGCCGTATTTTTTTTCTGAAAATAATTCACGGGTGGCATTACTTTTCCAAATACAAAATACTGTAGCATTACCACATCCCCGTTATCCAGCAGTGCGTCCATACGTATCGGGTCAAAAGGGAGCGGTTTTTCATCCTGACCAAGTACTTTCTTAAGATTGGGGCGGGAGTAAAAAGTAACCTTGTTGGTTTTTCCCTTATTGTCCGTAACAGTAAGTATGTTCAACGGGGTTGTTTTTAGGGTGGAATCAATCTGGTATTGCTTCAGCTCCACTTCAAAGCTTTCAAAGTTTAGCTGACGGAAATACGACAGGTATTGCTTTACTGCCATGGTGTCCATGTCTGGCAATACAGAATTGTCTTTCAGGCGTTTTACCTCAAATTTATTGTCGTCAAGTATGCTTACCTCGTAGCCCTGTTCCGGATGCTCCGGTGATTCCAGCTTTACCGATTTTATTTGTGTGGGAATATAATGGAACACGGTGCGGTCGCGCCAGCCCTTTTCTTCAGTAAAGTAGCGGGTGGTAAGGTAGCCCTCAAAGCCCGGTATATACGTAACAAATGCTTTGGCCGATGGTTTAATGGTTTCCAGGTCAATTAAAATCATGTAGGTTCCGGTCTGGTCAATGGTTTCTGTGCCTACATAGTAAGCTTTTGTAAGTTCGCCCTCCTGGTATATTTCACATTTTATGGCCTTTGCAGCAAGCTGTTTGATTACATTGTCCTGCTTGCCTTTTCCAACAGGCTCTTTTACATCAATTTTTTTAATGGTGGTGAGCAGCATCTGGAGGGCATCCGGGCGGGCAATGTATTTGCCGTTTACTGTCCAGGTATTATCGTCCTGCCTTTCAAGCGTAACACTGTTGCCGCTTTTGTCGGCTAAAAATATTTTATTAACAGATGCTGTGTCTTCAACAGCAAAATCGCGCAATGTGGGCTTAATGGTCCCGCTCCTGCGGTTAACAATGAACCAGAAGGAAAGCGAACCTAAAATAACAACCAGAATAATGGCAACCCTGTTTTTTTTCATAGATATTTTATATTGTATTCACAAGAATAACTATAATTTATAATCTGTCCCTATAATATAAGTTCCGTCCCTTTTGGGAGGCCAGGTGGGGCTTTTACCTGGCATACTTACGCTTCCGCACAACTGAATATGCAATGCCAAATACAAGTATCACCAGTAAAGGCAAACCTGTATTGATGATCTGCCATTTCAGCCTTTCGTTTTTCATTTTTTTCTTATCCAGCAAACGCAGGGTCAGCTCCCTTGATCGCACAGTAATTAAGCCCGAATCATCGCACAGGTAGTTCATGCAATTGAGGATAAAGTTTTTATTGGCATAGGTTTGCCTTGTGTAGATATCAAATCCGAGGTTCAGCGCATTGCCTGTGGAATATTGAACTTCATTGCGGATAATGTCACCATCCGATATTACAATCATTTTTGTTTCAGCGCTTTTTTCCTTGAAGCCAATGGTACTGTCGGTAGCTATTTTGGGTGGTATCCTGTTTTTGTAAACCGATTCAAACCTGCCCTCCAGCAGCACGGCTATAGGTTTATACGAATCCCTGAACTGGTTTTCATCCGGTGTCATGTTTACCATCCTTAAATCCACTCTAACCGGGGCATTAAGGGTTTTGGCATATTTAGAGGAGTGAAGCAGTATGGTTTTGCGGATACCTTTTACGTCAATAGTATCAATCGTGGATGCATATTCCACTTTTATCACGTCCAGGTTTTTCACGATTGGGTGATTGCTTTTTGAAAGGAGCAGCGGTGAGAATACCCAGGGCATCAGTTCAAAGCGCGGCTGTTGTCCGCGTAAGGCTTTATTTACAGGTATTGCAGATGATTGCAGGTCCAGCACAATGTTTGGGTTGAGGCGCACACCGTATTTAAACAACTGGTCGTCCAGCTTTAATTCCTGTGGAACAGCAACAGTGCGGGATAGCCTGCGAAGGCTGTCAATGTTCGTGTCCAGGGGGTCGATCGCCCAAAGCACTTTTCCGCCCTTCATCACATACTGGTCAATAATAAATTTATCTTTTTCGGAAAAAGCAGTGTCCGGTTTCGCAATAATAATAGCCTTCAAGCCATCCAGTGCTTTCAGCTGCTCATTGATTTTTATCGGACGCACATAATAAAACTCTGTAAGCGCATCGTCTATGCTCTTCAGCGAAAGGGTGTCCAGTTCACCATGGCCCTGAATAATCCCTATTTGCGGTCGTATGGCGGTGGAAAGGTTGCGTATGCAGCTTGCAAACTCATATTCAAGGGCCTGCACAGAGTTGTTCAGCTGTGCTTCGGGCGACTGGCCCATGCTTGTTTTGAGCAGCTGCCAGGGCACTTCACGGCCTTTATAGGAAACAATGGCACCCGGAAAAATGATCTGCTGCGATATGCCGCTTTCCTCTTTCACCTCAAGGTTTGTAGCAATCAGGCCCTTGTTTGACAGCTGTTGCTGTATTTCCAGCTGCTGCTTTTTATCCGCACTGGCATTGGGGTTAATGAACTCATACTCCACATTGTCGTTGGAGTATATCCTGAATTCATCCAGCATCTCCCTTGTTTCATCGCGTAAGCGCTTAAACCCGGATGGAAACTCGCCTTCGAGGTATACCTTCACATACACCACATCGTTCAATTCTCCCAGCAGCTTTTTGGTTGCATCCGAAAGTGTATAACGTTTTTCAGACGTAAGGTCAAAACGGTGAAATACAAAGGAGCCCACAATGTTCAGCAATACCAGTATGATAACTGCTAAAACCAATGATAAGGCAGAAGCCCCTCCTGTCCTCCCCCAAGGGGAGGTAAGTATCGCAAGTAATTTACTCCTCCCCTTAGGGGAGGTTGGGTGGGGCTCCCATTTCCTGCTCTCCAGCACCGTTCGCGTTGCAAAAATAAACAGTGCAATGATGCTCACAAAATAGACAACGTCCCGTGTGTCAATCACACCGCGGCTCATGGAGACATAATGATGGTTGATCCCTAAAGCCAGAATGATATTGTCTATTTTTCCAAACAGCTCAAACGATGCCATAAAATCAAAACCTGTATAGGTAAAATAACACAGGAAAAGGGCCAGTATAAAGGATACCACCTGGTTGTCGGTAATTGCAGAAGCAAAAATGCCTATTGCAACAAAAGCTGCACCCAGGAACATCAAACCGATGTATGAGCCCCACATGCCGCCTGTATCAATGTTCCCGGACGGGTTACCCAGCACATGAACAGAATAATAATAAATGAGGGTAGGTATAAGTGAGAACAGCACCAGCAGGAAGCCGGCTAGGTATTTCGATAAAATAATCTGGATGTCTGTTAACGGCCGTGTAAGCAGCAGTTCAATAGTCCCGGCTTTTTTTTCATCGGCAAAAGAACGCATGGTAATGGCCGGAATCAAAAAAAGAAACACCCAGGGAGCAATGATAAATAGCGGATCAATGTTGGCGTAACCGTTATCCAGAATGTTGGAATCGGTTTTCAAAACCCATAGGAAAAGGCTGATTACCAGAAGAAAAACGGTAATTGCAATGTAGCCAATCAGTGAGCTTAAAAAGCTTCGTATTTCCTTTTTTAAAAGTGTTAGCATAAGACGGCCGCTAAAATACTATTTTAAGAGCAATATTTAATGATGTTTTCCTTTTTATGGCTACTTTTGGGCGGGCGGTATGATAATACTGCGAACGTTAGGAATAAAAGGTCTGAAGTCTGAATACCGAAGTCAGAAGTGCTTCCGGCTTCCGCCTTCGGACTTCGAGCCCAATATTATTTGTTTAATAGTTAAGTCATAATTAAAATGAAAGTTTTAAAATTTGGTGGAACATCAGTTGGTTCGGCAGAACGAATGAAGGCCCTTGTCCAACTGATAAACGATGGTGAGCCTAAAATTGTTGTATTGTCCGCCATGAGCGGTACAACCAACAGCCTGGTTGAAATAGGGGTGGCATTGTATGCAAAAGAGCATCAAAAGGCCAATTCACTGATTGATGTTTTGGAAAAGAAATACAAGGATGTAATAACACAGCTGTATTCAGGTGCTCCGGCATTGCAAAAGGGCAGGGAATTGCTGGATTCCCACTTTAATTACCTGCGCTCTTTTACCATGGATCTGTTCACAGTGAATGAAGAGCGCGCCATACTTGCCCAGGGTGAGCTGCTTTCAACGGCACTGTTTCATTATTACCTGGAAGAGATCGGTGTTGAATCGGTGCTGTTACCGGCCCTTAATTTTATGCGTATCGATGAAAATGAAGAGCCGGATTTAAAATACATTGAAGCACATATAAAGCCTGAACTGGCTAAATATGCAGGTAAGAAGCTTTTTATCACACAGGGATACATCTGTCGCAATGCTTTTGGCGAGATTGATAATTTAAAACGAGGTGGAAGCGACTATACTGCAACCATAGTAGGTGCAGCCATACAGTCGGATGAAATACAGATCTGGACGGACATTGACGGTATGCACAACAATGACCCCCGTATTGTGGATAAAACGCATCCCATTGCTGAGCTTTCTTTTGATGAAGCAGCCGAGTTGGCCTATTTTGGGGCTAAAATTTTGCACCCTACCTGCATCCTTCCTGCACAAACCCGCAATATCCCTGTGCGTCTGCTGAACACTATGCAGCCGGAAGCAAAGGGTACAGTAATCACTTCCAAAGTTTCTGGCGACAGCATCAAGGCGGTGGCAGCGAAAGACGGTATTACGGCAATAAAAATCAAATCCGGGCGAATGCTTTTGGCATATGGTTTTTTACGTTCGGTATTCGAAATATTTGAGCGTTATAAAACGCCTATTGATATGATTACCACTTCTGAGGTAGCTGTTTCGCTCACTATTGATAATACGAGGCACCTGGAGGCAATTAAAAAAGAGCTTCAGGAGTTTTGCAGTGTGGAGGTGGATACTGACCAGACAATAGTTTGTATTGTTGGTAATTTCTCTGCTGCCAAGCAGGGCTTTGCATTGCGGGTATTCGAATCATTGAAGAACATTCCAATCCGAATGATTTCCTATGGTGGGAGCGAGAACAATATTTCCATTCTTGTGGATGGCAAGCTCAAAAAAGATACGCTGGTAGCGCTGAATAAGGGCTTGTTTTAAAAGCCTCACCCCTTAGTCCCCTCTCCAAAGGAGAGGGGGGAATGCAAATAAAAAGCTAACTGTGACTAATAAATTAATTAATAATTCATTCTTCAAAGCATAACGGGTGTTTTGAGAACAACATTCCTCCCCTTGGGGGAGGTCAGGAGGGGCCTATGTTTCCATTAGAAAAACTAAAACAAATACCAACACCTTTCTATTATTACGATGTAGAGGTGCTGAACCGTACACTTCAACAGTTAAAAAGTGAAGCGGATAAGTATGGCTTTGTTGTGCATTATGCTCTAAAAGCCAATGCAAACAACAAGGTGTTAAATGCTGTAAAATCATACGGCATAGGTGCCGACTGTGTAAGCGGCAATGAAGTAAAAAAGGCAGTAGAAACGGGTTTTAGCCCTGAACATATTGTATTTGCTGGTGTTGGTAAAAGCGATGATGAAATAAATTATGCACTGGATAATTCCATTTTCTGCTTCAATTGCGAAAGTTCGCAGGAACTGGAAGTGATCAATGAGCTGGCTGCGGCTAAAAACAAGGTAGCCAGCATTGCACTGCGCATAAACCCGAATGTGAACGCAAATACGCACAAATACATTACCACCGGGCTCGAAGAAAATAAATTCGGGATCAATTTGTGGGAACTTGAAAATGTAGTGAACTCTTTCAATGCCTTGAAAAACCTGAAGCTTATAGGGCTGCATTTTCACATCGGCTCCCAAATCACGGATTTGGGCTCGTTTAAATCCCTTTGTTTAAAAGTAAATGAAATCCAGACCTGGTTTGAGCAGCGTAAAATAAAGATTGAAAATATAAATGTCGGGGGGGGCCTTGGTGTGAATTACTACGAGCCGGATACATATCTGATCCCTGATTTTGCAGCTTATTTCAAGCTCTTTGGTGACTTCCTGGAAGTACGCAAAGGCCAGAAAGTGCATTTTGAGCTGGGCCGGGCCATTGTGGCCCAATGCGGTACTCTTATTTCAAAGGTCCTGTACATAAAAAAAGGGGTGAATACCAACTTTGCTATCCTTGATGCCGGTATGACAGAATTGATGCGGCCTGCGCTGTACCAGGCATATCATAAAATTGAGAATATCTCTAAAATGGAGGATGGAAAATGGAAGATGGAAAATGGGCAAGATACATCTGCCATTTATAAATACGATGTTGTAGGTCCCATCTGCGAAAGCTCCGATTGCTTTGGTAAAGCGGTAAGCCTTCCCGAAACCGAACGCGGGGATGTAATGGCACTGCGTACTGCAGGTGCCTATGGAGAAGTCATGAGCTCTGCCTACAATCTGCGCGACAGGGTGAAGGCTGTATACTCAGATGAAATATAGTTTTTTGCCAGATAACCACTTAAGGAAGCTGTTTACAGAAATTGTATGTAGCAACAGGTAATTTACCTGTATCTTTGTTTTTGAAATGAAACTACTGTTAGATTATTTAAAACGTTACAAGAACCTTGTATTCCTGGCATTGGTGCTGGCTGCAATCAACCAGACTTTTTCTTTATTGGATCCCCTGGTTTTCAAGCACCTGGTTGATAACTATGGCTCTAACCCACACAAATACAACAAAACGGAGTTTCTAAAAGGCGTAGGTGGATTAATTCTTTTATCCATGGGCTTTGCCATGGTATCGCGCATCGCCAAAAATTTCCAGGATTATTATGTCAATGTGATTACACAAAAGCTTGGGGCACAAATTTATTCGGATGGCCTCAAATACTCACTGGAACTGCCATACCAGGTATTTGAAGATCAACGCAGCGGTGAAACCCTTGGTAAATTGCAGAAAGTACGTACCGATGTGGAAAAATTAATTTTTTCTTTTGTAAGCATCTTGTTTACTTCCCTTGTTGGCGTTGTGTTTGTGATGATCTATGCGATCAAAATCCACTGGCTCATTGCAGTAGTATATTTTGCTTCAGTGCCCCTGATGGGCTTTGTTACTTCATTTTTAAGCAAGAGCATAAAAAATATTCAAAAAAAGATTGTAGGTGAAACTACCTCTCTTTCTGGTGCCACAACAGAATCGCTCCGTAACATTGAGCTGGTAAAAAGCCTTGGCCTTGCCGACCAGGAAATCAACCGGCTGAATGGCATTACCATAAAAATTCTGGGGCTGGAGCTGAAAAAAGTGCGTTATATCCGCAGTATCAGCTTTATTCAGGGCACTTTTGTAAATACCATGCGCAGCTGCATTTTGTTTCTGCTGCTGTACCTGATCTTTTCAGATAAAATGACCCTGGGCGAACTCTTTTCTTTGCAGATATATTCTTTCTTCATTTTCGGACCATTGCAGGAATTGGGCAATATTATTAGTACCTACCGGGAAGCAGAAGCTTCTCTTGAAAATTTCCAGACTATCTTAAATACACCAAAGGAAGAAAAACCATTGCACCCTGTAGCTATAAAAGGCATACAGGAACTGGTGTTTAGCAATGTAAGCTTCAAACACCAGACAGCAAGCAACAAAGCGCTGGACGATATTTCTTTCACTGTTAGAACCGGTGAAACCATTGCGTTTGTCGGTCCTTCAGGTTCGGGGAAAACTACTCTTGTAAAGCTGCTTGTGGGCCTGTATCAGCCTAAGGAAGGGCAAATACTCTATAATGGTACCAGTGGTAAATCCATTGATTTGGATCAGCTGCGTTCACAGATAGGCTTTGTAACCCAGGATACACAATTATTCGCGGGAACCATAAAAGAAAATTTACTGTTTGTTGCACCCAAAGCTACAGATGCCGAATGTATGGATGTGCTTCAGAAGGCCGCCTGCCAGACCCTTTTAGCGCGTGCCGATAAAGGCATTGATACCATGATAGGTGAGGGTGGGGTAAAAGTATCGGGTGGTGAAAAACAACGTTTGTCCATTGCACGTGCCTTGCTGCGTAAGCCTTCATTGCTGGTGTTTGATGAGGCTACTTCTTCTCTGGACTCCATTACTGAAGAAGAAATCAGTAAAACTGTTCGGGAGCTGTCAAAGAATAACAACCAGGTAACTATTCTCATTGCGCACCGCCTGAGCACAATTATGCATGCAGACAAGATATTTGTGCTTGAAAAGGGGCATATTGCTGAGCAGGGCAGGCACGATGAACTGATTGCACAGAAAGGTCTTTACTATGCGATGTGGCGCCAACAAATAGGCGAGAGGTATTAGATGTTTGGGCTTTTAAATTTTGGTGTTGATAGAAAACAATTCGAGTGCGTATCAACAAAGGAGAAGTTGTTTGCACTAAATACATCAAAAAATACTTTCATAACCTTACTTTTTACATTGTTTTCTGGTGGATTGTTGTTTACGGGGTTTATTCAAGTGTTGATCAATGGAACGAAGCCTACTAACGGATTACTACTAATCTCGATACTTCATTTTATAGTGGGGGTTGCTGGAATCAGGCACTTTTTGTGGCTTATTAACGGGAAACAGGAGCTTACTATAGAAAACGGAAAATTAACAATCTCAAAAAGGGGGACCTTTTTAGTTGGGTCGCAGGTGTATTCTTTCGATAAGGTAGTAAATATAAGGCAGGCCGTTGATGAAAACAAGCAATCCTTGTTGGAGAAAAGACTGGAAAAAATTGCATTAAACAAAACAGTATTGTTCAGACAAACGTTAGGACAAATTTTGTTTGAGTATAATGGCTCTACCATCAGAGTATTTAGCGATATGGATAGCAACGAAAAGAAAAAACTCATTGCTGAAATGCTCAAACAGAAACAAGAGGAGCAAATGGTGCTGTAATTTCGCGGCTCTGCCGCTTAATATTGATCCAAGCGGCAGAGCCGCGAAATATTGGTAGAAACAGAGCAGTAATGATGTTTAAGTTGCAGAGCACCGAAATATTAAATGTTTCAACCAACAGTCCGGGTAAATTATCTCTCCGCAATTTATTAAAACCCTCCAATCACATCATTTAAAAAGTTATATTTGACCTTAGTATTCAGTACCAAAAATGCCAGAAACACTATCCATTGTTATACCTGCTTACAACGAAGCGGCAACTATTCATCTTATCCTGAATAAGATAAAAGCCGTTACTCTGCTGAATGATATTCAGAAAGAAATCATTATCGTGAATGATTGCTCTACGGACCGTACTGAGCCTGTAATTAAGGAATACATCAGCAACAATAAAGATCTGAACATTGTATTGCACAGCCAGGAATACAACCAGGGCAAGGGCGCAGCCTTACATAAAGGCATTGCTTTGGCAACCGGACAATACCTCGTTATACAGGATGCCGATTTGGAATACGATCCCCAGGAATACAATATCCTTTTAAAGCCTGTTGTAGAAGGGTTTGCTGATGTTGTGTACGGTTCACGCTTTATGGGCGGAAGGCCGCACCGCATCCTGTTTTTCTGGCATACATTGGGAAATAATTTCCTGACTTTCCTTTCCAATATCTTCACCAATCTGAATTTAACGGATATGGAAACCTGCTACAAGCTTTTCAGGACGGACATTGTGCAGAAGTTAAAGCTAAAGGAAAAACGTTTCGGCTTTGAACCTGAAGTAACCGCTAAAATTGCGAAAGTGCCTAAAATAAGGATTTACGAAGTAGGCATCTCCTATTATGGCAGAACATACGAGGAAGGAAAGAAAATAGGCTGGAAAGACGGATTCCGCGCGCTGTGGTGCATTCTGAAGTATAATATTTAAATTCAGTTGGCAACATAGTCTGTTGTCAGTTGGCAATTTGCAGTTGGCAACCTTTCTCATAGGAAACAGACAATTGATCAAAGGCATTTACAATTCGGTTTTAGGCAGCCTTTTCAAACCATAGATTCGTTATTCGTTAAACATATTCGTAAATTCGTAAAACATTCGTTATCCGTAAACCCCTATGGTTGTTCGTGAAAATTTCTCCTTAAAAAAGCTGAATACCTTTGGTATAGATGCTTTTGCAAAATATTATGTTGAACTGGACACGCTTACCGGCTTCCAGGAAATATTGTCAGACAATGCATATAAAACCGAACAGAAGCTGATCCTCGGTGGGGGGAGCAACATACTTTTTACAAAAGATTTTAATGGTGTTGTTTTAAAAAACAAGCTGAAAGGCATTACTGTTGTTGATGAAACAGCAGATCATTATTTTATAAAGGCCGGTGCAGGCGAAGTATGGCATGAGTTTGTAATGCACTGTGTTACCAATAACTATGCGGGTTTGGAGAATCTTTCGCTTATTCCCGGTTGTGTTGGAGCAAGCCCTATGCAGAATATTGGTGCTTACGGGGTTGAAATAAAAGATTGTTTTCACGAGCTGGAAGCCTTGCGGATAGAGGACCTTACACTTCATACATTTTCAAATTCCGATTGTAAATTCGGTTATCGCGAAAGTGTATTCAAGCACGAATATAAAAATCAGTTCATCATTACATCCGTTACATACAGGCTCAATAAAAGGCCGGTGTTAAATACCAGCTATGGGGCCATTGAAAAAGAACTGGAAGCTATGGGTGTTGCAGCGCCAAGTATACAAACCATCAGCAAAGCGGTGTGCAACATACGTAGCAGCAAGCTGCCAGATCCTGCCCAGATAGGCAATGCCGGCAGCTTCTTTAAAAACCCTGAAATTACAGCGGATAAGCACAAGCTGTTAAAAGAGAAATTTCCGGAGCTGGTTAGTTACAGTCTCGCTGGTGGAAACTATAAGCTGGCTGCGGGCTGGCTGATTGAGCAATGTGGCTGGAAAGGTAAAACCTTTGGTGATGCCGGTGTTCATAAGCTTCAGGCCCTTGTACTGGTTAATTACAATAATGCCACAGGAAATGAAATCTACCAGCTCTCACAGAAGGTAA
Source organism: Bacteroidia bacterium (assembly GCA_020051175.1). Classification (GTDB taxonomy): domain Bacteria; phylum Bacteroidota; class Bacteroidia; order 2-12-FULL-35-15; family 2-12-FULL-35-15; genus 2-12-FULL-35-15. Next base: position 5,998 of record JAGVJJ010000013.1, on the reverse strand, counting down.
TGGATTCTGTAAAGGAAAAATTTGGTGTGGACCTGGAAAGGGAAGTGAATATCATATAGGCATTTAACCTACATATCCACTGGCCATCAGCCATTGAACGGCTATTTTGAGCGAAGGCGCGAGATTTTTTCAACCACCTGCACAATGCGGAACAGCGTTGAAAAAACAAACTTCTGAAAGAAAAATGAAACCATTATTTAATTGTTTTATGTTAATTATTGCCTATTGCTTACAGCCCCTTGCTTACAGCCTTTTGCTCAACAGCCCTTCTGTTTAAAATAATAATTTTCCTGCTTCCATTTCCATCTCCCATCCTTTACCCCCAAAGCACTTATTAAAAAGCCCTCACAGCACACACATTGTAATTCCCTTGTTTACTGGTGCTTCCATTAGCTCCTGTACTAAAACTCAGGGATACAGCAGCATTTTCTGAAACTTCAGTAGAGCTCCAGTAAAAATCTCCGGTAATGCCTTTTAACTTCCCATCAGCTTTTTGCTGATACATTAATTGGAGCTCGTCTTTTGAGGGCAGGTACCAGTCGTCATAACCGTCAACTACCAGCCTGTCGCAAATGCTTGCTGCATAAGCGCCCTGTCCCAGGGTATTAACAATGGCAATGGTGTTTTCTGGTCCGGAGCCAACAGCAGTACCTGTTGCCTGTGTGGCTATCATGTCCGCACTACCCCATGGAAAGGTTGCTCCCACATTGATTGCAGTTACAGTTAAACCATGTTTTCCGGTATTGTCAAGGTAAAAAACAGTACCCCCACCGTATGTCTGGCCGATGATTATTGGAGCTGGTGGTGCAATCGCCTCTTTTCCAGGTTGTTGTGGTAAATCTTTGCTCTCTTTTTCACAACTGGAAACCAGTACTACACATAGAAATATATACGTTCCGAAAAGTAAAAGTTCTTTTTTCATAGTAGTTTAGTTAGATTAAAAGATGAATAGATTGACCTTATTTGCCTGTTAAACAATTAACTAAACAGGTTTTATGAAGCTAAATTAATCTCTAACTGCCGCAGGAAAACCCTGGTAAGTACAAATTTACACACCGCAAATTGTTAATAACTCGATATTTTGTTAATTACTTTTTTGTGAAAGAGGTTTATTGCCCGATAGATAAAAATCCTTGTTTGCTTTTGTTTACAAGGGTTTTAGAGGCTGGGATGCCTAAGCGCGGAAACAACTTATTGGTGTAAATGCCTCACTTTTAAAGAGATATATTTTGTCCGAAAAATGACTCGTTAACTTGTCCGTTTTTACAATCCGGGATTCGGGAAAGCCAGTTTTGGGTATGAGAACCACTTTGTATGGTTAATTGTGAGCAAAAAAAGCACGACTGACGGACGTGCTTTTGGTAAAATAAGATTCGGATATAATTTAGAACGCCCTTACAGCGCAAACACCATAGTTGCCTGACTTGTGCGCACTGCTGTTGGCCCCGTTCATAAAGCTTTGCGACCAGGCCCCGGTAGAAGATGTTTCAGAAGAGCTCCAGTAAAAATCAGCATCCAGTCCGTTTATCATCCCGGCTGCTTTTTGCGTGTACAAAAGGTTTAGTTCTTGTTTGGATGGTAAAAACCAGTCGTCATGACCATTTAAAACGAGGTTTTCGCACTCGAAGGCTGCATAATTGCCGCTTCCCGAAGTGTTTACAATCATTTCAGAGTTGTCATCGCCATAACCCAAAGCGATGGAAGTGGCATTTGTTGTGGTTGGAACTCCAATGCACCAGGCTTTTAAGCCAATCTGGTTGGTTGTATCCACAACCAGCCCGTGCATACCTGTTTCGTCAACATAAAAAACCACACCACCACCATAATTTTGGCCAATTTTAAACATTCCGGTATTTACAACCAATGGCGCAGGTTCTGCTTCCTTTTCTTTTTTACAAGAGATTGCAGTTATGCAAATTACAAATAAAGTGAAGTAAAAAAAGGAAGTTTTTTTCATAGATTTGAAGGTTTTGGATTAAAAAATACCTTAAATGGTTAAAAATTCTGTGCCTATTCCCCCCGTTATACAAAAAATGGGCTTAAAAGCAACGCAAACTTATGGTAATCAAAGATGAAAGTCAATAATTTGTCGATAAATATTTGTATTTGTTCTTCGGATTGAAAAAAATGGCGGTTGTTTGTTTGTTTTTAAGGACGGTTGGTTTTGCCTTTCTTTTGCTACTTTGCCCTGGGCTTAAACATTTCGTTTAAATGCTATTTTTAATAGTTAAAACGTAACATTTTTTATTTTAAGTCTATTAAATTTGTGGGGGATTTAATTTAACAAGTGTATCTAATGAGTAACTCTGAGTTTCAAATTATTGAAACAAACAAGTATAAATTTAAAATTTATAGCAACGAAGCTTACATGGAGTATTGCATCAAGGAAGGAGTATCCATTGATGTGCCGGATATTCTGGAAGGTAAAAGGCTGGTAACAGAAGCTTTTCCGGGAGTTAAGTTTTATGTGATGGCCGAAGGGATTAATTTCTTTACATTAACGCCCGAAGCGCGTAAGTTATGTGCTACAGCTGAATATTCCGACAATACCATTGCCATTGCCTTTTATACTACCAATGTATCAATACTACTGCTTGGGGAAATGTACAATAAAATTAACAAACCCGCTGTCCCCACTAAAATATTCAATAACAGGGACAATGCTCTTGAGTGGCTGAAAAAGCAGATGCAGCAAAGTAGTTGTTCGTCCTGTATTCAGAACAGCATTTAAGCCGTTTAACTATCAAGTTATTGCTTTTACCCAAAACATCCGATTTTCGCAGACCTTTGATGTAACTTCGTGTTGCTCAAAAGAATATGAAAAACAAACCGGACATAAAGCAAAAGTTGGATTTGATAAAAATCCGTGAGCCGGCTCCCTGCCATCATCCTTTTCTTCTTATAAAGAAAAAGACGGGTGAGAAGGTTTGTGCTTCCTGCGGGCGTACCATCTATTCCGGAATCAAATTCAGGTAATTATCATGTCAAAACAGGCCCTATTGTAATTGTTGAAGACGATAAGGACGAAATTCAGTTTTATCAGTTTGCGATTCAAAACCTCAAAATCCGGAATGAATGTTTGTTTTTTACAAAGGGTGAAGCGGCCTTCGAATGCCTTATTTCAAACCATTAAACCCTTTTCTCCCTATATTGGATATAAAATATGCCTCGGTAAAAACAATCTTCCTTATTCTCCCACCAATTTTACGTTAGTTAATGGTATATGGTCTTACAGAAGAACTTCAAACCTTGGCTAACCTAAAAGCTTATTTATCTAGGTTTTGACAACTTTCAAGATTACGTTCTCTCGCTAATTCCTTTTACAATAAGAGCTATTAATTCTTTATCAAGTTTATCTTGATCGTCTGAAAACTCGGAGGAATAATTACTTAATCCACCAACTTTGCCTCTCCGCTTTTCGTTCAAGATTCGGACAATAGTGTTTTTAATGAATCTGATAGCTTTAATGCGAATGCCATATCTCTACCTAGTTATGGCTGAAACAATCAATATTTACATGTAAGTTGGAGGGCTTAATTGGGATGAAAAATCACTTTTTAAACCACAGAAGAGTACAAAAACACCTACAAACGATTACATCTGTAGATGTTTCATGTATTTTATTAAGTGGACTTCACCGACCAATTTCAAACTCTATTATAGAAGAGCTTCAAATTTTATCGGCTTTAAAGAACTATTTAGCTAATACTTAACTATTCAAAAAAGCATCTAACTCCAGTACAAAAGGAAACAATATTACGTTTGATTTGACTCTTATAAGGTTTCATTACATGCAAGTGCCACATCAAACTCGAATGATGGCATCCTTGCGGTAAGTTCAATTGTAACTTTTATTGGAAATTCGTCATCGCTCGGTTGACCTTCCCAAATACTTCCGGGAATATTTATTGGTTGTATAAGTGGGAAAACTGCCTGAGAATAATAGGGGGCATTAAATGTGTTGATGGAATACGGTTTAAATCTCTTACCTCCATTATTATCATAACAGGTTATATTCAACATCAAATGTTGCTGAATTAAAACCTTACTCCAATCATTTGGATTCGACCATTGAAACTTGGGTGTAAGTATGATCTTATTTATTTCTAAAAAAGAATGCTTGTTTTTTAAAGTAAATTCCTTGAGGATCATTGTAGCGTTTTCTCCTGGAATAATTTTTAATTTCCCTTCATTATGCTCTTTAAACGCTTCGCAATCCTCTAAATACTTTTGCATTTTATTCATGTCCTCATCATAAATATTTTTACTGAATTCACGCGCACGTTCCATCATTCTAATAAAGGTAGAAGCATCAGATTGATTGGTAAGTTTTTTTAATGCGCCCATGTAATCATCTCGAAAAACGGTTGGAATAATTATTTTACTTTGATTTTCTTTAACCAGCTCTGCGTTCATCATTACGCTGGCTACTCGACCATTTCCATCCAGGAATGGATGAACTTCGCTTACCAGAAACATCATATATATTGCTTTTGCAAAAGGATGTGTTAAACCTGTTGAGAATTCAAATCCTTTTGTTAGCGTACCTCTTACTAATTTCAAATCTACAAAATGCGTATTGCCTGCACGGTTATTTTTGTCTTTGAACTGTCCCGGCTTTTTATGGGGTCTTGCACTTAACAAAATTTTGTGTCTGTTTAATAATAAATGCAAAAGCTCTTCTGGCGTTTTGGGCGTGAGGTTCATCTCATCACGGTTTGAAACTAACTGATAGGTTCCTAAAACATCATGAGAATCTTCATCGCGCGCTGCCATTGGCGTTTGAGTGGCAATTATTTTTTTTGCATCATCCAGTTCAAATATTGTTCCTTCTATATAATTAGAAAAATAACTTTCAAAAAAAGCAAAATTTCTAAAAGATTGTGGTGTAATATTTTTTTCAGGATAATTAGGGAATTCTCTTTGTTGTAATTCACGAAAAAGCACTTCAAAAAGCTGTAAACGTGCCTTATCGTAAGGAATACCAAGAGCGCGTGCCAATGCCACTGGTGATTTAAGTCCTTTTGAAGCGTTAGTTGTAAGAAGAGAGCTGATTATTTTATTGAGTTTTTCAAATTCATCTTTCATGTTTAACTCTTCTGCAATTTTACGAGCAGTATCTCTTAACTTATTTAACCCTTCTTCACCATGCACATTTATTACGGTTTCTAACTTCTCTTCAATTTCAGGAAGTGTAAGAGTTTTTGAATCTGGCCCCAGTCTTTTGGATACCTGAAGATTTTCCAATAATGCCCTTTCTTGCTGCGAAACATATAATTTCCCTGCAATTGGATTATCTCCTGGTATTGGCCCGTGTCCCTTCAAAAAGGAAATAGTCACTCCTGGTAGCTCTACCTTTTTTGTATAAGTGTATGTAAGAAAAATATTTCCTTTTGAAGTAGGCTTATATTCAAAAGCTGATCGGTGACTCAGTACCGCATCGGGATATTGGTGAGCCAAGATTTGAAACAAATTTCTTCGGATTATGGATTCTGGAGTTTCCTTTAGATTAGATGTATATATGCGAGAGGCTATTTTTATTAATTTCCCTTCTTTTTGCAGAGCTGTGATCTGGCGTGAAATTTTTGGACTTGAGGATGAAAAGACGATCTCAGATAAAATATTTTCCATTATAAAGCTGTTTTTTATTAAAAATAGCAAATATTTTCTATTATAACCCCATTTTCTGCAAATATTTTCTATTATGATTCGAAATTAGGTAACGCAAATATTTTCTATTATAAGCTTCAAATTTAAGCAAAAAAGACAAATATTTTCTATTATAAGCTCGTTTTTAGCAAATATTTTCTATTATATACCATTACTTAAAAGGAAAACCTTCCTTTTTAAGTAATCAAAAATCAGCGTTTAACTCACAGCCTTCGCCTTCTTCCTCATTGATTCTCCCTTATCTCCGGTGAGGTTCGTGAATTATACGATCAAGAATAGCATCCGCAATTGTTTTTTCACTAGGTTATGGCTAAAAACAATCAATATT
>JAGVJJ010000087.1 GCA_020051175.1 Bacteroidia bacterium | reverse complement strand
AGATCCTTCGGTAAAGTCATTTGTCATATCGGCAGATGCTGCGGCATCATCCACTGCCAGCAGTTTATTTCCCCGGTCAGAGTCGCTGTATTTGTATATGAGGTCATCTACCAGATCGTAACTGGCGGTGGCGGTGGTTTTAAGCCCCCTGCGTTTAAGGGTTTTGATGTTGCCGTTCAGGTCATACGTCAGGGCCTCATTGTAATTGCCAACGCCTGCCTGGGCCGAAGCACTGCTGATGGCATAGTATTCTGCTCCGGTTGAGTACAGGCAGCTGATTCTTGCCACCATCGTAATTACAAACAATGAGTCGCGCGTTCTGTGCACATTAAAAAAATACATAAAGAATTAAGATGCAAAAACCGGGGCCAAAATCAAATCTCAAAGCATTTACTATTGCCGAATTGCTGGTGGTAATGATTCTGAGTTCCATTGTTATTATCACCATTTACTTTTGTCATTCAGTGGTGTTCGGTTATTTCAATACTTACCGGGATCAGTTCTCTTCCATGAATTCCGTTTATCAGTTTAACTCCCGGATGAAAAACCTTTGTGAAACCAGTGACTACGTCATTGCTGAGGACAGCTCCCTCCGTTTTATTGGGCCGAAAAAAAATGCAACCGTTTATTTTTCCGCAGGAAATATTATTTATACAGAAGACTATTCCTCCCATGATACGTTACCGCTGATACAGTCATCATTCAAACTTGGAATTAATAAGCAAGGGAACCTGATGTATGTAGATAACATTCATATTTCGGCCCTACTCTTTGGGGAGCCTTTAAATCTCTCCTATGAAAAAAATTACAGCAGCGAACAATTTATGCTAATGAGTCAAAAAGAATGAACAAGCTGAACAAAAAAACACAGGATAAGGGCGGAAAGTTTGATTTCCTTCATAAAGAAATTTCTCTGTCCTCTTCCGGCCCGGGAGATAAAAGCCGGGAAGAATTTTACAGGGAACTGGGCATGTTATTAAGCTCCGGGGTAGATGTTCGTTCAGCGCTTGAATTGATTGTTGAAGAACAAAAAGAGAAGAGTCTGGAAAAAACCTTATACGGAGGTATTACAAAATCAATCATTCAGGGCTCTTCATTTTCAGAAGCCATGTCAGGCGCAGGATATTTTTCACCTTATGAAATAACGAGTATAAGAATAGGAGAAGAAAGCGGAAAACTGAATGCTATTCTTCAGGATCTGGCCTCGTATTATCAGCGTAAAATTAAACAAAAACGTCAAATCATCAGCGCACTATCGTACCCCATACTTGTTCTCTCTATTTCAGTCGGGGCTATCTATTTTATGCTGAAATTTATTGTTCCCATGTTTAGTGACGTGTTCAAACGTTTTGGCGGAGATTTACCAGCTATTACGCAATTTATTATTAGCTTGTCTCAAAACTTCTCTGCTTACTTTCCGTTCATTTTTGTCGCGCTCTCTTCTGTAATCATTTTACTTTATACAAACCGGAAAAGAACCTGGTTGCGTAAAATTACTTCAGCTTTAGTTTTAAGAGTGCCAGTGATAGGTGCAATCGCCAGGCAAATATACCTGACCCGGTTTTGCCAGACCATGCATTTGTTGATAAGTTCAAAAATTCCGTTGCTAACTGCTATGGGATTGGTTAAAAAAATGATCGAATTTTATCCTATGGAACAGGCTATTGAGTACGCGGAGAAAAAAATAACTGAAGGTAGCAGCCTGAATGTATGCCTGAGCAGATTTAGCGTCTTTCCCAAAAAGTTTATTGTTTTGGTAAGGGTTGGGGAAGAAGTAAACAAACTGGATGAAATTTTCGGGGAATTATACAAGCAATACAACCAGGAAACAGAGCATCAAATAAGCCTGATAAATAGTCTAATCGAACCTTTGATGATTGTTTTTCTGGGGCTTATTGTGGGAGTTATATTAGTAGCTATGTATTTACCCTTATTCCAGCTTAGCACAACTATTCATTAACACTTTTAAGTAACACCTAAATGATGTTCATTTAAGCTACCTAAATTGATAAAACCATTGGGTACCCCTTGCTCCGATCAAGTTAGAGGACATGAGAAAATTATTGCTTAATGATTTTCTCATAGATCACGTTTCCGTTCCTGCCCGGAATAGCAACCTGGTATATCCCCGAAGGAAGAGTTGACACATCAAGCTCCTGTGTTAATTCATCCATATATCTTTGCAAACATATTTTGCCTGTATAATCAAAAAAACTTAGCACACCCTTTTCCTTAGCATGCACCTGAATAATATCTTTCACCGGATTAGGATACAAATTACCTATGGGAGTTTCCGGATATTTATCTGCCACATAAAGAACGGTTGATCTTGATTGATACCATATGCCCGAAGAGTAGGTGCTGATATAAACCGTAGCATCATTCACAGCCAGGCCCGTTAAGGTATCTGATGGAATATTAACAAGCGGAACCTGAACCCAGGAATCTCCGGAATCTTTGGTAAAATAAAGTTTTCCGTTTTGTGTTAACCCATACAAGGTAGAGCGCGTAAAATAAATATCTCTGAAAAGCGGATCTCCAATTTGAGTAGTGATTTGTTTTACGGTTCCGTTTACCAGATCAAGTGGTATTTTATAGATGCCCGATCCTGGTTGCAGCGGCAAGGCATAAATAAAACTACCTCCCCTTATCATCTTTTTCATAGGGGATAAATTTTTTGAAGCCAGTTCCTGCTGTCCGTTTGCTAGATCATATGCATAAATCACTCCCGCATTCATGGTTACATAAAGTGCATTTTCAGTGCTTAGCATGGCTGTGATGGAGCCCGTTGAACTATATGAATGAAAGGTGTTGGTAAACCCGGTTATTTTATCCGTGTACCGCAAAGATGGCACTCCTGAAATGGAATTTGAAGCAACATAAATACGATCAGAACCAATAGCAGCTGCACTGGGAAAGGAGTAGGTTTGCGAACCAAATACTTTCCATTTCATCTGGTTTTTATCAAAGTAACTGGAATTATAACCCATGGAATAGAGGGTGTCATTGTTTAAACCATACAGCACCAAATCACTTTGATAGTTGGAGCCAATGGGATCCCAGTTTCCTCCCCCGTTTACCGAGAAGCTGAAGTTAGCGCCTTCCATCAAGGCGGCCAGATTCGAATTCCCGGCAGTTATGCCCAGCAGCGGCAATCCATAAATATCTTTCCCTACCGGAAACAGGGATGATGGGGTAGCTTTAAAAACAAGATTAAGGGTAGTGGTTATGAATAAATCGCTCCCGTTTTTAACCATGTTTGTAACATCAAGAATTCCGCTATATGTCCCGTAAATACTCCAGGTTTTTCCGCTATCAGCTGAGTTCAAAATGCTCATGGAATTGGTGTTTGAACGTGATGCAATGGCGTAAATTTTACCCCCGGCTTCAAATACTTTATTTAAGGACCCTAAAGCGATGCTATTATAAACCGTGTCCCATTTGGTGGAAGGCAGTTCACGATGCAGAATCCGGTAGTTACCGGCCATGCCAGACACCAAATGATTCCCAACAGAGCAGAACCCTGCCTGATTATAAGGTGCCGGAACAGGCATATTTTGCCAGGTGGAACCTAAGTTGGTAGTTTGGTAAACCCAGTTATTTACCGATACCGTAAGCGTACCTAATATAGGATCATAAAAAACAAAATTAAATAGGCTGTTGCCCGGTACTTTGAGGGAGGGAGTCCAGGTAGATCCACCATTGGTTGACCGCAACAAAGTATCTGACTGATTAATAAAATACACTCCTCCGGCATTGAAAAAATAATAAGCCCTGCTCACCTGATTAAAAACTTTGGACCAGGTATTTCCGCTATCAGTGCTTAGAAAAATTCCGGTACCGGTGCATACAAAAACACTATCATTACTTTTAGAAAGCCGGTAGGTGTTTTTATTGCTTAAACCGGTATTGGATGCCACCCAGTTATTTCCGTTATCATCTGAAATAAAAACGCCCATTCTATCAACAGTCATCAGTAAGCGTTGGTTTTTAACCAGCAAATCGGTAGCTGTTCCTCCGGTTGGGCTATTGAGCTTTTGCCAGGTTTGACTCTGGCCTTGTTGT
>JAGVJJ010000046.1 GCA_020051175.1 Bacteroidia bacterium | reverse complement strand
TGTTGTTCCGGAACAGCCGTTGCTGGTGCCGGTTACAGTATATGTTTCAGTGGAGGACGGAGATTCTGTTATGGAAGCCGTTGTTGCACCGGTGGACCAAACGTAATCGTCAGCACCGGTGGCTGTAAGCGTTGCAGACTGACCGGAACAGGTTGTAACAGAATTAACAGATACCGACAGCGCAGCTGCAATCGTGATTGTTCCCGTTGCTGTTCCGGAACAGCCGTTGCTGGTGCCGGTTACTGTATATGTTTCAGTGGAAGACGGAGATTCTGTTATGGAAGCAGTTGTTGCACCGGTGGACCAAACATAATCGTCAGCACCGGTGGCTGTAAGCGTTGCAGACTGGCCGGAACAGGCTGTAACAGAATTAACCGATACCGTTAAAGCACCGCCTATTGTTATGGTTCCCGTTGCTGTTCCGGAACAACCATTGCTGGTGCCGGTTACAGTATATGTTTCAGTCGATGACGGAGATTCTGTTATGGAAGCCGTTGTTGCACCGGTGGACCAAACATAATCGTCAGCACCGGTGGCTGTAAGCGTTGCAGACTGGCCGGAGCAGGTTGTAACAGAATTAACCGATACCGACAGCGCACCTGCAATCGTGATTGTTCCCGTTGCTGTTCCGGAACAACCATTACTGGTGCCGGTTACAGTATATGTTTCAGTCGATGATGGAGATTCTGTTATGGAAGCCGTTGTTGCACCGGTGGACCAAACATAATCGTCAGCACCGGTAGCAGTAAGCGTTGCAGACTGACCAGAACATATGGTAGTGCTGTTTACATTTATACTTAAAGGAGTATTATTCGCAACGATTGTAACAGTAGCCGTTTGAGAGCACCCACCAGAAGTGGATACAGTTACGGTATAAGTGCTGGCACACAAGCCCGAAGCAGTTGCCCCGCTGCCCCCTGAAGGTGCCCAGCTGTATGTATAAGAGCCAGCTCCACCCGTAGCTGTTACTGAAGCAGAACCGTCACAGGTGCATCCCGGGTTGGTTTTGCTGGTGGTTAAAGATAAAGGGCTAACGGGAGTACAATTATTGCTCATTGAGCTTATCCAGGCTGCATTGGCGCTGTTATTAGGTGCGCCAGGGGTTTCGTTTCCGGCTGAAGCTAGCCTGGTCCAGTTCGACTGCAGGTTAGGATTATCACTGGCGGAGTTTGTCATGAAAGCAACAGTTGCCGAGGATGTCCCGCTAAAATAAATCAGCTGGTTATCTGTATTGTTGCCCCAGCTTACCGAGAAAACCGTATTACCCGAAGCATCTACCGTTTGAAAGGAATCATCACCATTTGCCATCGCCAGGGTTGTCCAGTCACCACAGGCAGTAAAGCCCGATGTGGGGAAAGCATCTGAACTGAGGCTTGGAAAGTCCGTATTCTGTTCCAGCAGGGTACAATTACTCACAGGGATAACCAACTTACAATTACCATCTGTCATTGAAAGATCATCGGCTGGAATGTTCGCGTTCTTATCATTGTCGTTATAAACAACAATGAGGGTGCCTAGGGGAATACCCGACCAGAAAGAAATGTTTTTAAACCGTACGCATCCCTGAGCAATACCCGTACCTGTGCCGCTTGCAAGACTGCCGTTATTATCATCAATATAATATCCTCTTAAATCAACAGTGGAAGCAGAGCTGCAGGAAGGAGTTCCAACAACAAGGAGTTCTACATATTCTTTAGCGCCCGAAGGCCCTTGAGAAACTTCATTAATAATTAATTGTGCACGGGAAGAAAAAAAGATAAAAAACAGGAATAAACACGCGAAAGCCGCCTTTTTTAAAACTCTGATGTTCAGTTTATAACTCCCGGTTAAAATAAACACGTAAATGGTTTTAACTATTCCGGTTGCAAATTTATTGCTTTTTGCAGCGCCAGAACAGGCAATTATTTATCTTTTTGTTAGTTAATTATTAACTAATTGAAACCTTTTTCTACAATGAGCCAGTTACTCCCATCACTCACCACCGTAACATACTCATACTGAGCATCCAAGGACACATTTCCGTTTCCATCAAATGTTTGCCCACCAGTATCTTCGACTAAAACTGTGCCAGCCCCGACATTTTTGACTGTGTATTTTCTACCAGTTATACCGACAGCTGTTGGAAGTGTAATAGTAATATTACCGCTTCCCGCTACTATATCATCAAGAGCTGTGGCTGTATAATCTATATTTTTTGACACAAACGCTGTTTTATAGCCTCTCGCCATCATGGTTCCAAAGGTATTTACCACAGTTACATTGGTATCTCCTAACTGCACCATATTACTGGCTGTAATCTGAGCTTTATATCCAATTGCCGTTGAATTGTTAAATGAAGTTACATCTATAAAAGATCTATAACCAATAGCTGTATTGTTGTTTCCTATAGTATTATTTTTCAAGGCATCAGAACCAATAGCAACGTTTGCCGTGCCCGAAATATTATCTTTCATCGCATCGTTACCACTTGCAACGTTATAATTTCCTATTGTGTTTTTATAAAGTGCCCCGCCACCAACAGCTGTATTCTCCACACCAGAAAAGTTATATCCAAGCGCTCCCCCGCCAATAGCAGTATTATAGTTACCGGAAGTGTTCAGGTAAAGAGCCCCCAAGCCTATCCCGGTATTGTAGATACCAACTGTATTGTTACGCAATGTACTAACCCCCAGAGCAGTATTAAAAGAACCTGTGCTATTTGCCATCATTGCGCTATCACCTACTGCTGTGTTTGCGTTCCCACTTTGGTTGCTATATAATGCATTAAAGCCGTAAGCAGAGTTGTTAAAGCCGGTGGTATTGGAATAAAGGGCATTCACCCCATGAGCCGAGTTTAAACTACCTATGGTATTTGAATATAAAGCACCGCTACCATCTGCAGTATTATAACTACCACTGGTATTTGAATATAAGGCCAGCCTCCCTGTGGCGGTATTCATACTACCATTGCCGTTTAAATAAAGCGAACTATCCCCCACCGCTGTATTAAAACTTCCAGCTAGGTTGGTATACAACGCACGGAAGCCAACTGCAGTATTATTGTTTCCTACCGTATTTGAATACAATGCACTTCTGCCCATAGCAGTATTGCCAGAACCCAAAGTATTGGTATAAAGAGATGTAACCCCTGCTGATGTGTTATTTGTGCCCGTAGTATTGTTATATAAAGCCTGCGCCCCTGTAGCTGTATTATTATCACCGGTCGTGTTTTTATTTAGTGATTCAAGCCCCATACCTGTATTGTAGCTTCCGGAAGTATTGTTACGTAATGCATTGTTACCAACTGCCGCATTGTAATTACCGGAATTGTTCAAACGAAGGGCAGAAGCACCCATTGCCGTATTGTTGACACCGCCAACGTTTGAATACAAGGCTGCGTTTCCGTTGGCCGTATTATAAGAACCGGTAGTATTTGTATACATTGCATAGGCGCCACTTGCCGTATTATAACTACCCGAGGTATTTGAATAAAGCGATTGCAAGCCCATTGCGGCATTTTCATCACCGGAAGTGTTGAAGCGAAGCGCATTAAAACCCACTCCTGTATTCTGATCTCCATCAATATTTGCATAAAGCGCCTGTGTTCCAAAGGCGGAGTTATACGCACCAATTGTGTTGGAATAAAGAGAGTTGGCACCTATAGCCACATTATACGAGCCAAATGTATTTGTATATAAAGCTTGTAAACCAACGGCAGTATTGCTTGCCCCGGTTGTATTTCCAGAAAGTGTATTAGCACCCATTGCTGTATTCCCAACACCTGTTGTATTATTGAAAAGCGAGTAAAACCCACAACCAGCATTAAAGTCGCCAGTAGTATTATAAAACAAGGAACCAAAACCTACACCAGTATTGCGGCTCGCGGTATTGGCGTATAATGCTCCGTACCCAACACCAGTATTAGAGAAGCCGGTCGTGTTTTTATAAAGCGTATATATACCTATACCAGTATTGTAATCACCAGTTGTGTTAGCTGTAAGTGCCGTTGAGCCAAATGCCGAATTCCATTTTCCTGTAGTATTGGCAAAGAGGGATCTTGCTCCTACAGCTGTATTCTGGTCGCCTGTGGTATTAAAATATTGCGAGCTATCACCTATTGCAACATTCATAAAGCCCGTGGTGTTCCCTCTTAGTGCATACGACCCAATTGCCACATTTGCACTTCCTGTATTGGTATACAGTGAGCGTGAACCAATTGCAATATTGGATGAGCCCGACAAATTCTGCTTCAGCGCCTCACCACCCAATGCAATATTTCCTGAGCCTAACGTGTTGGAAAACAAAGAATGAGAGCCTAAGGCTATATTGGAAATACCAGATGTATTTGCAAACAAGGTGCTATCGCCCAGAGCAATGTTTCTCTCCCCGTCTATATTTGAGAACATTGCAGATGGGCCTAGTGCGATGTTCGCATTTCCAATAGTATTGGAATATAGGGCATAAGAACTAAGGGCAATATTGCCTAAACCAGACGTATTGAAGAAAAGGGAGCTATCGCCAATACTGATATTTGCAGTTCCGGACACATTTGAATAGAGCGACAAAGCACCAAGCGCAATATTGCCATTTCCTGAAATATTTGAGTACAATGCTCGCGGTCCGACCGCTACATTACCAATTCCAAAAGTATTAGAATAAAGTGTTTGCGGACCAACCGCAACGTTTCCAATAGCAACAGCACTGGAAAACAATGCCTGCGCGCCAATCGCAGTATTTCCCCAGCCTATGGTATTGGAAGCCAAAGCCGTTTCACCCATAGCAGTATTCAAGTTTCCTGTAGACGTTATGGCTCCGGCTTTGTGTCCCCAGAATGCGTTGGCCATTCTGATATCAATTCTTCCCGCGGGCTCGTTATTTACACGGACATTAAACGCGGTACTATCTGTGGTACCAATAAAATTAACACCATCCACTGTACCCGCGTTGCCATTAAGCCCCCATGAGTTGGTTGATAACGCATAAGCAGCAGTATCACTATAAACGGAATATTGAGCAGAATCAGAATATAAAGAATAACCAGCAGTGTCAGCATAAGCCGCTCTGTATGAATATTGGGTTGTGTCGGCAAAAGCAGCACCGAAGGCATATTGGGCCGTATCAGTAAAGGCTGCACGATACGTATATTGAGCCGTGTCGGCATAAGCCGCATAGTAAGCGTATTGAGTCGTGTCAACACTCCGCCACCCCGGATTACCTGCTGCATCCGTTCCCCAAACTTTATTGAGGTTTCCGGCTCCGGACAATACCACGCCAGATGATGAGGCGCTATTGATGTTGACAGAAATTGAATATGTTGTTGCATTGTTAGAGATTGCCGAGATTGGTGTAATACCGTTAATTATAAGTAAATCGGTAGGGTTGCCCCATGTGGGTGTTCCGGAACCACCGGAAACAAGCACTTTGCCGGCAGTTTCAACAGTTGTAAAACCGTACGAGCTGCCAGTAGAATACACAACAGTTCCCGCAGCTCCAATTGAACTTGTATTTGTTCCACCATTTAACACCGGAAGCACACCAGTAACTTTTGTAGTGAGATCAATGGTACTGTTAGCAATATCTGAGTTTACCACCTGGTTCCAGGTTGGGTTCCCGGCAGCATCACCATGCAGAACTGTAGTGGTGGTTCCCTGGTTCTGAAACAAAGGCGATGCGAGCTGAGGGGTAAAATAGGAAGGCTGTGCGCTACTACCTGTATTATTACCAAACACACTGTATGGCGCTGCATTGGTAAGTGTAAAGCTAATAGCTGGGGCTGAATCAGGGTTGGCAATGGAGGTTGTAAACAAAGGAACCAAATCACCAGCAATAACGGTATCAACAGTGCCTGAAGAAGTAGTTAAAGTTTGCCATGTTGCAAGACCAGTTGCATCTGAGGTTAATATTTTTCCTGCTCCCGGTGAGCCACCGGTTATTTTTACTTGTCCGGCCACCTCGAGTTTAGCACCCGGGGTAATTGTACCGATACCAACATCTCCGCTTTGCATTACAACAAAAGAGCTGTCACTACCCGTTAAATCATTATTTACATGAAATTTTCCGGCCGGATTTGCCGTTCCAATGCCAACATCGCCTTCGTCCCGGATACGCATCTTTTCCTGGTTTCCGGATAAGGTTTTAAAAATGATGGGACTATTATCTTTCTGGAAAATAACAGCGCCTGAACTTGATGAACTTATCTGCAACCTGTTCCCATCACTGCCTGGTTCCGCAATGCCAATTGTACCTGCAACCGAAAGTTCATTGGCCGGAACAGAAGTGCCTACCCCGGTTTTTCCATCGTCCCGAACAACAAAATAGAAGACACCGGCATTATCCTTTACTCCTAAAGTAAGTGAATCATTGGGTTGTCCGCTGCCCATAACATCAAGCTGTGCTTTGGGCGAAGCAGTACCTATACCGACTTTTCCAAAATCCTTTACCGCAAGGGCATAAGTACCAAAATTACTTTTTACACCAAGGTTTAATGTGTCATTGGCTTGTCCGGTACCCGTGACCTCCAGCTGTGCAAGTGGCGAAGAAGTCCCAACCCCGACTTTACCATCGGCCATGACCCTTATCCGTTCTGTACTGTCTGTTTTGAACACCAAATCAACAGAATCTTTGGTTCCCAGAAAATTGGTGCTTGAATTCGTAGTATCATTACCTGTGAGGCTCCAACCAGCAGCGCTTGTCGCTGCAGCATTTAAAGAATATAGAGCGGTATCGGATTTCTGCGCATAAAATGCATAAGGAACGGCCATCATCTGCTGAAGGCTTACCAGTTTGTAATTGCCATCATTCTTTATATCGATCTCAACTTTGAGATACTGGTTGCCTATTTGCCATGGAATTGCTGACAGGTTAGTACCGGCACTCACCGTTCCGGCACCGATTACCAGCGAAAAGAGCCCATAAACATCCGTATTGGTAGTGTGTGTTTCCTGATATAAAACAGTACCGTTAACACTATCGGCCAGTATTGTAAAACGCACAGCAATGGAAGCACCAGGTATAGGCTGACCGCTCAGATCCATGCCCGGTATACCTTTACCATCCTGATCTACAGCTACCGCCTGATACGTAATCCCGCTAAGCTGAGCAAATGTGTTACCTCCGAGCTTTCCAGCAAATGAACCGCTGCCAGCCAGGAGTACCAATAATGATGGCAAAAACAGGATGAGGCAGGTGGTTATTATTTTTTTCATTCGTTTATTTGTCATGCAAATACGTTATATACTCCAATTCCTACTGAGTTGTTACATAATTATACCTTATTAATGCGATGGCTATGCCCAGGTGAACAGAAAATCCCCGGTTATAGGATTTCTGGCCCGTACCAGAATCGGTCTCCAGGTTCTGAAGCCCGGTAAGCTGCCGGAACTCGGTATAAAATGAAAATGTATTGGATACTTCAACTTTAAGACCAGGGGCAAAACAAACCCCAAAATCATGTCCGGCAATGGATTTATTAGCCAGAATATCATATTTGCTGATTCCTATAAATTGCTCCCCTTTAAGGAGGTATGCAAAAAAGGGAGATACCGTAAGGTAAGGTTTTGCCCGCCACCGGTTAAGCATATAGCCTATTCCGGCATTCACATCGAGGTATTGCAGTTTCCATTCTACAGTAGTTTCATTGTATTCAAGGGAAGCCCCGCCTTTTCTCATCCCAACACCTGCACGTATAAACAGTCCGTTGGGAGCAACATACTGATATCCAAGCCCAAAGCAGCCATTTATATTGTATTTAAAATCCTTAATTGCACCCTGGCCATCGCTGTATTTAAATTTGGAGAATGTTTGTCCGGCATCAAAAGCTATTGAAGACTGTGCCACAAGGGATCCGGTAAAACCCATTAAAACACATACTGCGAACTGCAGCACAATGTGGCTGGTAGTTTTACCGATAAAAGAAAATTTATTCATACCTGTAATTCCGTTATTTGAAAAAGCACAGTATTCTGCACTTCTAATTTAAAAAAAATTGCCATCCTCCGAACGGAAGTTTTCTTTGCTTCTTTATATACGTATTCCAAGTACAAGTATATCGTCTGTTTGGCTTTGTTGTCCCTGCCATCCGGCAAGGTTATTCTCCAGCTTCTCTTTTTGTCTATTCACATCCATTTGTGCGACCAGCTGCAGTAAGTCTCTGAAAGGCTGGGCAAACATTTTTTTGCTTTCAGGACCTCCAATCTGATCGGCATAACCATCCGAGAACATATAAATCATATCTTCTTTCAAGAGGGTCATTTCGTGGTTTGTAAAGCCCGAATCTTCTTCCTTAATATAACTTCCGATAGAACGTTTATCACCCTTTATCTGGATACACTCATTGTTCCTGAATACCAGCAGCGGACTATGGGCACCCGAATACTGCAGTTTACAACTACCATCAACAGACTGCTCCATACAAACAAGGGCTATATCCATACCATATTTTACGGAGGTGGTTTTACTGTTCTGGTTCAGTGTTGTCAGGATTTGCACATTGAGCTCTTCCAGGATCTCAGAAGGAACATGCTTGCCTTTAACCTTAACAATATCGTTCAAAAGGTTATTTCCCATAAGCGACATGAATGCCCCAGGAACACCATGGCCGGTACAATCCGCAACAGCAATGAATATTTGCTGCTGATGCCTGTAAAGCCAGTAAAAGTCGCCACTGACAATATCTTTTGGACGGTAAAGAATGAATGACTGGGGCAACAGTCTTTTTATCTCATCAAGCGGAGGCAGTAAGGTTTCCTGAATTTTTTGGGCATAGTTAATACTATCCGTAATTTTTTCATTCTGCTGGCGTATGCTGTCTTCCGCCTTTTTCAGGTTGGTAATATCCACATCAATCACCACCCAGTTGGTGATTTTACCATGCTCATTCATGATTGGAGTAAGAGAGCTTTGCACCCACAATTCTTTACCTGCTTTGGTTATGTTGAGCGACTGATAAACAGAAGATTTTTTATTTTTTATACTGTCTTCCACCAATGCTGCAATTTCCGGGTTATTGCTTATTTTTTCGATGGTATTGTGCTTCTTTTTCAGCTCTTCAAGCGTATACCCCTGCAACCTTGTAAAACCATCGTTCACCCATTCTATTTCACCTTTATCATTAAAGATCAGGACGCCATTGTCGGTTTCACTTGCTACAAGCGACAAACGGGCAAGCTCATTTTTCTGCTTTTCAATTTCGAGTGTACGTGCTTTCACCTCATCCTCCATGTTCTCATAAAGGCGGGCATTTTCAAGACCGTTAACCACGTACAGTGCAAGGTTCCTAAGTATATTCAGCTGGTACGCGCTGTACGCATTCTTTTTAAAGCTCTGAACAGTTATAACCCCAACTCTTTTATTAGGTGTTGAAAGCGGAAGGTATATAATGGAGTCGGGCTGCTCCCCTTCTTTAGGAGCCGGAATTTCCTGGTCAGGAAAATACTGATTGAACTCTTTCTGAAAATCATTGATAATAAGCTCCCGCTGCTCCCTGAAACACCATATTGCAGGGCGTGTTACTTCGGAAATAGAAACAAAATAAAACGGAAGACGCTCGCCTTTTTCAATAAATCCCGAAAACTCGATCTGATTTTTGTCGCTATTGTAAATACCAATGCCAAAGGCTGAAGCATCCATCAACCGGTTCACATTTTCATAGGCCTTTTTAATAATCTCCTCCACAGTAAGCACCGAAGTAATCTCGCGTCCTATTTCGCTCAGCAGTTTTGTATTTTCGTATGATTTTTCAACTTCCTCTTTTTGCATCAATACCTCTGCTGTACGCTCCTTCACTTTCTCTTCAAGGCCTTCATAGAGTTCTGCATTTTCAAGTGCGATAGCCGCATAATTGGCCAGGGATATCAATATGTCGAGATGGTGCTTTGTGTATTGATTCTTCTGGTAGCTCTGCACCGTAATCACACCTACAACTTCGTCCTTCAGAATCATCGGGCAGAACATAAGGGAGTGCGTCATGTCCCCGCTGATGACCACAATATCCTTTACATAGTTTGTATATTCTTTGGCATTATCATTAATAAATATTTCTTTTTTGTTTTTTATACACCAAACCGAAAAGTTGCTCTCATTTTCCATTGAGAATGAAAACGGATTGATTCGCCTTCCTTTATCGTACTCGTATTTCACCTCCACAGTTTCCGTTTCAGGGTGATAGATGCGCACACCAAAACATTCGGCATCCATCAGACGGCTGATGTTTTCATGCAGCTTTTGAAAAATACCTTCAAAGTCAATTGTAGAAGTAATCTGCTGGCCTATTTCGCTCAACACATGGATGTTGTTGTATGATATTTCGAGCTCTTCTTTCTGTATTGTTACCTGCTCGGTACGCTGCTTTACCTGCTCTTCCATACTTTCGTACAACCGGGCATTGTCAAGCGCACTTACTACGTATACTGCCAGATTACGCAATATGTCCACCTGGTAAGGGCTGTAGGCATTCTTTTTAAAACTTTGAACGGTAATGGCACCAATGTGTTTATCCGAAATGGAAAGCGGCATATAAATAACGGACTCCGTATTGTCGCCCTGAAGGGGTTGCGGGGCGGCACTGGTTGGCATATAGCTGCTGTATTCCCTTTCAAAGTCATTGATGATCATTTCCTGCTGGGTTTTAAAACACCATACAGCAGGCCTTGTTTCATCGTCAAGGAAGGCAATGTTATTAGGCAGTTTTACGCCTTTTTCAATGAATGTAAATTCAAGCCCCTTTTTTTCAGGCCTGTATATTCCGATACCAAAGGCTGATGCATCCATTAAACGGTTTACATTTTCATATACCTTCTGGATAATTTCATCAACATTCAGCAGCACAGTAATTTCACGGCCGAGCGTACTAAGCAATTTGGTATTTTCATACGATTTTTCAACCTCTTCCTTCTGCTTTAATACTTCAGTCGTACGCTCCTGAATTTTTTCTTCCAGGTTTTTATAAAGCTGTGCGTTTTCCAACGCAATGGCAACATATACAGCCAGATTTTTTAATATTTCGAGGTGGTACTTGTTGTAAGCATTTTTACTGAAACTCTCCACATTAATAACCCCAATCGTTTTTTCCTTATAGATAAGTGGCAGGAAAATAAGGGATTCCGGACGTTCACCGGCAACCGGCTCTGGAATGTCTTTTATGGAAGGAACGTAATGACTGTATTCCTTTTCCATGTCATTTATAAATATTTCGCGGTTGTTATTAAAACAAAGCACCGGAAGCCTTATATGATCTGTAAGTTTATACGCACTGTTGTATTTTTTACCGTTTTCAATAAAGCCCGGAAAATCAATGGAATTATTTTTTTCGTTATGCACACCAATACAAAATACATCTGCATCCATTAGTTTATTTACATTCTCATACACCTTTTCAATGATCCTCTCAATGGTGTGCGAAGAAGTGATCTCCTGCTCTATTTCGCTCAGGATGGAAATATTCTTGTATGATTTTTCAATTTCATCTTTTTGCCTGATAATGTTAGCATTCGCCCTCTTATTGTTCCGGTATCCCCTGTAAATAAAGAACGCAATAAAAATGAGCAATACGAAACTTACAATAAGTGCGTTTCTTTGCGTATGCTGCTGGCGGGTTTCGGCCTGCTGCTGCGCGAGCTCAGCATCTTTCTTTATCAGCTCCTTATTTTTCTTTTCGCTGTCGTATTTTGCATTAATTTCTGCAATCTGCTTGTTTGACTGCTCATTCAGCAAACTGTCTTTTAATTCGTTGTATAAAATGTGGTATTGATAGGCCTTTTTAAAATCATTGAGTTTTGCATAAATACTGGCATAGCTCAGGTAAATGTCACGGATAAAATGATTGTTATTGATTGCTTTTGCACCCTCATAGCATTTATTGATGTATTCAAGCGCTTTTTTGTAATCACCCTGTGCATAGTATATATCCCCAATCGTTCCATTGAGGGAGGCTACCATTTCTTTGTTTCCGACCTGGCTGGCCACATCGAGGCCTTCCTGCGCATATTTTACACCCTGCGCAAAATCACCTCTACCAGCGCTAATATATGCAAGGTGATTGTTGGCACGCACCATGCCATTGGCATCGTTGATTTTCTCAAATATTTTTTTTGCTTTCAAGGCATTCTCCATTGCCTCCTTGTGTGTGCCTTTAAAAACAAATGTTTGTGACTTGTCGTTGTTACTGCTGTCGTAAAGTACAATAGCCAGAGAAAGCGATACATCGGCCAGTCCCTTCTCATCATTTGTTGCGGTATATATTTCAAGCGCTTTTGAATAATAATTTTTAGCCAGGCTGTAATTGTGCTGTTCCTGGTAAATGCGACCGATGAGGTACAAAAGCCTAGCCTGCTGAGCCTTGACCACACTAATTTTATCCGAAGAAGAATTTTCGGAAATATAGTCTTCAGCAATCTTAAGGGCTTTCAGGTAATGGGCCATAGCCTTATCGTAGTTCAGCTGCAGCTTATACAATTCGGCAGCCGCCATAAGTGTATTTACAATTTCTGGCTGTTCACCAATATTGTTCCTTATCATAAGGGCTTCAACATTGTATTCAATGGCTTTTTCAATATTGTTGTTAATCCGGTAAAACAGGGATATGTTCTCAAGTGCTTTGGCTTGTCCGGGCTTATCAGAAATTTTGCGTGCCAGCTTTAAGGCCTGCTCTGCAAAAGGAAAAGCATTTTCAACAGACTGAAAACGGGTTTTAGAAAAAAGTGTATTCAGGATATTCACCTTCTCCTTGTCTTCTTTCGCTGTTTTTAAAAGCTGCTGGAGTGAATCAATGGAAGACTGGGCATTAGCGTTTCCACGAAGGCAAAGAACGCAGCAAAATAACAGGCTCAAAAACAAGGCAGGGAAAGCCTTATTGAGCTTTCCCTTAACCTTTTTTTTTCCAGTGCCTGATGTGGTTGTAAATAAGAGGTGGAGAATTATATCATTAATGGATCTCCTCATTCGTTATTTATTTTTTTGCACCATGAATTTGTTCACAGTAACCCTGCCTTGTTTATCGTATGATTTGATAAAATAAAAACCGTTATTGATTGCGCTGATATTGATGTTTGCTGCATCTTTATTCAGAGATTCGATATTGATCACTATTTTACCATTTATATCGGTTACCTGAATACGTTCCATTTCTTCGGACGATTCGATTGTAATTTCATTTTCTGCCGGATTTGGATACAATGAAATGTTCACCGTTTGCTGCATTTCGTTCTCACTGATGCCGGTAGTAGCTGTACAAGACACTTTCAATGTATTAAACCAGTTACGTACGTATGTCATAGCGGGAGAAAAGCAGGTAAAGTGGTCACCGGCAGGATTTATATTAACAGCCGAAACATCTGGCGAACCCATTGCTGTCATTGAATCAGCAGCCACCTGGCTGTTGCCAGGCAGCACCAAATCATCGCTACCGCAATAGCATAATCTTAATGGCATACTTGCATTCCATGAATAGTTGTCATTCAGTTTTAAGTCCTGCCGCAAAGGGGTTGAATATGAAATAGTATCGGCCATGAATGCATTCAGCACACTATCGTTCATGAATGTATACACGTTTGTTGGCAACGTTACATTGAGTGCCTCAAAAGTATAAGAACCATTCAGATAAGGCGGGATATTGGCATCATGAGGAGCATCGTAATATTCACTTACGTTTGTGTATAGATTACCGTATACATACTGGTAGCTGTTCACCACATAGGGCGTAAATGCATTGTAAGCATAAATGGAATCATACACGGTGCGAGGCTGAACAGTTGATAAAGAGTATGGCCCTGACATAGGAGCGCCTGCAACAACATTAAACTCGGTATGCAGGTTGTGGTCTTCAATATATTTCAATGTTGCCATAGCAGCATGACCGCCTTGTGAATAGCCCGTAACAAATACCTGACCATTCAAATCAATATTGGTGCTATCAGCAAGAAACTCACGCATCGCCCTCATCAAATCCAGGGTAGCAGTTGCTTCCGTTTCAGCATGCAGGTAGGGATGGAAGCCAGGATTGTCGCCCAACCCAAGATAATCAGGCATTGCAACAACAAAGCCTTTTGATGAAAAATAAAGCCCCTCATAATTGCTGTCGTATTGTGCAGATGGCACCTGTGTTTTCCTTAATACCGTTCCGTGGCAATAAGCAACCACAGGAAAGCTGTCACAAGCCATGTTTGGAACAAACACTGCACCGGAAGCAACGGTATTGTTGTTAAACGGATCTTTTGTATTGTATTTTACTTTATAAATTTTCACAGCATTATAAGGCCCTCCCGAGCCTCCCAGAACAGAAGACACCTGCGAAGTGTTTTTTGATGCGATTTGAACTGCGCTTACCAGGGTTTGTCCGACAACAAACTGGCAAGCAAAAATTAGCACTAAAAAGGGTAACAGTTTTTTCATAATTTTCAGATATTATAGTAATATGCGAATATAAGAATTTTCAGGCACATATAAAAGTCAGAAATTTAATTAATCTAAAGATTTAAGGCGTTCATGGCAATTGGCCATTTGTTCATTGGCTCACCGGTGCATTCGTTCAGTGGTTTACCGAATTAACGGTTGATTCATGGAGGATTAAGGGTAATTATTTCCGGGTTGTACGTTCTATGCTTTTCCAAAGCGCGTCAGCGGTTTTGTCCCAGCTGAAATCCAGTCTTCTCTGACGGCCTTTCTCAATGAGCTCCTGGCGCAGCTGGTTGTTTTGCGCTAACCGGAGCATGGCGTTTGCAATATCATCCACTGAAAAAGGATCTACCAAGAGCGCAGCACCATCAGCGATTTCGGGCATTGAAGTGACATTGCCTGTGATAACGGGGATATCGCAACTCATTGCTTCAAGCAATGGAATACCAAAACCTTCAAAATAAGGCACGTAAGTAAGTGCCAATGCAGAACCAGTAACCCCGGTAAGCTCTTCTGTTGACAGGTGACCTGTAAAAATAACATCTTTCTTGTGTTGCATATTGAGGTAAGTACGCTTTATCTCGCTGGTCCAGTAATATTTTTCACCTACAATGAGCAGCTTAATATCTTTGTCCTGCGCCTGCCGGAACTTGTCGAATGCCTGAAACAAACGGGATATATTTTTTCGCGGGTGCAGGGCCCCTACAAATAGAAAATAGTCGCAACCGCCTGTATATTTTTGTTTCACCAGACTTTTAACCTCACCAGAAAGCGGTTGATACAATGGATTGCAACCGTTGAACACCACATCAATGCTATCGGGGTGAATGTTGTATTGCTTTATTATATCCGATTTGGAAAAATGTGAAACAGTAGCAATCCGGGATGCCTTCCGTGCAAACTTTGGAAAAAAGTAGTGGTAATATTTACGCACCAGGAATGGCAGGTCATTGGGATAGTGTTCAAAATTCAAATCATGTATTACGGCCAGCTGCTTTACATCCGCATTCAGGGATAAATATCCATCCGGTGACAGGAATAAATCCGGCTTGTAAGTCTTTAAAAAACGTGCAACAGAAAATTCGAACCACCAGTAAAACAGAACAGGGTGGCGTGCCTGCGGTGAAAGGATCAAGGGGGTTACATTGTCAGAAAAAATAAACTCATCATCAAAATCCCTGTCAAATAAAAACACAAAATGGTGCTCCGGATGTTTAACAGTAATACGTTTGAGCGTTTCATAAGTAAACCACCCGATACCTTCCAGCCGGTTTTTAAGCAATAAACGGGTATTTACAACTATTTCCATTTTATGTGGAACGAAAATACAGCTTTTTTATGATTGGTTCATTGGTTCACTGGTTCATTGGTTTATTCGTGATGAGGTGGTGGAATAATGGAATGGTGGAATAATGAATTGAGTTATTGAGTTATTGGGTTATTGAGTTTTTGGGTTATTGAGTTTTTGGAGAGATGGTAAAATAATGCGGCCCAGGAACAATGGGGATGATAGAATAATGAGGTACTGGAATAGTTGAAACAATATAATAATAACAGAGAGAATGGTTAAATGCAAAGAGTTGAGCTGTAACTCAATAACTAATAACTGATAACCAATGAACCAATAAACCAATGAACAAATGAACTAATAGACTATTCACTAAAAAACAATACTTTTGCAGGCTGAATGAAAAATGCGGTAAAATATATTTTACACAAACTGCTGGGTTTTAAGAACTACCTTTTTGTTTTTTCTTTGTTTAAGATCTATACGCTTAAACGAGATAAAAATGAGAAGGACTTTTTTGTGTTCCTTAGCCTGATACCAGACAATACCATTGTACTGGATATTGGCGCCAATATTGGTATTATGACCGCACATCTTGCCAGGAGCATTAAGGGCTCAGAAGTTTTTGCCTTTGAACCCATGCCCAATAATATTGAGGCATTTAAACGTATTGTCAACTTTTTTAAGCTTGGGAATGTCCGGCTTTTTGAAATTGCATTGGGCAATACCGAAGGTCAGGCTGAAATGGTAATGCCGGTGATAAATGCGGTGCGCATGCAGGGGCTAAGCCACGTGGTCCACAGCAGTATCCCGGAAAATAACGAAGGCGAGCGCTTTACAGTGCCGCTCTATAAGCTTGACACCCTGCCCGCCTTGCAGAACCTTACACAACGCATCAGTGCCATAAAAATTGATGTTGAGAATTTTGAGTATTTTGTACTGGATGGTGCGCGCCACATTATAGCTATGCACAAACCTGTTGTATATGCTGAATTGTGGGACAACGATAACAGAAAACAATGTTTCCAGCTTTTTGAGGAACTATATTATACCGCTTTTGTTGCAAATGGTGAAAAACTGATAAAGTATGAAGCTGATAAGCACAAGACTCAAAATTTCATTTTCATACCTGCTTAATTTTAGTATTTTCGCCTGATGCAAAAGAAATTTGTCACGAACCTTGCTTTTTTACTTTTTCTGAACCTGTTCATCAAGCCCTTTTATATACTGGGTATTGAACGTGAAGTTCAGAACCAGGTTGGCGCTGCAAGCTATGGTGTTTATTTTGCAATATTTAATTTCTCGTTCCTGCTGAACATCCTACTGGATTTTGGGATTACCAATTTCAACAATAAAAACATTGCTCAAAACAACCACCTGCTTACAAAGCACTTTTCCGGTTTGTTCATTTTAAAGCTGTTCCTTGCGGTAATATACATCGTTGTGGTTGTTCTGATTGGTTTAATAATAGGTTATGACACCCGGCTAATGAAACTCCTTCTTATTCAAGGATTTAACATGTTCCTTTTGTATTTTATCAATTATACCCGCTCCAACCTTGCGGGTTTACACTTGTTTAAAACCGATGCCATTGTTTCTGTCCTGGACCGTACATTACTTATTGGTTTTTGTACCGTTTTGTTAACTACAGGGGTATTAAAACGCCCTGACGGCATCATGTATTTTGTTTATGCTCAAACACTTAGCTACTTTATTACCGCTGTAACCGCCTTTATAATTATTCTTAATAAAACCCATTCATTCAGTTTGAAGTGGAATAGGGCTTTTTCAATCATGATCCTGAAAAAAAGCCTACCCTTTGCCATCCTCACCCTCCTTATGTCCTTTTATAACCGTATTGATACCGTAATGCTTGAACGGCTATTGCCACAAGGCGTAGGTGACGTTCAATCAGGCATTTACGCGCAGGCTTTCCGTTTATTGGATGCAGCCAATATGATTGCATTCTTGTCGGCAGGTATGCTGCTCCCTGTTTTTTCAAGGATGCTAAAGCACAAGGAGTCGGTTGAGCCGCTGGTTAAACTTATTTCTACCCTATTGCTTACACTCGCCATAGTTGTTGGCGTGGGATGTGTTTTTTACAGCGAGGAACTTATGGATTTGCTGTATGTGCTTCATGCAAAAGAATCGGCCAAAATATTTAGTTTACTGATGCTCAGCTTCATAGCCATTTCCACCACCTATATTTTTGGTACGTTGCTCACTGCCAATGGTAATTTGAAACAGCTAAACATTATGGCTGCGGGAGGCATGGTGCTGAATATCACACTTAATTTCATATTAATCAAACAATTAGAAGCTTACGGCTCGGCTATTTCAAGTATGATTACCCAGTTTCTTACTGCCATTATACAGGTTATTATTGCACAGCGGATATTCAAATTCAAGGTTAATTACCGCCTAATCAATACATTAATTATGTTTGTTATTGGAGTTATCGCTATTAATTATGGTTCCAAAATGCTGAATTTCAACTGGATAATAAATTTTGTACTCATGACCTGCGCCTGTGGCATATGGGCATTTGTATCAGGGGTGTTAAATATTAAAGCAATGTTCAGGATACTCAAATACGGGTAAACTTAGGCAGTTGTCCATTTTTTTCTATTTTTGTTGCCCCAAATCAAATTCTAAACATTCAAAATGGACACAAAAGGGCAAGCGACTGAAGATTTTAATTCACTGAATATACTGCACTTTATTTTTAAATGGCGCAAACAGCTGATTGTAATTGCCATAGGAGCAGTAATTGTGTCCAGCATTATTGCCCTTACTATCCGACCGAAGTATAAATCAACGGTAATCCTGTTCCCGGCAACAACCAGCTCTATTTCCAAGGCCCTTTTGAGCGAAATGAACTTCAAAAATGATGACGTTCTAGCCTTTGGTGCCGAAGAGGAAGCTGAGCAAATGCTGCAGATCCTTAACTCGGATGAGATACGTGCTGCCATTTCAGAAAAATATAACCTTTTAGGACATTATGGTATTGATTCTACTGACAAGTTCAAACGTACCAAGCTATACGAAGAGTTCCAGAGCAACATCACTTTTAAACGTACGGAGTACATGTCCGTGAAGATTGAGGTGATGGACACGGACCCCGATACTGCTGCGCTGATAGCCAATGACATTGCCCGTTTGCATGACTCCTCCAAAACACGTATGCAGCGTGAGCGTGCCCTTCAGGCCCTGAACATTGTTAAAAGAGAATATTTTGGCAAGGAGGCTGAAATAAATAAAATGATTGACTCTATTAAAATACTGAACGGGTTGGGACTATATGATTACGAATCGCAATCGGAAGTAACTACAGAGCAGCATGCCATTGCACTTTCCAAAGGCGATCAGAGAGCAGTGAAAGCACTTGAGGAAAAGCTGAAGATTATAGCCCAGTACGGCAGTGCTTATGTATCTTTAAGAGATAATATGGAACTGCAGCGGAAACAGCTTAATTTGCTGAAAACAAAATACGAAGGCGCAAAAGCAGATGCTGAGCAGATACTTCCACAGAAATTCGTTGTAAGCAATGCGTTTCCGGCAGAAAAAAAATCATATCCTGTACGCTGGGTGATTGTTGTGGTTTCAACCATAACTACTCTTCTGATGGCCATTATCGCCATATTACTGCTGGAGAATTTTAAGCAGTTCAGGACAAAAGGTTAGGAATATTGCTATTTTTAAGCTGAAAGGCACAATTATTTGTTTAAAACACCATTAAAATAAAACACTTGTAATGAACGAATACCTTGAAAGTAATCGCTACTTTATAAACCTGTTTGTAAAATGGAAACTGCATTTTATTGTGGTGACAATTGTCGCACTAGTGGCAGCCTGTGTTTTTTCCAGCGCATTTTTTATACCGCCAAAGTATAAATCATTTGCACTCATTTACCCATCCAATATTATTCCGTACAGTTCAGAAACCCCATCGGAACAACTGCTTCAGCTATTGGAATCTGCCGATATCAGAAATGCGGTGGTACAGAAATTCGGATTAGCAGCACACTATGATATCGATACAACAGGCGATGCGGGTTATACCGATCTGGTGAACACTTATTTATCCAATGTGGAAGTAAGACGTACCCAGTTTAATTCTATTGAAATTAGAGTGTTTGATACAGATCCCAAACTGGCCTCCGACATGGTGATGGAAATTATCAATGCATTGAATGTGAAAGCGCGTAGCCTGCAACGCGAGAAAACAAAAGAGGTGGTGGTTATTTTCAAGAACCTGATGGACACTAAAAAACGTCAGGTAGATTCTATTGATGCTGTTCTCCAGGAATACCGGGTAAAATACCAATTGCTGGATTACGATATCCAGACCGAAGAAGTTACCAAAAGCTATTACAAAGCACTGAGCGGTGGTGCCCGTAAAGAGAACCTCAAAGATATTGATGCGATGATGCGCAACCTGGAAGAGAAAGGCGGAGAATATTACAAAACTAAACAAACACTGGATATTACATTAAATAGCTTTAACACCGCAAAGCTGGAATATGACCAGGCATTGAGCGATCTAAATAAAGAGCTTACATATACCAATATTGTGAGCAAGCCTTTTCCTGCTGATAAGAAATCGTATCCCGTGCGCTGGCTGATTGTGCTGATTTCAGTATCATCGGCAAACTTTTTTTTACTTTTTTTAATACTTATAAAAGACGCCAGTAAGTCTAACCCGGTTCCGGGCACAGTAGAAAAAGCCAATGAGTGAACCAAGTAAACTGATCCCGGAAATCAATATTTTGGATGAAAGGCATAGAAAGTGGGTGTATGCTTTAAGCATCCTGTTTATTGTATTCAACGCAGTATGCACCTATTTTGAATTTTACTACTTCAATTTACTTCCGGCAGTGCTCCTGGTTGTTTTACTGGCCTTTTTTTCTCTTGATAAGCTCATTTTATTTGTCGTATTCCTTACCCCGCTTGCAGTCAACCTTCAAAACCTCGAAGGTGGTCTGGGACTAAGTTTACCAACGGAACCCATTATTTTTGGCATTATGCTTCTGTTTATCCTGAAGCAATTGCATAAAAATACACTGGACGTTGAAATGTTAAAGCATCCGATTACCCTTGCTATTATTATTAACCTTGTCTGGATTTTTATAACCTGTCTCACCAGTGAGTTACCCGTAATCTCTTTTAAATTCCTGGTTTCAAGATTGTGGTTCGTGATTACCTTTTATTTTATAGGCACACAGCTTTTCAGAAACTATTCCAACATTAAACGGTTTTACTGGCTGTATATCATTGCCTTTACTGTTATTATTTTTTACACCCTTTACAACCATTATCTGATGGGCTTTGAAGAAGAACCGGCAAATTACGTGATGTCGCCATTTTATAACGACCATACCGTATATGGTGCCATGCTGGCCATGTTTTTCCCGGGACTGATTTTCTTTACCATGAACCATAAGTATTCTACAAGTGTAAAATTCGCAGCTTTTCTTTTGTTTACCATCTTTACCATAGCTCTTGTATTTTCCTACACACGTGCTGCCTGGCTTAGCCTTGCCGCGGCACTGGGCGCTTATGTACTTTTATTGTTCCGGGTGAAATTCTCAACTCTGCTGGCTGCTTTTGCAGCGGTTTGTGTGCTGTTCCTGGTTTACAGGACAGAGATTGTAATGAAGCTTGAAAAAAACAGGCAGGATGCATCGCAGGATTTTGACAAGCACATTGAATCCATCTCTAATATTTCAACAGATGCATCCAACCTTGAGCGTTTGAACCGGTGGAGCGCAGCGTTCAGGCTGTTTGACGAACGGCCATTTTTTGGCTGGGGGCCAGGCACATACAGTTTCGTTTATGCCCCTTTCCAGCATTCACAGGAAAAAACCATTATAAGCACCAATATGGGTGATCGTGGAAATGCGCACAGTGAGTACATAGGGCCACTGTGTGAATCGGGGGTGCTGGGCACGTTAACATTTGTTGCAATCATACTGGCAACCTTGTTTACCGGCTTCCGGCTGTACTATACCATTAAAGAAAATGAAATGAAAAAAATGGTGCTTGTAACGCTCCTGGGCTTTATCACCTATATTGTTCATGGAGCCCTAAACAACTTCCTGGATACGGATAAGGCGTCTGTTCCATTCTGGGGATTCATTGCCATGCTGGTAGCAATTGATATTTATCACCAGAAAAACCCAGATGCTGCTGAAGTAAGGAATATCTCCGAAAAGAGCTCTTAAAAATTTTGTCATACCAGGAGAACTTGCTTAGAATATCTTCAGGCTGAAAAGAGCAATATCATCAATGTAAGGCCGGTTCTGCTTATAGGAAATAAGTGTATCAATAATAACCCGGTTCAGGCTTTTCATATCCAGGTCAATGTTATTGCGGATTATTTTTTTCAGAGATTCAATTCCAAAATCCTCCCCTTTATTGTTCTCCAGCTCAACAAGCCCATCGGTATAACACACAATGGTTGTTCCCGGGGAAATATTTATAATACCTTCTTTTATTTTGGTTATTTCATCAAACATACCAAGGCCTGTACAACCAATTTTCAGGGCACTTACAGCATTGTTTGTTGCCAGCACCGGAGGGTTATGCGCAGCGTTAACATACGTAAGCGTGCGTGTTACCAGGTTGTATTTAGCAATAAAGAGGGTGATGAATTTTTCGCCTTTGGCACTTGCCAGCACCTTCGCATTTAAATCGTGTACCAGCTCTGTAAGGGAGGTTGTATGGTTAAAGAGCACACGCAGGTTTGCCTGAAAATTAGACATAAGTAATGCAGCAGCAACCCCTTTGCCGGAAACATCGGCTACACAAAAAGCGAACTCATTTTCATTGAGCCATATAAAATCATAATAATCACCACCGACTTCCTGGTGAGGAAGGTAAAAAGCAGCAGTATCCAGCTTTTCATCGTTTGGCAACGTACTAGGAAACAGCATAGACTGCATTTCAGAAGCCAGTTCCAGCTCCTTTTTCATTGCCGCCTGCTGCAGGCTTTCTTTTGCAAGTTTTTTATTTTCTATTGCAACAACAATGATGCTTGCAAGTATCTGAACAAAATTGAGGTGTTTAATGGCAGGACTCACTTCCACTTTGTCCTCCAGGTCGCCAATAAGCACGTAGGCAAGTGGTTTGGACTTATGATAAACGGGGATTACTATTTCAAAAGATTCCCCTAAGGTTTTTTCAGAAAAATTAATTGTTCCGATGTCTTTTATTGGCAGCAAGTCCCTCTCCACATCAATTGCATTGAAATCATCACCCATCCCGTATTTCAGGATGCATTTCCATGAACCTTCGCTGTTGCTAAAAAGCGCCAGTGTACCTATTTTCAGCTGCTCTTCCAGTACTTCCTTAAAAATATCAAGCAACTGGGAGGTAGAAAAATTATTATTGATTGCCCTGGTGATTTCCAGCAGGGAATTCAATTTAATGTCCTTAATCCGTCTTGAACTGCTTTTATTTGCTGAAGCTGACATCTGTTTCTTAAAAAGTAGGCAACTTACAATTTCATTTTTTTAACCATTTCCGGCAGCATTTTGAGTGCTGCCACTTCACGCATTTTCATTCGCGATTCCCCTGCCGGTGTACCAAAATAAGTCTTGCCATCAGGGATGTCATCCGCGACACCTGACTGGGCAAGCAACACAGCACCTTTACCAATGGTCACATCACTGCGAACACCCGATTGTCCCCACAAAGTAGCTCCATCCCCAATGGTCACAACCCCTGAAACGCCTACATGAGAAGCCATCAGGCACATCTTGCCCACTACAGTGTCGTGGCCCACCTGTACGTGATTGTCAATTTTAGTTCCTGCACCAATTACCGTATCGCCCGAAACACCTTTATCAATGGTACAAAGAGCGCCAATCTCCACATTGTCCTCAATAATAACCCTTCCGCATGAAATCATTTTATCAAAGCGATCTGCTCTTTTTTTATAATAAAATGCATCAGCGCCAATAACTGTATTGGCATGGATGGTTACGTTATTGCGGATGTGGCAATTATCATAAATTACCACATTCGGATGGATCACACAGTTGTCTCCGATGGTTACGTTATTACCCAGATAAACCCCTGGCATAATCACTGTATTTAGCCCAATCTTAGCTGTATCGCTAACCTGCTTTTGCGAATAGCTTACCGGGCTAAAATGCAATACCAGCTTGTTATAATCACGGAAAGGATCGTCCGAGATGAGTAAAGCCTTACCTGCAGGGCATTCCACTTTCTTATTTATTAAAATGGTAGTTGCCTTTGAATTCAAAGCTTTATCGTAATACTTGGGATGATCCACAAATACCACATCACCAGGCTCCACCATGTGGATTTCGTTCACACCGCTAACTACATGGTCAGGGCTTCCTTCAAACTCACAATTGATAATGGCTGCAATGTCTTTTAATTTTTGTATTGAGGGTAACTTCATACGCTGGAATTGTTTTTTTCAGTGCACTCACGCTTAGCGAACGCACAGATTCGCTATTCATGATTCAAATATAAGGATAAAAGAAATGCCCTGTCAAGATCAGAAGACAGGGCATTTTGAAATGTTGGCTTAAAAAGCCTGCGAAAGGCCTATTTCACCCTTTCAGAGTATTCAGAAGTACGTGTATCAACACGTATTTTTTCTCCTTCATTGATAAACAAAGGCACCTTTACAATAGCACCAGTTTCAAGAGTTGCAGGTTTTAAGGTATTTGTTGCGGTATTTCCTCTTTCGCCCGGCTCAGTATATGTAACCACAAGCTCAACAAAAACAGGGGCTTCGGCCAATATGGGATCTTCACCTTCAAAAGACACCTTTACTTCCATACCTTCTTTCAAAAACTTTAGGCTGTCGCCTAGTAAAAAGCCCGGAATGTGCACCTGCTCATACGTTTCATTGTTCATACATACAATAAATTCACCTTCAGGGTAAATATACTGCATCATTTTATACTCTACACGAACCAATTCCACAGCTTCACCCACACGGAAACGGTTTTCAACTACTTTACCTGTTTTTAAATTACGCATACGTGCCTGGTAAAAAGCACGCAAGTTGCCCGGTGTACGGTGCATATATTCTTCTATTCTGCAAAGCTCACCGTTGAAACGGATCACTGAACCTACGCTTAAGTCGCCTGAAGATGCCATGATTGTATCTTTTAAATGATTATTTTTTTAATTTTTAAGGACTGCAAAGATACGATTATTAAAGAAAATAAGCAAAAACCGCTGTAATCTTATATCTATCAAGGCATTAACAAGAAAAGACTTTGAATTTACCGAAATAATTATCCCCTCTGTCATTAAAAATGCTGCGGGGATAGTTCAGTAAGTGCGGCCTAACGCCCTACTCCTTAATTACCTTTTGCTGAACAGTTCCATTATCCGTTGTTACCTGCAACAGGTATATCCCTTTTGCCAAACCTGTAATGTCAAGATGTTTATAGTATCTGCCCGAACGTGTTGCGCTGGTTTCTTCATACATTACCTGACCGGTAACATTTATCAGCTTTACATGAACAATTTCGCTTTTCTTTTGTTCGAACTTAATGTTTATCGTGTTATTGGCAGGGTTAGGAAACACTGAAAGACTTGCGTTTAAATATTCTTTGATACTGGCCGGGAACTCGATAGTATTTACAGCAGTATTTGTTATTACCGGAGGATTGTAATCAAAATAGATGTATGCTGTATTCTCAATTGGAGTACCTGGAGTTAAGCCGCTATTAAGAGCGATGGAATATTTCACATATCCATGACTGTTCGGCTCATCATGAGCCGTATCCGGCAGCATTATATTTGCAAAGTTAAATTTCAGGACATTTCCCGGAAGTAAAGTGGTAGTTTGTGCATGGCTGGCCGAAATAATTTCCAGTGTAGATACATCCACATCTGTATCCAGTGTATCCAGGATATAAATGTTGTGCGCAGCAGCAGTACCCATATTCTGGAAATTAATGACGTATTCTAACCGTTCGGTTGTAGCTGGGATAAAGCCTGCAGCACCTAACCCACGCGGACTTACTTCTTTGGAGTTAGGATCGTATGAATTACCTACTGCAAAACAAAAACTATAGGTATTATTTGCAGAATCCGCTTCATTGGATACAAATGAAATGATAACTGTTATGCACACTGTATCACCAATAGTTGCTCCCGTATTCGTAATAACTTCAAAAGGATAATCCCCATAACCAAAATTACCTACAGAGTATATATCCGCCACGTTCCAGATGAGCGTATCCCCTGTTGCTGCAACAATAATGCTATCCGGTGCTGCATAACCGCCATAAGTACCGTTGTAATTAATCAAAGAATCCAGCACAACAGTAAGGCTTCCCGAAACAGGTACAGGACTGCATATTGAGGCACTGTTTCCCACATGTGGGAAAACAGGAATAACCTGTCCCGGAAAAAAGCCCTGGGATATGGATATTCCGGTTGCAGCTAAATCAATAGCACCGCAGGACACTGCAAAATCCTCAGTTGTAAGAGAAGTTGTAACCGTTGCGTTATGAGCCATGCTGCCCGAACATGTTATTGAATAACCGGTAGCTGGTAGTACCTCAATGGTATATGTACCTATGGGTACATCAAAATAATAGAACCCATATGGATCTGTCCAGGCCCATGCGATGAAATTTCCATTTTGTGTTAGTTTAATTTGTGCGTTTGCAATATAGTTTTCGGTAGAATCATACATACAGTTACTGTTCAAATCCGCATATACCCTACCAGACAATGCACCACAGGTATCAATAAATACAAAAACACTATCGTTGTGAAAACAGCTAGTATCCTGCATGTAATTGATGTAATACATTCCAGACTCATTCAGTCCAACACCATTTATCATAGGGTTCTGCTGAGCAGATGTAAAGCCATTCGGGCCGGTCCAGCTGTATGTTCCAACTCCAAGATGGTCTGTAGCCAATAGTTGTAAAGAGCCGCCTACACATAAAGGGGCATTGTAAAAGCCATGTGTTACACATACTTCATCGCAGGCGATGGTACCTACGCCACCCGTTACAGAAAAGGTAATATTTGTAGGCTGGTTGGAATAATTTGTAATCATGAGCAGATAATACTCTCCAACCTGTCCTGCAGGTATAGTTGCTGTTTCATTTGCTGAAGCGGAATAGCTGCAATCAACAGCTGATGCAAAATTTATCGCATTGCAAGCATTCGTCAATGAACTGAAAGGCCCCCAAACAATAAAATCAATATCCACATTTGCGGAATTTGTCATGTTTAAAACAACATTCCCAGGGCTTGCAATTTTGAATGTAAACCATGCCGGATTGGGCTGTGTACCCAAGCAATCATAATTAGGGCCCGTCTGAGCTGTTGTATTCTGGGATGCAGGATATGTCACAGACGAAGATGTACAAAACGGGGTAGCCGTAAGGCAGGTTGATGACTGGGCAGAGATAGTGCTAATCCGATATACACACAATAAAACAAGTATTATTTTTTTCATGGGTGGGAACTTGGTTATATCAAATATAATCAAAGTCCCATATACGAAGCAAATCTATTAATCAAACATTTATCCCCACTTAAAACGAAGGACATTTTGCATTGCTGTGTTTGCGCACTTTT
Source organism: Bacteroidia bacterium (assembly GCA_020051175.1). Lineage (GTDB taxonomy): Bacteria > Bacteroidota > Bacteroidia > 2-12-FULL-35-15 > 2-12-FULL-35-15 > 2-12-FULL-35-15. The sequence continues at coordinate 21,912 of JAGVJJ010000046.1, read as the reverse complement.
GTGGTTTTTCGGCTAAGGCGGGTAAGCTTATTTTTCAGCTTTGCTTTTTCTTCATCCAACTTTTCGTTCTTTTTTTCTTCTTCCTTTTCAGTGGCTTCCACAGACGTGGTTTGTTTCTCAGAGGTTACAACCACAGATTGCTCTGTGGTTTTCTTTTCGTTTTCAGGTCTTTTTGTGCTTGCTACTGATTTGTCTTTCACCGAAGAAGAGCTTGTAGCCACTTTTTTTTCTTCAGGAGCATTTGTCTTTTTAGCCTCTTTAGGTCTATCCGAAGCAATATGTATTTTTTCAGACGTAGCCGGTATTGGCTTTATTTCCTCTTTCCTTACGGTTTTAGGATCGTCTTTTAGTTCTGTTCTTTTTGTTCGTTGTGAAACAGTATTTGGTTGTACCTTTGAATCGGTATTCGTAGTATTACTTGCCTGAGGTTTAGATTGGGGCTTGGCTGTCCTTAAGTATTGGAAGTATTCGGCTTTACTGGCTTTTTTGTCCTTCTTTTTCCAGGTAGGGCAATCCGTAGCAGAAGGCTTTTCAGTGGCTTTGCTACCATTCTCCTGCGCTAAGCAGAAAACAGGGAACAATAGTAGTATTAAGAGGTAAGCCTTCATTTTATATTTTGTTTACTGAAATAACGCAAGAAATATACCATTTAGTATTGAGATAGTGAAGTTAAAGCGTATTAAATTGAAAACAGGTTATATCAAGAATGAGACATTCTCGGTTTTTTAATACAGAGAACACGGAGTTTTAAGAGTTTCAGGGAGAAATGTATTGTTGAATACTACTTTCTTTGTAAACCAAATTCAAAATTTTCAAAACATGAATTTAAATGTAAAGAAAATAGCAAACCTTACCGGCCATAACGGCCCCGTATATACTATTGACAAAGGACTTTCAACAAAGCATTTTTTTACAGGCAGCGGAGATAAATTTGTAGCTTTATGGAATATAACGACTTCACAGGCCGAAAAATTCGCGGCATCCTTCCCTGCTGCTGTATATAGTATTTGTTTTATCCCAGAAAAAAATTTGCTGCTTGCCGGTACTACTGAAGGAAAAATACATATCCTGGATTTAGAAAAAAAAGAAGAAATAAAAATACTGCAATATCACACCGCGCCCGTTTTTGATATTAAGTATTCTGTCGAAACCAATTGCTTTTATACTACAGGTGGAGACGGAGCTCTAGGAGTTTGCTCCCTGGAATCACTGTCGCTGCTGCAGCTGAAAAAGCTTTGCAATGAAAAAGTGCGGAGCATTGATTTTAATTATATATGTAATGAAATGGCCGTTGCATCCGGAGATGGCATTATCCGCATTTTCGACTTGGTTACATTGCAGCAAAAACGAGCTTTTGAGGCCCACAGGCTTTCTGCAAATGTTGTAAAATATTCACCCGGTGGAAGCACATTGCTAAGTGGTGGCAGAGATGCTCATCTGAACGTATGGAACACAGCAGATTACAGCCTTATAAAAAGCATTCCCGCACACAATTATGCCATTTATGATATTGTATTTAATCACGATGCAACGTTATTCGCAACAGCCAGCAGGGACAAGACCATCAAGCTTTGGAATGCAAAAACATTTGATTTCCTGCTTCGCATCAGCAAAGAAAATTACGAGGGACATTCCAATTCCGTAAACAAATTATTGTGGACACCACATCACCTGATTTCGGTGAGTGATGACCGTACAATCATTATTTGGCAGGTAACAAATAACACTAATTAAATTCAGGAGGAAACAAAGACTAAGTTTTTGACGGAATAAAATATCTGAATCCAATATTAATGGTTGAAGTCGAAAAATTAAGTCCTAACCTTGAGTGTGTTGTTATATATGTGTTTGCAGCATTAACAGTTTGTATTGGCACCCCTGTGTTCTTTGTCCATTCATAAGCAACATTTCCAATGGTTGTTTCCAGCGCGAATTTATCAGATAAAAAATAGCTGAATCCGGGCACAAGACTAATACCCAGACGTAAACTACTTATTTTATTTTTTTCGATCTGTTCGTTCATGCCATCATCGTATACAAAGTCCTTGTTCATAAAACCATGGGAGTAGGATGCATTTAACTGGCTGAACAAGGCAGCTTTTTCTCCGAGAGTTAAATAGTATCGTACATAAGGGTTTGCTGAAACCCAATTGCCGCGGGTTGAATTTATTTGCGTATAACTGGAGCTACCTGAGGGTTTATATGATGACCCATTATACGAATATGAATAACCAGCGCTAAGCCCAATTGCCATCTTATCTGAAATGAAATACCCAAAACCTGGTGTTATGCCAAAGCTTCGGTTAATATAGGTACTTTCACTAAGGCCGGGGGCATCATAAAAATTATCTGATCGCTCTAACCCGGCACTTAGATTGCCTCCGAGGAATTTAGTCCCTTTACTGATTTGCGAAAATGCTCCAGCTGATAACAGCGAGCCTAATGACAGAAGAAAGATGTGTTTTTTCATATTTTTTGTTTTTATAACGGGCAGGTGAACCCAATCACTATGCCATGTTAAAAAAACAAAAACACAAAAAAAGTTAAAGCCTAGTCATCATGGCCTTTTGAGCCGGCAATTTTTCCGGTCTTCCAAAGCTGCTCTTCTTTTTCCTGGGCTTTTTTTAGTGAGTCGGAAATATTTTTATCACCAAAGCGGCTTAAGTCCGGTTTACCGGCATTCACCCAGGCTGTATACCACAAGCTGCCCACAGTAATAATAGCATCACGCATTCTGCGTTCTACCATTCCGTTGAGCATTTTATTATAGTCCTCTGTATATTCAACGGAATATACTTTTACAAGTGTATTTCCCCTGTTTTCAAAGCTGTACTTTTTATCAGGATCATATTTTGCATTTAATTCCGCTTCAAATTTTAAAACAGAATCAACCGCTGCATGACTTGCCTTTACTGTGCTCCAGGCCTTATCAATCGGACGCTCAATATATTTTGCCCTGCCTACCCAGTAATCATACCCTTCTGATTTGAGTTCTGGGATGCGTGACTCCCAAAAGCCATGTATACCCTTCTGATTGGTAAGCTGTCCGTTATAATTTTCAGTTGTGTGTAAAGGAACGTGTGAATCGGCAATGTAGTGGCCCAAATCAGCAGAGTAGTGCAAGATCAAATCCAGGTTTTCAGCTTTAAATGCTTCCTGCAGGCGGTACACCATTTTATCAATGTGCCATGGAACAATACCATAGGCTTTCAAGGTATCTTCTGTATATTTCTTTACCGCTGCCTTCCAGAACTTAGGCACTGAATCAAAAGGATGAGCACCATAGTGATCGATATCTATATAATGCCTTGCCGCTTCATCAGCAACAGCACTCCTCCTTCTGTCTGGATCAACTGCGTGTTCAGATATGTATTCAATGTGCTTTTTGTAGAACCCCATCATATCCTGGGGCAGGGTAAAAACTGCCAGGCGATTGATTTTTTTATGTGCAAAAAATCCCCAGGAGTAGGCAGGCTCTTTTTCCGGAATAAAGAAGACAGCCAATGCAATTATAAAAACGATAATGAGCTTTTTGAGCATTTAATTGCTTGTTTGATTAGGTCATTCTTACTAAATATTTGTCTTCCAAAACAGGAATAACTGTAGTTTGATCCAGCGTAAAACAATACTTTATATCCTTTTTTAACCCCATTGCCGCCAAACGCTCTGTATGTGAAGAGTTACGCAGGTAACGATATGGATTTTTCTGTGCCGACTGGTACAAATAACTCGCAGTTAAAGCGCCATCACCGGATTTGTATTTTTTATCTTTTAACAGGATGTCGGTTACAGCCCCGGCAAACAAAGTATCTTCAAGGTTGAACCTGTTTTTCCACCCTGAACACAGTAGAAGTACACTGCGCTCCTGCTGTTTCAGCCAATTGCACAATGCAGTAATATTTGTAAACGCCCCAATCACTACTTTGTATGCAGAACGTGCAGCATCAATTGCCTGTGTGCCATTGGTGGTGGAGATAACAATGGTTTGACCTTTTATCTGTTCCGTTGTATAAGAAAACGGTGAATTACCAAAATCAAAGCCTTCGATAGCTATACCGTTTCTTTCAGCACCAACGAGGAAGCCCTGCTTTTTATAATCCGCGGCTTCTTCCAGGGTTGCGACCGGAATTATTTTGTCTACCCCATAATGAAAGGCAGTACACATGGCAGATGTAGCACGCAGGATGTCAATCACCACCACAATGGTATTTTCTTTGTGATATACGGGGTACAGATAAGGTGATAAACAAACATCAACAATCAAAGCCCCCCGCTTCTCCCCCGAAGGGGAGGGGTTAAGTGCAGCGTTATTTTTATTTTCAATCACTATTATTTCAATATTAGATAGCCCTCCCTTGATGAGGCTTGGGCAGGCTTTATTTAAACGGAACTTTCACCACTTTAGCCCTTACAGGCTTATCGCGGATGATCACAAAAATTTCCGAATCTGCTTTTGAAAATGCTGTTGGCACATATCCCATCCCGATAGCCTTGTTCAGAGAAGGTGACTGAGTACCGGAAGTAACTTTACCGATAACATTGCCGGAAGCGTCTGCAATCGGGTAATCGTGGCGGGGAATACCCCTTTCCACCATTTCAAAACCTACAAGCTTTTTAGAAACACCTTTTTCTTTTTGCTCCAGCAAAGCAGCCTTGTTTGTAAACTCCTTTGTGAATTTGGTAATCCAGCCAAGGCCTGCCTCTATTGGTGATGTAGTATCATCAATATCATTTCCATACAAACAAAAACCCATTTCAAGACGCAGGGTATCGCGTGCCCCCAGACCGATAGGTTTAATACCATATTCAGCGCCTGCTTCGAAAATACCATCCCACATTTTTTCTGCCACAGAATTTTCAAAATATATCTCAAAACCTCCAGCACCGGTATAGCCGGTGTTTGAAATCACAACATTATCAACCCCGTTAAATTTACCCTTTTTAAAAGCATAATAAGGAATCTCAGAAAGGTTAATATCGGTAAGCTTTTGCAGAGCCAGAATTGCTTTGGGCCCTTGTACCGCAAGTAATGAAGTTTTATCAGAAATGTTGTGCATCTCTACATTCTTTGTATTGTACTTCTGTATCCATGCCCAGTCCTTATCAATGTTGGATGCGTTCACCACAAGCATATATGATTTTTCATCAATACGGTATACCAATAAATCGTCTACTATACCACCATTCTCGTTCGGCAGACAGGAATATTGCACCTTACCATCAGTAAGTAATGATGCATCGTTTGAAGTAACACGTTGAATAAGGTCCAAAGCATTTTCGCCTTTCAGAATAAACTCACCCATGTGACTTACATCAAATACCCCCACCCCGCTTCTTACCGTAAGATGCTCGTCATTCAATCCGCTGTAAGATACAGGCATTAGGTATCCTGCAAAAGGCACCATTTTAGCACCCAATGCAATGTGTTTATTTACAAGGGCTACATTTTTCAATTCCGTTGCTGTTTCCATTTCTGTTTTATACTGTTTAAGTTATCGGTTTGGAACAAACCTGGTTATCAATCTCTATCTTGCAAATGTAAGGTTTTATTGCATTGAAAATGAACAGGATCAAGGAACCGGTTTCAAATTTTAATAATTGCTTACATATCCTGTAAAAACCAGGAAAAAATGGGTTCATTTTTATATCTTTGAAGTTAGGTTTATGAAAAGTCTACATTTTTTGTTTCAACGCAATATGCCCCGATGGATAATTTTCTGCATCGATTTGGGTATTTGTTTGTTTTCGCTGGTGCTGGCATACCTTGTGCGTTTCAACTTTTCCATTCCACCGCTTGCAATAAAAGATTTCCCTCTTGTTTTTTCGCTCGTTCTGGGCACAAGGGCCATCAGCTTTTATATATCAAAGACTTACCAGGGAATTGTACGCTATACCAGCTCTAAAGACTCTTCACGCATTTTTATTACCATTACATCGGGAAGCATTGTGTATGTTCTTATCAACATTATCAGCTACAACTTTATCAATGGAAAATTCCCAATTCCCTTCTCCATTGTTATTATTGATTACATGGCGACTACATTTTTAATGATTAGTCTCCGTGTAATTTTTAAGGCCCTATATTCTGAAATAGCAAACATTACTAAAGAAAAACGAAGTGTGATTATTTTCGGTGCCGGTGAAGCAGGCATGATTACAAAACGAACGCTGGAGCGCGATGCAGGCACAAAATACAAAGTGCTTGCGTTTATTGATGATGATAAAAAGAAACAGGGAAAAATACTGGAAGGCAGTAAAATATACAGTATTGATAAGCTGAATGAGCTGCTGCAGGAAGATGACGTAGCGCACCTGATTATATCTGTTCAGGACTTGTTACCTGCTAAAAAGCAGCAAATTGTTGATATTTGTCTTAACTACTCTACCAAGGTGCTCACTGTACCGCCTCCAACAGACTGGATTAACGGGGAGCTTAGCTTTAAGCAGATTAAAAAAGTGCGTATTGAAGAACTGCTGGGCCGTGACCCCATTTCGCTTGACAAAGTGAATATCGACAGCCAGTTACGGGGAAAAACAATATTGGTTACAGGTGCAGCTGGCAGCATTGGCAGTGAGATTGTTCGTCAGCTTATACCTTTTCTTCCAAAGAAAATTATTTTGCTTGACCAGGCTGAGTCTCCATTGTATGAAATGGAGATGGAGCTGTTTGACAAATACAAACAACAACCGTACGAAGTGGTTATTGGCGACATCCGCAACAGGGGACGTATGGAGAATGTATTTCGTACTTTCAAGCCACAACTGGTATTTCATGCTGCAGCCTACAAGCATGTACCTATGATGGAGAACAATCCGTCTGAATCAATTCTTACAAATGTACTTGGCACAAAGAACCTGGCCGATTTATCTGCGGAATACAGGGTGGAGAAATTTGTGATGATCTCCACTGATAAAGCTGTAAACCCCACCAATGTTATGGGCGCAAGCAAACGTATTGCTGAAATATATACACAGTGCTTGGGAAAACAATCGGGCACCAAATTTATTACTACACGTTTTGGAAATGTGCTTGGTTCAAATGGCTCAGTAATACCGCGGTTTCGTCAGCAGATAGAAAGCGGAGGACCTGTAACCATTACACACCCCGATATTACCCGTTATTTTATGACCATTCCCGAAGCGTGCCAGCTGGTGCTGGAAGCAGGTGCCATGGGGAAAGGTAATGAGATTTTTATCTTTGATATGGGACAGTCGATTAAAATTGTTGATTTGGCCAAAAAGATGATTAAGCTATCTGGGCTTACCCTGGATAAAGATATCAGTATTGTTTTCACAGGTTTACGTCCGGGCGAAAAACTTTACGAAGAGCTGCTTGCAGATCAGGAAAATACGTTGCCTACACATCATAAACAAATAATGATTGCGAAAGTAAAAGAATATAATTTCAAAGAAATTGAAAATACGGTGAATGAGCTGATTTCCCTTTTTGACAAGCAGGACAATGGTTCGATGGTAAAAAAGATGAAGGAACTTGTTCCTGAGTTTAAGAGTAATAATTCGGTTTTTGAGAAGCTGGATTCTGATACCAACAAATGATTATGACCAAACGGCTACTAATAAACGAATAGTTGCGAATTTACCAAACCATTCCTATTCAAAACCAATAATATGAACACAGAGGGCACGGAATAAAAAAGAGTTTCACAGAGAAAACTTGTAAAATGCAGTATATAAAAAAATTAAAAAATATAGTAAACCCAGATTCGCAAATTCGTAACAATTCGTTATCCGTAAACTTATGACACCATTTAAACAAAAAACACCCATCCAGATTCGCTTTAAAGACATTGACATGATGGGACATGTGAACAATGCAAATTATATAACTTATTTTGAGCTTGCTCGCTTGACCTATTTTGAGGCACTTAAAGATGAGGGTGTAAAAATCGACTGGGTGAATGCAGGAGTAATTCTTGCTAAGATTGAAATGGAGTACAAACAACCCATTTTACTTGAAGACAAAGCCTTTGTTTACACGTGGGTTTCCCGGATCGGTTCAAAAAGTTTTGACATGGCTTGTTCCATTGTGCGCGTTGTAAACGGTGTTGAAGTTGAGGCTGCAAAAGGACTTGCTGTGATTGTATGCTTTAACTACAAAACCAATGAAACAATTGCCATTCCAGAGATCTGGAAACAGAAGATGATGGGTGAATAGTTAGATGTAGATGTGAAATGGAAAATGGAAAATGGAAGATGCAAAATGGAAGATGAACTTAGCCAGGGCCTCATACATTTTAAACCTTTTTCCATTTTACATCATACATTTTCCATGCCGATTTACCCGTGTATGGTCTCGTTTTTTCCGTATTTGGTGATGATTGAGGCCTCATATTCCAACCATTCTTTCCAGCGCTTATCAACATCTATATCATCGCCATACTGGCGGGCAAAGCCGATAAAAACGGTATAATGTCCAGCTTCGCTGATCATCAGCTCACGATAAAACTTTGCAAGCTCCGCATCCTGTATATTTTCTGACAATACCCGAAAACGTTCGCAGCTGCGGGCTTCAATCATTGCAGAAAACAGGAGTCTGTCAACAAGCGATGATTTACGGCTTCCACCCTTCTGCATGAATTTATAAAGCTCATTAACATAATTATCCCTACGCTCTATTCCAAGCGTTAGGCCCCGTGCCTTTATCAGATTGTGCACCTGCTCGAAATGCTCCAGCTCCTCACGTGCAATTTCAATAAGCTTTGTTACCATCTCGGTATAATTCGGATTATTAATAATCAGTGACAAAGCATTGGTTGCCGCCTTTTGCTCGCACCATGCATGATCAGTCAATATTTCGCTGATATTACCCTCTACAATATTTACCCAACGCGGGTCGGTGGGAAGCTTTAATCCTAACATCTTACTTATTTACGTTTTTTATAACCGTTCTGAAAGCCTTATAAAATATGCTTTCCATGAATACAAATTTACAAAGGAAAATTGATTTTATCAGCTAATAAATACAGACTTTAAGAGCGAATTGCATCGCGCTATTATATATCCTTATACTTCTGTTTAAATAAAATTAAAGAGCGGGGGGCTGAGAAAGAAAAATTTCAGCAATCATGCACCGAGCGCTGCCACCTCCAATGGTTTCAATGGTATTGATGGAGCAAGGCAACAACTCAACAAATTCAGCCAGCTTATTTTTTTGCTCAGCATTCAGACTTTTAAATGCGGTTTCCGAAAGCACCAATATATCCTTCCCAACTTTCGATTTCACCTGCAGCATATTGCCCGCAAAGCCATTCATTTGTTCAAATGTAATGTTTATCAGGTAGTGCGCGGATGAAGCAAACCTATTGATTATGTTCGCACGTTCCTCTTCATAACAAATAGCATCAAGACATACAACAGCAAATTTTTCAGCAATACACATCACAACATTGGTATGGTAAATCTCTTGTCCATTCTTATCAACAGCATGAAATACAATGGGTTCGTAGCCCAATTGTTCAGAGAGTTTTATCAGAATATCTTTATCTGTCCGGCAGGACACAGAGGCGTATGCAATCTTGTTATTGTGGTCAAATACAATGCTGCCTGTACCTTCCAGGAAACGGTTTTCTTTTTCATGTCCTGAAAGATCAATTACATTTTTTACATCAAAATGCATACGAAGGGAATTTACAATGTCCATTCGTCTTTCCAAACGCCTGTTGGGAGCAAACATAGGATATAACACTACTGTACCATCCGCATGAAGAGTAATCCAGTTGTTCGGGAAAATGGCATCCGGTTTTGAGGGAAATGGAGTATCGTCAAAAACAAAAACATTGATTCCTTTGGCTTTCAATAAGTTTACCATCCCATCAAATTCATTGAGTGCCTTCCGTTGCACATCATATTGTGCCGGGTTCTGGAAAGCATTGGACGCAGCTGTTTCCGTGTTAAATGCAAAAGTGGAAGGACGAACAAGGAAGATATTCGAAGTAGCCTGCATGAAAGTGAATGAAATTGCCTTAATCGATAAATCTTTTCACCAGAGGACCACTCATCATGCTTGTAATAAGGGCCATTACAACCAATGCAACAAACATTTTAGAGTCTATAAGTCCGGCATTCAAAGCAAGAGTCCCAAGGATTATTTCCATGGCCCCCCTTGCATTCAGCCCGAAACCAACAGCCAAGGATTCCCGCTTTGTTAAACCGCCCATATAGCCACCCAAAGCAGCACCAAACACTTTACAACCCACAGCTAAAAAGAACACGAGAAGAACCAGCGGCAAGTCAAAATTTTCAATAAAGTTCACCTTAAAACCTATAGAAACAAAGAAAAGCGGTGCAAACACATTGGTCACAAACTGGTAAATAATTTCGCGTTCACGCTCCTGCAAATGCACACTATCTCCAAAAGCAATGCCGACAATAAAAGCACCCAGGATGGCGTGCAAACCAATGTACTCAGTAAAAGCAGCGCCAAGAAAACAAAGCCCGAGAGCGATGGACAGCACACCACCTGGCCATGAAAGCTTGCGCTGTATCCATGGCAATGTACTGTTTATAATATAACGACCTATAATAAGCATAAACAAACCAAACCCGAATATCATTCCCACAGTAAATCCAATACTTGTTATTTCGCCCTCCTGCCCCATAAGGCTCAACACAAATGAAAACAGAATCCATCCGGTTAAATCGTCAAAAATGGCAGCAGCAATAACAATCATTCCCACCTTGGTTTTAAACAAGTTCAGGTCCATCAGGATCCTTGTAATTACCGGCAAAGCAGATACTGCCATTGCTATACCAAAGAAGAGAGCATATACGAGTTTCCTATCCGGTGTAAATGTGAAAAAATTCGGCAGGAACCATACCGCTGCAAAACCAAGAACAAATGGGATGATCATGCTTGTAATGCTGGTATACACAGCTGTTTTACCCTGTTTGAGCATCACCTGCAGCTGTACCTCCATACCCGCAACAAATAACAGCATTACAACAGCAAGATTGGTTATTCCATCCATTGCAATTTTTGAAGCACCTGCTTTAGGGAAGATCCATGAAGAAAATTCGGGAGAGACAGCACCAAGAATAGTAGGCCCCAGAATGATTCCCAATAGTATTTCTCCCATTACTATCGGCATTTTAATTTTTTTACCCAGCTCAGCAAAAATACGCGCCAATATCAATAACCCGCCAATACTGGCAAGCAGAATTATGATATCACTATGTCCCAATTTATTCATAAAAAACTATACGCGCGAGTGAACTATCAGTAAATTACAAGGTAAATGCGCCAGTATATACTCAATATCGTGAGTAAATATCCGGTCAAGCAAATTCAAATTCGTATCGGGTGAATTGATCACAAGCACGTCTGCTTTGCGGTCTTTGGCATACTTGCTGATAGCATAACCGGGTTTTCCTTTCACGCTCTTATTCATAACATTTATGTCAGCAGTATCACATTGTTTAACAATGGATTGAATGTGCTCCTCCACCTCCTCATTGAAATGCTTCTTAATTTCTTTCGCTTCAGGTGCAGTGCTGTCATCGGCTATTGCCATTGCAAGTCCGGGAACATTCACTTCATTTACAATAGTCACATCCTTCGCCTTTACATGCTTAGCAAAATAAAAGGCGGTGCTGATAGTATGAACAGTTTTAGGGTTTTCAACCCCGTTTACAACAATTTTTCTGTAGCGGATAGGTTGCTCCGTTGGATTCGTAAGCAGCAACACGGAACATTTGGCTCTTCTACTGATATTACGGGCAATAGAGCCCAGATAGAATTTTAGCACATTCTCCTTTTCAAGAGCACCTAGCACCAACAGGTCCACCATATTCAACTTGCAAAGTTTCAATATAGTTTCAACGGGCTCACCTTCCATCCAAATAACACGGTAATGGCTATCATCCATACCAAGTTTGCTCATCAAATCATCCAGCTGACGTTCTTTTTCACTACTTTTTTCTCCAATGTGTATCAGAAGCAGGCTTGCATTAAGCACATCTGACAGATATTTTGCTTGTGCAAGAACCGGCAGGCAACGAGGAGAAAATGAAACTGCCACCGCAATAGTTTCGAAAGGATATGCAGGACGCTTTTTTAATTTGCTTAAATCCATTAATTTCAAACAATTGATTTAGCGGTAAAGATAGTAATTATAAACTGTATAAGATGCTATAAATTAAATTGTTATATATGGATTATTATCATTTCAACACCCCCTGTTTAATTTATTTTTTTCGTACCTTGCTAATTCCTAAACAGAGTTATTAGCAATGATTATTTTCATCTTTTTTATATTACACTGGTTTCTGTCACTTTTCTGCCAAACCTTTTTTTTGCACCGTTATGCCTCCCATAAAATGTTTACCATGAACACGTTCTGGGAGCGTTTTTTTTATTTTTTTACATTTATCGCGCAAGGCTCCTCTTTCCTTAATCCACGGGCTTATGCTATTATGCACCGCATGCACCATGCATACAGCGATACGGAAAAAGATCCGCACTCTCCTCATTTTTTCAGGGATGTATGGCAGATGACAATGAAAACAAAGGATATTTATCTGAATTATGCAAAATACAATATTGAGCCTGAAAAGCCATTCCGTGGAAATTATCCTGAATGGAAATTGCTGGACAAAATAAGCGACCTGTGGTTTGTTCGTATTTCTTTTGGCGTGTTGTACTTTTTGTTTTATTTGAAATTTGCTACTGCATGGTGGATGTTTTTATTGCTGCCTGTACATTTTTTTATGGGACCGGTTCATGGGGCTATTGTAAACTGGTGCGGACATAAATACGGGTATGCTAATTATGATAACGAAGATCACAGTAAAAACTCATTACCAATAGATATATTCCTGATGGGGGAGTTGATGCAGAACAACCATCATAAAAGCCCGAACAATATAAATTTTGCTAAAAAATGGTTTGAAGTGGATCCAACATTCCCGATTATAACTCTTTTAAATTTTATTGGGGTCATTAAAATCAGAAAATTATGAATCAATACATTTTGTTACCTCTGCTTGGCTTTGCCGCTGTAAGTATCGTAATGATTATCATCTGGCTATGGGCAAAAAAAATCAATAATGCAGGAATAGTCGATATTTTCTGGGCCTACAACTTTCCTGTAATTGCTGTTATTTATTATTGGTTGGGGGAAGGGTTTGATCTACGCAAACTAATGGTGCTTGTAATGGTATTTGTATGGGGTGCACGACTAGGAACGTATTTATTTGTGCGTGTTCTGGGACATATCCATGAAGAAGACGGAAGATATAAGCAGCTTCGCATCGACTGGGCACCGAATGTAAACCTGAAATTTTTTATTTTCTTCCAGATGCAGGCTTTATCCAATGTTGTTTTGTCCATTCCTTTTTTATTTGCCTGTGTAAATCCTTCACCAGAACTCAGCATTTTAGAAAAAGGCGCAGCAATATTATGGTTAGTTTCTATTACAGGTGAAGCCGTTGCTGACAGGCAACTGCAGGTATTCAAAAAAAATCCCGCAAATAAGGGTAAGGTTTGTGATGTGGGGCTATGGAACTATTCCCGTCACCCTAATTACTTTTTCGAATGGATGATTTGGGTCAGCTATTTCTTGTTTGCCTGTGCTTCTCCCTACGGCTGGCTCTCGATTATTTGCCCGGTATCCATACTTTATCTTTTATTTAAAGTAACAGGTATACCAATGACAGAGGAACAAGCAATACGCTCAAAAGGTGAAGCCTATAAAAAATACCAACAGACTACCAGCGCTTTTGTTCCATGGTTTAAAAAGAATAAATCCTAATTCACGAAATCCTAATTCTCCAAATTCCATTATGTGGTATAATTCCTTATTAGAAAAAGACAATATCCCCGATTTTATTATACGCAAAGGCATCCGTAACTTATTGAAACAACGCCTTGAACAGGAAAACAAAGGCAATACCGAAGCCCAGCAGGCACACTTTATGAGATTAATCGAAGAGCTGAAAAACTCCCCGATTGCAATTAATACTGCTGATGCCAATGAACAACATTATGAAGTTCCAACTCAGTTTTATCAATATTGCTTAGGTAAACACTTAAAATACAGCAGCGGTTACTGGAAAGAAGGCGTGACAGATATTGACACATCTGAAAAAGATATGCTGGAGCTAACCTGCCAACGGGCTGAACTACAGGACGGGCAGCAGGTATTGGAACTGGGCTGCGGCTGGGGATCGTTGTCGCTTTTCATGGCTGCCAAATATCCCAGAAGCTCATTCACCGTTGTTTCCAATTCACGAACACAAAAACTACACATTGATGAACAGGCTAAGATTAGGGGCATTCAGAACCTCACCGTAATCACGGTTGACATCAACGCATTTACTCTTGACAAGACCTTTGACAGGGTTGTATCGGTTGAAATGTTTGAGCACATGAGAAACTATCAACTGCTGATGCAAAAAGTTGCAAACCTGCTCAAGCCGGACGGCAAACTGTTTGTGCATATATTCACACACAAGGAATATGCATATAAGTTCGAAGTAATTGATGAAACCGACTGGATGAGTAAATACTTTTTCACCGGTGGAATTATGCCAAGCGATCACCTGCTGCTTTATTTCAATGAACACCTGATCATTAACAAGCACTGGCACGTAAGCGGCATGCATTACAGTAAAACTTCGGAAGCCTGGTTACAAAATATGGACAAACACAAAGCTGAAATAATGCCACTTTTTGAACAAACATACGGCAAAGAGAATGCAGTAAAGTGGTGGGTATATTGGCGGATTTTCTACATGGCCTGCGCGGAACTATGGTGTTACAATGACGGTAACGAATGGATTGTGAGCCATTATTTATTTCAGAAAAAGTAATTTGTAAAAAAGAACCTGCTATGGAAAAACTGGCAATCATAGGAACCGGAATTGCGGGCATGGGCTGCGGCCACCTGTTGCATAAAAAATATGATATTACCCTCTTTGAACAGAATGACTACATTGGCGGACATACCAACACAATCACACTTGAAGAAGATGGTAAGCCCATTTACATAGATACGGGGTTTATGGTATTCAACTACCAAACTTACCCACACCTGTGTAATTTATTTAAAGAGCTGAATGTGCCTGTAAAAAAATCAGACATGTCCTTCAGCGTACAACACACCGAAAGCGGACTTGAATACTGTGGTTCTGGTTTAAACGGGCTATTCGCACAACGTAAAAATATTTTTAGTCCGCGCTACATTAAAATGTTAATGCAGGTTTCGCGGTTTAACAAGGATGCAGTGAACATTCTGGACGACCCGAAATATGCAGATTATTCATTAGGCCAATACATCAAGGAATTCGATTACGGTGAAGACATGCTCTGGAAGTACCTTGCGCCAATGAGTTCAGCGGTATGGTCGACCCCAATGAAAAAAATGCTTGACTTTTCGGCAGTAACCCTGGTACGCTTTTTTAAAAACCACGGTTTTATGGGACTGAACACCCAGCACCAGTGGTACACGCCTGTGAATGGCAGTCAGGCCTACCGCGAGTTAATTATTAAGCCATTTAAAGAAAGGATTCATATAAACAATTCAGCTATTAAAGTAAGCCGGCTAAACAACAAGGCAGCTGTAACTTTTGCGGATGGAACTACCCGTGAATTTGACAAAGTGATAATGGCTTCGCATGCCGACCAGACTTTACGTATGTTAGACCAACCTACGGCCGATGAAAAAAGATTGTTATCACCATTCAAATATCAATACAATAGCGCAACTCTGCATACGGATGAGTCTCTAATGCCTAAAAACAAAAGTGTGTGGAGCAGCTGGAATTACCGTATTGAAAACATAAACGGGGAACAGGTGCCAACAACCATTTACTGGATGAACCGCCTGCAGCAGGTTTCAAAGAAAAAAAATTATTTTGTTTCTATAAGTGCAATTCCAGATAGTATTGATAAAAGTAAAATCATTAAAGTTCTTGATTATGAGCATCCACTGTTTGATGTAGCAACATCACAGGCACAAAAAGAGATTCATAAATTAAATCAATCCGGCCCATTATATTACTGCGGAAGCTACTTCAGGTATGGGTTCCACGAAGATGGTTATATGAGCGCAGTAGAGCTTTGTAAAAATCTATAACACATGAATAGCTGTCTCTATAAAGCACTGGTTATGCATCATCGCATGGAGCCGAAAGAACATCGTTTCCATTACAATGTGTATATGTTTTATATTGATTTAGATGAAATTGATGGCTTAACAAAAAAGCTATGGATGTTAAGCCGCAACAAGTTTAATTTCTTTAGTTTCAGGGATAGTGAGCACATACAATTACCAATTAAAAACCCCGACAAAAGCAAAAATGTAAAACAGCACATTACAGATTACCTCACGCAGAATGGTATTACCATCGGTAAGGGGAAAATAATGCTGCTGACTAACCTGAACGTTCTTGGATATAATTTTAACCCGGTCTCCTTTTACTATTGTTTTGATGAACAAGGTCAACCACTGTGCGTAGTGGTTGAAATCACTAATACGTTCAGAGAAATGAAACTTTTCCTGTTAACTAAAAAAGATTTTATCTCTGAGAAATTCAAACTAAACACAACAAAATATTTTTACGTTTCGCCATTTATCGATCATGATGTGAATTTTGATTTTAACCTGGGGATTCCCGGTGAGAAGCTGAATATCCGTATTGATGATTATAAAGACGACAAACGTTTTTTTATCAGCACGCTTACCGGTATTAAAAAACCACTAAACAACCGTAACCTGGCTTTGTTCAGCATTCGCTTTCCATTCATTACGTTAAAAATTATAACTTTGATACACTGGAATGCATTAAAGCTTTGGTTAAAGAAAATACCGTATCATAAAAAGGCTGAAAATCCCGAATTGCAGAGAGATGTTCACAGGAGAGTGAGCTAGCGCAAAACAGGAATGCCGAAGTTGAAAATCAATAATTCAGAGCCCGGAATCTTATAGCTTATAAAATTCGTATATTAGTTTAAACTTAACAATTTGTTTATCATAACACCAATATGAGTACCACCACCAAACGCAGTTTTTATGAAAAAAAAGTGATTGAACTGCTGTCCAAAATGAAATTGGGCAAATTCAATCTTACCTTACCAAACGGGGAATTGGTTCGCATTGGAGAAGGAAATCATGAAATTGTTGCCCATATAAAAGTAAATGACAATTATTTTTTCAAGCGTTGTGTGTTATATGGAGATATAGGCTTTGCCGAATCTTACATGGACGGTGAATGGGAAACCGACAACATAGTCAATGTTATCAAGTGGTTTCTGCTAAATGCCGACAATGCACCAACAGTTTCAGGCAGCCAGGTACAGAGCCTTGCACTGAACATATTGAAGATATTTAACCGTGTGTACCATAACAAACGTTCCAACAGCTTGAGCGGCTCTAAGAAAAACATTTCCGAACATTACGATTTGCACAATGATTTTTTTGCCCTCTTTCTTGACCCTACAATGACCTACTCCTGTGCTTATTTTAAAGATGAGAACATGGACTTGTACCAGGCGCAGATTGAGAAATACGA
The DNA here is from genome assembly GCA_020051175.1 of Bacteroidia bacterium. GTDB lineage: Bacteria > Bacteroidota > Bacteroidia > 2-12-FULL-35-15 > 2-12-FULL-35-15 > 2-12-FULL-35-15. The sequence goes on along the minus strand of JAGVJJ010000046.1, from coordinate 4,383 downwards.
CAGGCTTTGCAAGCAACTGAATTTAAAACCCACCGATCATGTACTTGAAATTGGCAGCGGCTGGGGGCATAATGCCATACATATTGCTAAAAATTATGGCAGCAAGGTGACTACGGTTACTATATCTCAGGAACAATACAAATTGGCGACAGAGCGTATCAAAAAGGAGAATCTTACGGATAAAGTAACTGTACTTTTAAAAGACTACCGACTGATTGAAGGCAAATTTGATAAAATAGTTTCTATTGAAATGCTGGAAGCTGTAGGGCACAAATTCCTGGAAGTATACTTCAGAAAATGTAACGAGCTTCTCAAAAAGGATGGTATACTCGCCATACAGGTAATCACCTGCCCTGATTCCCGCTACGAAAGCCTTCGTACGGGAGTTGATTTTATACAAAAACATATTTTCCCCGGCTCTCTTTTACCTTCTGTTGGTATTATCAATAAAATGATAAATAAAACTTCCGACATGACCATGGTTGATTTGAAAGACATGGGGCTGCACTACTCACGTACCCTTTCCCTCTGGCATGAACAATTTAACCAACGCCTGGATGATGTGAAGAAAATGGGCTTTGATGAACGTTTTATACGCAAGTGGAATTACTATCTGAATTATTGTGAAGCAGCCTTTAAAACACGCAATATTAATGTGATGCAGATGGTGTATGCCAGACCGAATAATGTAAATAGGTAATATTGGTATCACACTAAGCATGGCATCAAATATTCCAACAGTTAGGCAAATAGCTTGGAGCTATTTGATTCCTCAATTACTCTTAATGGCGCTAATGACATACACATATCATTCATTAGGATTAGGAGAGCCTGTTATTTTGGGAGCGTTTACATATATACTTCTGTCTTGGGGACTACGAAATGTGTTTGCTAAGGACCAAGCTCGGGGGATGCAACTTGTTAAACAACAAAAATTTACTGAGGCCATTTTCTTTTTTGAAAAAAGTGTCACTTTCTTTTCCAATAATACCTGGATTGATAAATTTCGCTTTTTAACTATTCTAAGTATGTCCAAAATGACTTATAAGGAAATGGGATTATGCAATATCGCCTTTTGTTACAGTCAAACGGGCAATGGAGTTAAGGCCAAAGAGTATTATGAACGGACATTGGCTGAATTCCCTGAAAATGGCTTAGCTAAAGCAGGGTTAAATATGATAACGTCCTTTAGCTAATTACCTACCCAAATAACCGGGTAAACGTGGTTAACAAAAACATCACTTCTCCCTAAACCTGCTAAACACTATCGCAGCCAGTCCACAAAGCACAAACCCCAGAATACCATTCAGCCTCACCCCAAAGTCATTCCCTTGCTCCTTACCATATAATAAAAACATAGCAAAAAGAGCCATTCCAAAGGTCTGGGCGATTTTTACAAAAAAGTAACGTACAGCAAAATACATCCCCTCTTTACTGGTACCTGTTTCCTGGTTGTCCTTTTCAATAATTTCCGCAAGTATTGCATTTGGCAAAATATTCAGAGAAGCCATCGGAATGGCAGCTACGGCAATCAATGAATAAATCTGCACTTCAGGAGAAATAGTACCTTTCCCTAAAAAATAAATACCCAGAAAAACAACTGCCAGGAGGAGAAAAGAAAAAATGGTAATTATTTTTTTGCCGATCCTTGCCGAAAGGTAATTTACCACAGGATAAAACAGAAATGAAACCAATACCATTGTAATCATCAGCGTATTTCCAATTTCCTCCTTCAACCCCACCAAAACCGTTACAAAATACATTAAACCAGACGTAATGATTGTTACTGCTATGAAGTATGAAAAGTCGGCCACAATAAAAAACTGGAATTGCCTGTTGGAAAGGGCCTGCTTCAATGCTAATTTCATCGGAACCGCGACATGCAATTTATTACAATATTTCTTTTCGTCAATTGCAAACACAGTAATCGCCATAAAAACCATCGCTAGCAGGCCTAAAGCAAAAACGGTACATTGCAACCCTTCAATACGGGACATTCCGAAAGCATCCTGGAACACTTTGGTTAAATTAAAAGCATTGGAGGCAATCCCAATTCCAACCACATAACCAACGGACTGGAATGTTGCTAAACGGACTTTTTCTGTGGATGTTGGTGCTAACTCCGGAAGCAATGCGTTGTAGGGGATAATATAGGTAGTGGATGAAACATAAAAACCAATTAGCATAAAGACCAGCCACACAACATTAGCGCCACTTTCATAGTTATGAAAGGGATAAAACACAAAAAAGCAAAACACAAACGAGGGGATAATAGCCAACTTCATTAGGGGTATTCTCCTCCCCTTCGGATTTTTACTGCTGTCGCTGTATTGCGCTATAAAAGGGTCATAAAAAGCATCTATCAAACGGCCGCTTGATGTAATAAGTGCAACCGCATTGAATATTACAAAAATTGCCGCTTGTGTAATAAGCCGCGGGAAACCACTACTTTCAGGCGGGAGATACAAATACACTAAAATTACATTGATGAGGTTTATCATCACGCTCCAACCCATCATACCAAAGGCATAAGCCACCTGTTTTCCAAAAGGCAAAGATTGTGTTTGCATATATGCAATATCGGAAATTAAGCAATGAGATTGAAACGATTCGCATTTTTTTGCTCAGAGCGGAGCTTTTTCCAATCCTATTGAATCAGCCAATACAAGGCCTTCGACAGGCTCACTGCCCCCCTAAGCTTCAGCGGTGGTGCAGATTGAAACCACACCCTATTTATCAAAACTCTAGGTTAATACCGCGTTTCAGGTATTATTTCCGTCTAAAACACTGTTAAATCTATATTAAGAATGCCCTTAAATACCCTTCCCCGCCATTTTGCCACCATTTACCTACTTTAAGCCATATAATAGCCTAAATATGGTTGGCCGTATAAATATACCTCCTACCTTTGCCTAGCAATTTTTAGGATATTTACCTTATGAGTGGCTTTTTTATTTAGTCCTTTTCCAACCAATGCGATACCTGCTACAAAAAACATTGTTAACGGCACTGATAGTGTGCCCCACATTTTCACTGCATGCGCAGAACAAAAAAACATATACCATCAGCGGATATGTAAAAGACGCTTCAACGGGCGAATACAGCATTGGGGCCAATGTATATGTAAAGGAACTGCTGAAAGGTGCGAATACCAACCAGTACGGCTTCTACTCCATTACTGTTGAACAAGGAACATATCACCTGGTGGTTTCCTACCTTGGTTATCAGGATTTTGTTAAAGAAATTGTGCTCGACAAAGATGTACGCATGAACGTTGACCTAAAAACGGAAGCCATTACCACACAGGAAGTTGAAGTTGTTTCAGAACGCAGCGATAAAAATGTTACCAGCACTTCCGTAGGTGCGGTTAAAATGGATATGGAAGAAATTAAAAAAATTCCGGCATTCATGGGTGAAGTAGATGTTTTGAAAACAGTTCAGCTCTTGCCTGGTGTAAAATCAGCAGGAGAAGGGAACACCGGATTTTATGTACGCGGTGGTGGCCCTGATCAAAATCTTGTATTGCTGGACGAAGCGGTTGTTTATAATGCAGCCCATCTGTTTGGCTTTTTCTCTGTATTTAATGGCGATGCTGTAAAAAGTATTACACTTACCAAAGGCGGCATGCCAGCACAATACGGTGGGCGTTTGGCTTCCGTGCTCGACATTTCAATGAAAGAGGGCAACAACAAAGAATATCATGCAGAAGGAGGCATTGGTGTAATAGCTTCGCGACTAACCATACAGGGACCAATAAAAAAAGATACAGGCTCATTCATTATTTCCGGCCGCAGGACTTATATTGATGTGCTGGCAAAGCCTTTCGCAAAACCGAATTCACCGCTTAAAAATTCAGGTTATCATTTTTATGACTTAAATGCGAAAGTCAATTATCGTTTATCGGATAAGGACAGACTGTTTGTGAGCGGCTATTTCGGCAGGGACATCATGTCATTCAATGATCCGGCCTCCGAGTTTACACTCAATATGGCATGGGGCAATTCAACCGGTGTTGTTCGATGGAACCACCTCTTTAATAACAAACTGTTTATGAATACCTCCGCTATATTCAGTGATTACAATTTCAGGTTTGGTGCCGGGCAGAGCGGCTTTCAGTTTGAACTCTTTTCCGGCATCCGCGACTGGAACGGCAAAGTGGACTTCAGCTATTTTCCGAACATACGCAACGAAGTAAAATTCGGAGCAAACTATATCTTCCACACCTTCCGTCCAACAAGTGTTTCGGCTAAACAGGGCGATGTAACATTTGATTTTGGGAATGTAAAAAAAGAAAAAGCCCATGAAGCAGCGCTCTATCTCTCTGATGATTTTGATGTAACAGACAAGTTGAGAATACATGCAGGACTTCGTTATTCTTACTTC
>JAGVJJ010000089.1 GCA_020051175.1 Bacteroidia bacterium | reverse complement strand
TGATGTTGGAGTTACTAAATATTGTACCGAACCCGATGTTGCATTGCTTGGGTTACTCAATGTCTGAGCAATGGTAGCACCAGAGCTTGCGCTGGAACCTGTAATTGCACCGGTAATGGTTCCGATCGTCCAGCTGTAGCTGCTGGCCACACTTGATGTTAATGTGATAGCAGTGGAAGCACCACTGCAGATACTTTTGGTGGATGCATTGGTAATAACAGGGATGGGATTTACACTTACAGTAATTGTAGTGGCACTACCTGCACACGAACCCGTAGTAGAGGTTGGTGTTACCAAATAAGGCACTGTTCCAACCAGTGAGCTGCTCGGGTTTGTTAAAACCTGGTTAATGGTTGAGCCCGAACCGGCCGCAGACCCTGTAATTCCGTTGGTAATTGTCCCTATAGTCCAGGTAAAACTGCTGGGCGCACTTGATGTAAGACCGATGTTACTGGAAGCACCACTACAAATAGTTTTAGTAGCTGCATTTGTAACAACAGGAACCGGGTTCACGGTAATTGTAATCGTATCCACCACACCTGTACAGGAACCACTTGTGGAAGTTGGTGTAATCACATACTCCACCGAACCAGCCGCTGCATTGCTAGGATTGGTCAATATCTGGTTAATCGATGAGCCGGAACTGGCGAGCGCACCGCTAATGGTTCCGGTGTTAGTCCCGATTGTCCAGCTAAAGCTGCTGGCTACACTCGATGTTAAAGTTATTCCCGGTGCTGTTCCACTGCAAATACTTGCTGTTGCAGCATTTGTTAGCAAAGGGGTAGGGTTTACAGTAAGGGTAATTGTATAAGCCGCACCGGCACAGGAACCAGAAGTAGATGTTGGAGTAACCAGGTAAGGAACTGTTCCGGCAGTTGTATTGCTTGGATTGGTTAATGTTTGATTAATGGCCGCACCGGAACTGGCACTTGAGCCTGTTATTCCACCGGTAATAGAGCCAATAGTCCAGCTATAACTGCTGGCAACACTTGAAGTAAGTGTAATTCCAGTTGATGCCCCACTGCAAATGCTTTTTGTGGATGCATTGGTGACTACAGGTGTAGAGTTCACAGTTACTGTAATGCTATAAGGACTTCCTGCACAATTCCCCCCGGAAGATGTTGGTGTAACCACATACTCAACACTACCTGTTGCCGAACTGCTGGGGTTGGTTAGTACCTGACTGATTGAGGAGCCGGAACCTGCTGCGGAACCCGTTATTCCACCAACAATATTCCCAATTGTCCACGTAAAGTTACTTGCAGCACTTGCTGTTAAGTTGATACTGCTTGAAGCGCCACTGCATATCGTTTTTGTTGCTGTATTTGTAACTACTGGTGTTGGATTCACAGTTACTGTAAAGGTAGAGGGCGAACCAACACACGAACCAGAAGTAGATGTAGGTGTAACAACATATTCAACAGAACCGGATGATGCATTGCTTGGATTTGTGAGGGTCTGGTTGATGCTTGTTCCTGAGTTTGCAAGCGCACCGGAAATAGCCCCAATATTGTTTCCTATTGTCCAGCTATAGCTGCTGGCTGCACTTGCCGTTAATGTAATGCCAGGCCCGGTCCCGCTGCAAATGGTTGATGTGAGTGAGTTGGTAATTGCAGGCAGCGGATTAACTGTAACAGTGATAGTGTAAGCCGCTCCGGCACAAGAGCCGACTGTTGATGTAGGAGTAACCAGGTATGGAACTGTTCCTGCAGTTGTGTTACCAGGATTGGTCAAAGCCTGGTTAATAGTACCTCCTGAGTTAGCACTGGAACCGGTAATCCCGCCTGTAATCGAACCGATGGTCCAGCTAAAACTGCTGGCTACGCTTGATGTAAGTGTTATACCTGTTGAAGCGCCACTACAAATACTTTTGGTAGAGGAGTTGGTGACCACAGGTATCGGGTTCACTGTAACTGTAATCGTAAGTGGAGTGCCTGCGCAGGAACCGCCTGTGGAAGTAGGTGTTACAATATAATCAACCGTTCCGGATGCTGAGCTGCTTGGGTTTGTAAGCACCTGGCCAATGTTTGAGCCAGTGCTGGCACCAGAACCGGTAATACCACCGCTTATACTGCCAATGGTCCAGCTAAAACTACTTGCAGCACTTGCAGTAAGGTTTATATCGGTGGACACCCCACTGCAAATGGTTTTGGTGGCTGTATTGGTTACAACCGGTGAGGGATTAACCGTGACCGTAATGGTATAAGTAGGACCCGTACACAAACCCGATGTTGATGTTGGTGTTACAATGTATTCAACACTTCCGGATGCTGCATTGCTGGGATTGGTTAAAGGTTGGCTGATTGAGGAACCAGATCCACCAAGAGCACCAGTAATACCACCGTTTATTGTTCCCAGCGTCCAGGTAAAAGTACTTGGTATGCTTGCGGTTAAAGAAATCGCAGTAGATGCACCGCTGCAAATGCTCTTTGTTGAAGCATTGGTTACCGTAGGGGCAGGATTAACAGTAACCGTAATAGTATACGTGGTTCCGGTACACAAACCTGTTGTGGTTGTTGGAGTTATAACATAATCAACTGTTCCGGATGTAACGTTACTGGGGTTGGTGAGTGTTTGATTTAAGGTAGCACCTGAACCTGCAGATGCACCGGAAATAGCCCCGCTAATTGCACCTACAGTCCAGGTAAACGTACTTGGCGCACTTGCAGTTAAAGAGATTCCTGTACCGGAGCCACTACAAATGGTTTTGGTCGAAGCATTTGTAACAGTAGGCGGGGCAACAATATCAACAGAAAGGGTATCGCTAATGGCAGAACATGCAACGGTATTCAAAGTACTGGTTGCAATCCTTCGGTAATACACATCTGCCACCACACCTGCAGGAGGGTTATAGTCCGTGCTGTTTGCGCCAACATTGGCCGGAGTTGTAAATCCGGCATCAGCCGATGATTGCCACTGATAGAAAATGGTTGAACCTCCGGGTCCTGTAGCGGCAGTTCCACTTATGTTTGAAGGGTTTGCCGGAGAACACATCAGGGTATCGCCTGCAACAGAAAATGAGATAGTTCCGCGGTTAACTGAATTTAAAATGGATGTAAGTGTTGCATGTACTGCACCATTTGCATCACCATTGATAACAGACGAGCCAGCTGTGCGAGTAATATTCACACCAACGGCAGCAGCAATTGCACGCATCTGGATTCCGCTAAGGGTAATTGTATCGAGCCCGGCAGTACCATTCCCATTAATTTGCAGCGAAAGATTCGTATTGTCAGCCATTGAAGGAGTCGCGGAAACCACATCTGTACCGGAAACAGTTGCTGTTCCGGCACTCACATACTCAAAACCTGCTGGTGCAGTAAGCACTATTGTTCCAAAAGTTGAAATATCACCTGCTGCGCTTTCGGCAATAACAATGTTGCCCAGTGTTGAATTACCGGAAGGAAATGAGCAGGTAGTAATGGTAAGTGAAGGTGATGTAAGCGTAACCTGTGCGAAAGTAGTGTTTACGTGAACCAAACATACTAATGCAATAAGCAATAACCTTACAAAACCCACCCCTGCTTTACTACAACTGTTATTACTATTGGAAAAGTAATTTCTTTCCATAAAAGATTTTCAATTTTTCTGCAGTATCAGACTTCTGTTAACAAAAAATGAAAACAAAAGACCTTTACGCAAATTAAAATCCAACAAAAGCGCTGAATGGTACTATTATAAATAAAAAAATACGAAAAAAACGAAAAAAAGTTACATCCAAACGATCCGGATTTACATCCTAACATTTTGAAACTATTTTGTCTTTCATTTTTACCCCTTAAAGTTAAGGATATTAATCAACTCTATCAACTATGCCTGTGATTATTTATACAAGCCGGAATAAGGGCATCTGGCGAAAAAATAAAGAGCGGTAAGCCCTAAAACAGCAATTCCGCAAAAATGAGCCACAAACCGACAAAAATCAGCAAACAACAGACACTGGATAGCAAATCCCTTCCATTCAAAAACAGCCGTCCCCCTTTGAGTTGATTATTAAATTGTTTATTTTGCAGCTTGTTTTAAGAGGTTTTATGTAAGAGCCGGTTGAAAATTATTTTAATACGAGCAAAAAGTGAAAAAACAATTACTATCAGCTACTATCTGTTTATTGTCGACTTTCCCTGTATTGGCAGGAGGTTTCCAGGTTAATCTTCAGGGTCAGAAACAAACCGGGATGGGGCATACAGGAACCGGTCTAATGCTGGATAATTCGTGTATTCTATTTAATCCGGGCGCTGTTTCGTTTTTAGATTCATTACGAGGCTTATCCTTTGGCACGAGCCTTATTTTCCCGAGGACCACTTTCCTGGAACCATATCCAGGTACGTATACTGCCAACATTGAAAAACATGTTTCTACCCCCATTACCCTATACGCTGCCTTTAAAGTTGGAAAAAGCGATAAGCTGACTGCCGGAATTGGTATTTACAATCCTTTCGGGAGCAGGTTGCAATGGGCCGATGACTGGAAAGGCCAGTTTTTGATAAGGGAAATTGATTTAAAAACATTTTTTATTCAGCCCACCATCTCGTATAAGGTGAGCGAAAAACTGGGAATAGGAATTGGTTTTGTTTATGGGACAGGCAATTTTAGTCTGCGCAAAGGGATTCCGGTGCAGGACAGCCTTGGCAACTATGGCGAAGGAGAATTGAAAGGCAAAGCAAACGGTTTTGGATTTAATGCAGGTATTTATTTTAAAGCTTCTGAAAAACTCTCGATTGGGGTAGATTACCGCTCCCAGGTAAATGTAAAAGTAAAAGAAGGAACAGCCGCATTTGAGGTTCCTAACGGACTTGCGAACTATTTCCCGGAAACAACATTTTCCACACAGCTGCGCCTGCCGCAGGTGGCTACCCTGGGCCTTGGGTATGTTTTGAATACAAAAATTAAACTGGCTCTGGATGTTAATTTTATTGGCTGGCAATCATACGATTCGCTGATCATTGATTTTGCGCAGAATACAGATAAACTGGCGGATATTCATTCGGCACGCATGTATAAAAATTCTTTCATTTTCCGTGTAGGAGGCCAGTACCAGGTGAACAACAAGTGGACAGTGCGATTGGGGAGCTATTACGACATGACACCTACTCCCGATGGTTATTTTACACCGGAAACACCCGATGTAAATAAAATAGGCATTACATCCGGAGCAACAATGAAGGTTACTAAAAAACTGAATCTTGATTTATCGCTGGTGTTTATTGAAGGAATGAAAAGGACCAACTCGAGCATTGAAACGGGCTTTGGAGGCACGTATAAAAGCAGGGCTTTAGCACCAGGGTTTAGTTTGGAGTACAGATTTTAGAATTAAATTTCAACCTCCTTCTGATGTTATGCCTCGGGCTCCGCTCAGCATGACAATCCAATCGAATAATTTTATACACTGGTTAATTCCTTCTTTATCGCTACTTTTGCAAGCGGATTTACTACGATTTTGAAAAAATATTTTCTCACTTTTTTAGGGCTGCTGAACTCCTGTATCGGTTTCTCTCAGCTGATTCTGAACAAGCCAATGGATGTGGCTGTTGGACCCGTACACTTTAACCCTGATATCATTAAAAAAAACAAGATCAGGTCTATTGCTATTACCATTGTTGATAAACCTGATGGTACAGTAATTATTGATAAGGGTGAAAGCAAGGGATACGAATTTGATGATGCGGGCTATGTTACCCGTTATTACTACACCGTGCTTAACAAAATACAAACGGAAGAGGTGGAAGTTCCTGCAATAAAAAAACGCGGAAAGATTGTACGTCCCGCAGGAAAACGTCTTGTCACAAAGTATATCAATGACACCATTTTTGTGAATGTATTTTATGATGACCAGAAACGTCTGGTTGGAAAGCGCGTACGTGCCGGTGATTATTACGATGCATACTACTATGAATACAATGAGCAGAACCAGATACGAAAAGAGCTGCACTGCAAAGAAACCAATATCAGTGAAAACAAAAAGGAATTTAAGATGGGGGTACAAACGCTGCTGTCTGTTGAAACATTCGAGTATCTGCAGCTAACGGCCACGCAGATAAAAAAAAGGTGTTTAAATGATGAAGGGCGGGAGTATAAAAAAGCAATCATCAATTACGATAGCAAAGGCAATAAATTATCTGAGAATTATGAATTTATGGTAAGCTGGATGCGCCAGGAAAAAGCCTGGCAGTACGATGACAACGGTAAACTTGTAAAGCAGAGTATTGTAAGCAATGAAGGGGGCGATGTAAATGAATATTCCATTTACGAATATGTTAAAAATGGCGTTTTGCTTACCGAACACAAATTCAAAAACAACCAGCTTACTGAAGAAATAAACTACATGTACGATGAAGGCAATGTTCTTATTAAATCTGAGGTAAACCGCGATCACAAAAACGCGTCTATAGACATTGTGAAATACGCTTACACGTTTTACTAAAACGTATATCTTACCGCCATATTTAAATCATAGCTATACGGATAGTGTTTAAAACTCTCTTCTTTACGGTAAATCGACTGAAGGAAACGAGTGTAACCGGGCTGTAACAAAATACCCCAGTTATCATTTAAATTAAAACCAATATCTATCCTTGCCCTCGCTGCCAATACAAAAGGCCTGTAGTAGTTTTTCGTATTATAGGTAATAAACAACTGCCGCTCCCTATCAAACCAGGTAGCACTGCCTGACACAAGGAAATTAGCAATTACACCGGCATTAGGCGTAACAAACAGTTTCTCACCGATTTTGATTCGGTAACCAAACATAACAGGAATCCGGAAGTACTGGTATTTGTTTTTTACATCTTTGGCTGCTATTGCCTCCTGAACCTGCTGCGTATAAGTTATCGGAGTATGAACAGTATCATACTCCCAAATAGTATCCATATTAATTGAATCCCAACCAATCATTACTGAATCCCAACCAATTACCATACTGTCATTCGTTTCATAAACCGCATCCTGCCCCGGAAACTTATATTTCTCCCCTTTATTATCAATCCCCAGCCCCATTGTGAACTGGTATTTCTTTTTAAACAGAATTCCTGCATCAATACCGGCATTGTAAGTCAGCAGGGCGCTTTCCTCACCAACCTTTTGCCTGATTAAATTATCCCCTATTTCCAACGCTCTGAATGACTGTGATAGTCCTCCATTCAAGTCAGCAAAAAATGCATAATTCTTAGGCTCTTTTATTTCATTTTTAGGTTCTTCTTTTTGTTTCGCAAGTGTATCGCCCCTTGGTGTAGTTAAAACAATTGCAGAATCAAGTTTGGCCTTGGTGGAATCCAGCTGTTTTGATTCAGTTTTAGCCGTTACAGCTGTAGTTGTTTCCGTTCCGGTTATATTCTTATCCTCTTTTTTGTTGCCTTCCTGACCGGATTCAACCTGAGTGTTAGCAGTTATATCCTTTGTGTTTCCCTCAAGCACTTTGGATGGTTCAGAACTGTTACCTGTAATTTTTTCCAGCTCAAGCGATTTATTGGTTTTATCGCCTGCTACTGATTGTTTCACCTGATTATCCTGCTTAACAGCTTCATTTTTATGTACTGTAGCGGATTCCGCTCCGGAAATGCCCTTTTGCTTCTCTTTATTCAGCCCTTTTCCTTTTTTATCTGAAGGAGCACCTACCTTTGCGGCCCTGGTATTCATTGGGATTTCATTGCCTGCACCTGATTTTTTATTCTCTTTACCTGCAATGTTGTTTTTTTCAGAAGCAAGTGGCACGGCCTGTTTCTTCTCATCCGCTGTTTTAGGTATATCCGCAAGTTCTTTTGTAGTTTCAGTACCTTCTTCCTGTTTGTTTTGTTCAACCATTACCTGTTCAGAAACAGCCTTATTACTATCGTTTGCCAGTTCATCGCTTTCCTTTTGTCTGATGACTTTTATATCGCCCACATTTTCATTTTCTGCAGCCGCGTTTCCAGCTGAATCTGCTGCAACTACAATCGCTCTATCCTCCTTTTGTTTATAGGCACCACTGTTGGCGTAATAAATCACAACACCTGCAAGCCCTACAATAGCAAGGAAAGAAGCAATCCATAACCATGCGCCAAACCTGCTTTTGCGCTTTGGTATGTCAAGCTCCTTTTTGATATTGGCCAATAAGTTGTCAGAAACAGGAAGCTCTACGTCTTCAAACCTGCTTCTGAACAAATCATCCAGCTTATCGTTTTCATTGCTCATTTTGCAATTGTTTTTTTCTCTTTAAGTATTTTCTTCAAAAATGTTCTTGCTTTAAACAGCTGGGATTTTGAGGTCCCCTCTGAAATATTCAGTGCTTCGGCAATTTCTTTGTGTGAATACTGGTCAATTGCATAAAGGTTAAACACCACTTTATAACCTTCAGGCAGCATGTTTACAGCATCCATCAGCTCCTGCAACGTGTAATTATCTCCATCATCAGCACTTTCAGTAGCATTTTCATTTTCGGCAGAAGCACCAAACTCTGCCATACGCTCATTTTCTTTCTTTATCGAGTTGTAATAATTAATCGCAGTATTTACAACCGTTCTTCGCAACCAGCCTTCAAAAGAACCTGTATTTTCATACGTTTCAATCTTTTTAAACACTTTCACAAAAGCCTCTTGTAATATATCTTCTGCCAAAGCCTGATCATTGACATAACGAAAAGCGACCCACTTCATTTTTGAGGCGTACTTCTTATACAACGCTTCAAATGCTGCGGAACTTCCCTTCTTATATTCTTCTATAAGTGTCAGATCATTTATCATAGCTTCACAAAAATAGACTATTTGCCTGATCTACAGCGTTTAGAAGCGAAAAAATATACCACCAGCTAAATACAAGACAAGGACTTTAAAGAATGGTTGCCTGAAAAAAAATAAATTTTTTTCTGAGTGTTTTTCAGGCAACCGACCTGAAATTTCAAGGTTATCAATGCAGAAAGCAACAAATACGAAAATATAAACTCAAAAACATAGAAGCCATGAAAACAAAATCAATCAACCCGGAAAACATGACATTAAAACTTACAACAGTTTTAAACCATGGACAGATTTATAACCTGTATAAAGAGCAGAGAAAAACAGTACGTGATCTTATACTGGTAGCTGCATCACTTTTATTTTTTGGCTGCACCATGTATTATGCAATCGCTTCTGGAAAAAAAGTATCTGCACAGGCAACCGAATATAAAGTTCAGAATTACAAAAGCAAAACACAAAGCATCTAACACGTTTTTAAAACCAACAAATTTATATAAACCCTAAAAAAAGAAAACCATGAAAACAACCGCAAAATCCCTGTTAATTGTTTCAGCACTTGCAACAATGACACTTTTCAGCTGTAAAAAAGAAAACAACATTACACCTGAAGCCCCAACACCATCGACCCCAGCAAGCTTGTCTGCCTTATTTTCAGAAAAAGCTGCACCCAAACAAACGTTTACAATCAATGCGGGCCAGTTCCAGAGCATTACAGGTGCAAAAGGCACAAAGCTGAATATCCAGCCTGGGAGCTTTAAAAACCAATCCGGACAAGTTGTGAGCGGCAATGTAACACTAGAAATGAGAGAAATGTTCTCAAAATCCGATATGATTTTCAGTGGTGCAACCACCACATCAAATGGGCAACTACTTGTTTCAGGCGGAGAGCTTTACATACAGGCATTTCAGAACGGTTCACCTTTAAGCCTGACTTCTTCAACTACTGTGGAGGCCCAGGTACGCACCAACAATAACGCGGGACCAATGCAGGAATTTTATAGCAATACAAGCTTTGAAACGCCAGAAGGATTGGACTGGTGGCTGGCGGATTCAACCAACACAGATACCATTTATACAGATTACGATTCATCCGATTTCGTTGAATATTACTACTTCTATCTTGATCAGATGAACTGGATCAACTGCGATTATTTCTGGGATAGCAATGGACCGTTTACCGATATTGAAGTGAATACAGGCACTCAATTTGACGGAACTAATTGTACAGTGTACATTTCATTTGACGGCATTAATAGTGTTTTATCTCTTGGTGATTATGATTTGAACCATTTGTTTAATTATGGTTATCCCAGCATACCACAAGGAATGAATGTTCACATTATAGCGATAGGCACACTCAACGGCCAGTATTACTCGGCCATTGTTCCTGCTACTCTCGGAAACAATTTTTCAACAAATGTAACATTAACTGCTACCACTCTTGCCCAGATTACAGCTGATGTAAATGCGCTGCCTTAAGTTTTTAAAATCTGCATAAAAACAATGAATGCCGGTAATTCCGGCATTCATTGTTTTATAAAACTTCCTTTTTCTTTTTTCCGGCAATAAAATCCTTCAGGTAAAAAGGCTCAAAATAAGCAACGTTTTCAAATTGACCTAGCTTATAGGAGTTTTCTGAAAGTGCAATCATACCTTCAGCAGAAGGTACAATATCTTTTATAAATACGGCATTTTTATTTTTCGAAAACATACTCATGCATTTTTCTGCACCATTGCCAAAAAAGAAAACTGTGTTTTTATCTAATAAATCTGAAAAAGAATTTTCATCAATTATTTCTGCAGCTGTAGGCCTGATTAAATTATTCAGGGAATCATATATTGCACAATACACTTCCATTCTCCGTGCATCAAACATAGGACAGAAAAGGCCAACACGAGCATCTACCCGGGAAACCGACAGCGAAAGGTATTGCAACGTATCCACAGCAATCAATGGCTTATTTAATGCATAACAAAGGCCTTTAGCAGCGCTAACTCCAATCCGAAGTCCGGTATATGATCCGGGGCCTTTGCTAATCGCTACAGCATCAATATCAGATAGCTTAACACCAGCCTCTTTTACTACATGCTCAATAAACAAAGTCAGATTTTCTGCGTGTGAATAATCACCATCCTGTTCTTTCAATGCAAGCAAAAGACCATCTTTTGCCAGCGATACGCTGCAAACAGTGGTTGCGGTTTCAATATTGAGGATTAAACCCATCGTACAGGCTGCAATGAAACTTAATTAATTTTTTGTGCCGCTAAATAACTCCTCTTTATCCACTTTCTTCACTTCCATATCGTCCTTGAGCAGCTTTGATATTGCATTGTACGGTCCGGAAATAATCTCATCCCCCTCTTTTACCCCCTCTTTAATTTCAATGTAATTATTGTCCTGGATACCCGTTTTTACTTTTATTTTTTTCGCTTTGCCATCTATATAAACAAAAACACACTCTTCCACTTTTATACTTTCTTTCATTTCTTTCTCCAGCTTATCGTTGTCCTTTTTCACAACAACTTCTTCCTCCTTACCACCGGACATTAATTTTTCCTTTTGTTTGAACTCAGTACTATCCGCACGTGTAGTCACGGACTGAATAGGAACAGCAATAATGTTCTGCGCCTTTTGCGTCTGGATATCCACCGTAGCACTCATTCCCGGGCGGAATGGCGGCCGGCCGGAATTGACGGTTGCCAAGTCCTGGTAGGATTCCTGAAGGATTCGGATTTTAACCGTAAAGTTTGTCACCTGCTCGGCAGTAACACCTGTGGTGTTGGCCGAATTTGCGATTTCAGTAACAATACCCTTAAAGCGCCTTTCGCTGTATGCATCCACCTCAATCAAGGCAGTATCGTTGTAATGCACTCGAACAATATCGTTCTCGTTCACATCCACGCTTACCTCCATTTCATTGAGGTTTGCAAGACGCATAATCTCCGTACCTTCCATTTGAGCTGTTCCCACCACACGTTCGCCTTTTTCCCTGTTTAGTTTGGAAACAGTACCGTTGACTGGTGAAAAGATAGTTGTTTTGGCAAGATTATCGCTGGCTTCTTTTAATGAGGCTTCCGTACTTTTCACATTATAATCGGAAGCATTCACATTTTCTTCGGCACCTTTTATATCCGCAAGAGCACCCTCATAGGCCGCTTTGGCAGCATCGAAATCTGCCTGGGATATAGCGCCTTGTTCAAACAATTTTTTATTTCGCTGATACGATGCTTCAATATTGGCAAAAGAAGCTTTTACCTGTTCCAGTCGGGCTTTGGAATTGGACAAACTTGCTTTGGCACCGTTTAAAGTGGCAGCCATGCGTGTAAGGTTCGATTCGTAGATAAGAGGGTTTATTTTGCATAGGATGTCCCCTTTTTTAACCTGGTCCCCTTCCTTTACAAACAACTCAACAATTTCACCAGAAACATCAGAGCTAATTTTCACCTCTACTTCCGGCTGAATTTTTCCATTGGCAGATACAGTTTCGGTTATATCCTTTTTCTGAGCAGGTTCTGTAGTAATAACAACAGCCTTTTTACCCGAAAACTTTTTTATTGCAAATACCGCAGCCAGAAGCGCTATTCCAATAACGAGTATCCAAATTAGTTTTTTCATTTAATTTCCATTATTTAATAAAGACAGAGCATATTAAAGCTTTAAAGGCTTTCCCTGATAAAAATCCAGCACTTTAGTTTTAAAAATGTATTCGTATTTTGCCTGTAACAAGTCACTCTCAGCTTTCACAAGCCTGTTCTTCGACTCATTGTAATCATTGGTATTTACCGCACCCACATTAAACTTTTGCTCGGTATATTTAAATGATTCTTTTGTAGCTTCAACAGCTTTTAACGATGCTGCATATTTCTTGAGCCCGGCACTGGCATCTGCATAAGCTTGCTGAACATTTTTCTGGATCTGCAAACGTGTGGATTCAACCGTAAGCTCAGCATTCAATTTCTGAATGTGTGCCCTGTCGATAGCGTTTTTTGTCTGTAACCGGTTAAAAACAGGAACTGTAAGGAAGAAACCGAAAGACTTATTCACATTGTCTTTATACTGATCTGCAAAAGGAATTTTCTCTGTCACAGCACTTGAAAAAACCGGTGAATATACCGTATCGCCCCCTGAAGTAAAGCTTCCGTTTGGTGAATACCCCTGGTAAGCAGGAAGAGAAACAACACGCTGGCTCAGCCCGGAATACCCGGTTCCATAGGCAGCACTAAATGATAAACGTGGGCTTAAACCTCCCCATGCCACATCTACGGCCTTTTCAGAGCTTTTCACTTTGTATTCCGCGCTCTTCATCTCGGGCAAGTTAGAAACTGCTGAATTGTATATCTGACTAACACTTGCAGCCAGCAAAGTTTCTCCGGCAATCTGCAGATCAGGTTTAACGATACTGAAGCCTTCCGTGCCAGGCAAATTAAGCAGCTGGGCCAAACCCAGATATGCAATATCCAACTGGTTTTGTGCGCTTGTATATGTAAGCTCTTCAGATGCCAGCTGGGCCTGCATGTCCAGAAGAACACCCTTAGCAGCAGAGCCTGCCTCAACCAACAATTTAGTCCGGTTCACCTGAGCCTGTGTTATACCCATCTGGTTCCTCGTAATTTCAACCGATTCGGAAGCATACAATACCTGAAGGTATGCTGACGCAACGTTGAGTGCAACATCATTCCGCATTTTCTCCACATCGTATTTGCCTGCCATATAGCTGTATTTGTTCTGTTGGATGGTATTTAAATTCTGAAAGCCGCTAAAAAGTGTAACATCCGAACTCAAGGACAGGTTTTGGGAAAGCACCTGCTGTGTGGCAAACTGGTTGGTGAAGCGGTCTATGGTACGACCATAATTGTAACTATGAGAGGCATTGGCATTCAGCGATGGCAACAGGTTGGCCTCACTCTGAACCAGGTTTATATGTGACAATTCAGTATTGAGCACAGACTGCTTTACCTGGATATTATTTTTCAAAGCGTAATCAATACACTCCTCCAGGCTCATAGGAGCTGTTTTAACGTCATCCTGACCATTAACAGCTGCTGCATAAAAGAAGAAAATGATAAACGTTATTTTATACCCAACTAATTTCATAGGTGCAAATTTAGCAATAGAATCGGTTACGGATAAACGAATAGGCAGGAATTTACTGGTTACGGATAAACGAATGGATACGAATTTACGAAACTATATCTATTATAATACTAATTATGCGAATATACTAATCTGATAAAGGGTAAAAACGGATAAAAATTATTTTTCACGGCTGTCAATTGCTATTTTATTCCAACAAAAAGCAGGGAAAACGTGCATAAAACTTCACATTTTACTATCTTTGATAGCTTGGAACCCGTTTAAAATCGAATAAAAATTATTTTTCAGTTAAAAAATGCAGGAATTTTACGTTGATATACATTGCCACCCTACAATGAGGGCAATAAATACTACCCCGAACGGCCCTCAAAAAAACATGTGGGACAGTACCAAAAACGATATTGTAAATTCACGTGTAGGCCGCTGGGCATGGGAACAGTCCAAAGGTGTATCCAAACTCTCCCAGTCCAATTTCTATAATTGCATTACTGGAAAGACCAGGGTGGTATTTGATTCTTTTTACCCAATTGAGAGAGGGTTTATCAATTTCAAAAAAATCCCCGAACTTATTATTGGAAAAAAAACGCTTGAAACGCTTGCCATAACCGCCTCGGGAATATCTGTGGAGCAGATGAAAAAGTACATTGGCAACCATGATTATTTTATTGAGCTAAACGAACAATATCATTTTCTCCATTCCAACCAGGGTGCTTCTCCCTGTGGTAACTACAGCTACAGGATAGCTAAGAATTACCAGGATTTGGAACATTCTTTACAAAATGATCCGAATGCTGTAAATGTTATTGTGACAATAGAAGGTGCCCATGCTTTTGGTTGTGGGACACCAGGCACTGAGAATATGCCATTGAATGAGCTCAAGGCGCTTTTAAAAACAAATATTGATTCCGTTAAAAAATGGGAGCACCCACCCTTTTTTGTAACATTTGCCCACCACTTCTGGAATCAGCTGTGCGGACATGCTATGACACTGCCCATACCAACTACAATTGCGTGCACACAAAAAAAAGGGCTTGACATTGCCTTTACCGAGCTTGGCTCATTTGTGCTGGATGAGCTGCTTTCCACTAAAAATGGCAAAAGAATCCTTATTGATACCCGGCACATGAGCGTTAATTCCCGCAGGCATTATATCAATTACGTAACACTGCACAACAAGAAAAACCCCGAAGACCGGATTCCTTTAATTTCAAGCCATTCAGCAGTAAATGGCTTTGAAAAGATGGATCATTCCGTACATATAAAAGATTCAATTTCTAAAAAGAAATCCACTGCCTTTTGTGCCTGGAGCCTGAATATTTCGGGCGAGGAAGCTATTGCTATTCATGAATCGGGTGGTATAGCGGGTGTTATCCTGGATAAGGGCCGTCATAGCGGAGTAAGCCGGTTAAAAGCAATTGAAAAAATACCTGACATCCATACAAAAAGGGAACATTTCCTACAACTGATTTTCAACAATATTTTCTTTTATGTACAAGCAATTAATAGAAAATCTGGGTGGGATATTCTGACTATTGGCAGCGACTTTGACGGAGTTATCACACACTTTGATTTGTATGAAGATGTTTCGAAGCTTCCGGAATTGAAAAAAGACATGATTGATTTTCTGACACGCACACAATACAGGCAGGAATTATGGTTCGGTTATAGCCCTGAAGAAATGGTGCATAAACTGTTTACACAAAATGCAATGGATTTTTTGAAACGAAACTTTAAATAGGTTACAGATAAACGAATGTTTACGAATTTACGAAACAGGATACCTACGAAACACTAATTGATACGAATAAACAACCAGGTGCGGTAAGCTTTTAAATAAAAGCATTTGAGCTATCGACCGCAACTATAAACTGCGAACTTATAAAGATATGAACAAACCGAAAGTACAATTTCCGCTAAAACCGGCCGGCAGAGAAGAGTTAATAAACTACATAGAACAAAAAAAATTAAAAGACATTGATTGGAAAAAGGGCCGTGCGTTTTGCTTAGTATACCACCCTGGTGAAGAGCGCGCAAAGCTCATCAAAGAAATTTACAATATGTATTTTTCTGACAATGCGTTGAATCCCACCGCAACACCTAGTCTGGCTGAATTGGAAGCTGAAACGGTAAGTATGTGTGCTGATTTGTTTAATGGCGATGAGAATGTGCGTGGCAACATTACAACCGGTGGTACTGAGAGCATTTTAATGGCCGTTAAAACCGCACGGGATTGGGCAAAGAAGCACAAGCCGCACATCACCAAACCTAATGTGGTATTGCCTATGTCGGCACACCCGGCATTTATGAAAGCATTCCATTATTTTAATGTGGACTACATACCTGTTGACCTGGGCAGCGATTACAGGGCCAATCCGGCTGCAATGAAAGCTGCTATTAATAAGGACACAATCATGATTGTGGGATCGGCACCATCTTATCCTCACGGGCTGACGGATCCTATTCCTGAAATTGCAGCCATTGCAAAAGAAAAAAATATTTTTTGCCATGTAGATGCCTGTATTGGCGGATTTATGCTGCCATTCGTGAAAAAATTGGGGTATAAGATTTGTGATTTTGATTTTTCTGTTGATGGCGTAACCTCTATTTCTGCGGACATTCACAAATACGGCTACTCTTCAAAAGGCTCTTCTGTTGTTCTTTATAAGAATGCCGATATACGCAAGTTCCAGTTTTCATTGTATACCAAATGGAACGGTGGGGTTTACGGTTCGCCAACGATGACCGGTACACGCCCTGGTGGCAGCATTGCTGGTGCATGGGCCGCGTTAAAAGCCATAGGTATGGAAGGTTATATGGAAATGGCAAAAGTAACAATGGACGTAACTAATAAAATCAAGGCTGCTATTGAGTCAATACCAGAGCTTGAATTGATTGGTCATCCGGACATGAGCATCCTTGCTTTTAAATCCGCCAAAGTGGATGTATTTAAACTTGCCGATGAGTTAAATAAAAACGGCTGGCATTTTGAGCGTCAGCAGCTGCCTCCGAGCCTTCACTTCACCATCAACTACATTCACAGGTTAGCGGCCGATGAGTTCATCAATGACCTCAAGGCTGCTGTAGATGCGGCCAAAAAGTTTAGCCTGGAATCTCTTGCTACCGGCTTACAGGTAAAAGCAGTGAAAGGATTAAGCAAAATACTTCCTTCAGGAACTATTGCGAAGCTTCAGAAAGGAGGCGATGCACCGGTTAAAAAGGAAAATACTGCTGCAATGTACGGAATGATGGGAGCTTTGAGCGGAACAGATGATCTGGAAGAAATTGTTCTTGATTTTTTAGATAAGATAAATTCTGTACGGTAGTTTTCCTTGCGCTTTAGCTACACACACGGGTACGGATAACGAATGGTAGCGAATTTACGAAAACCCGTTTATCTGGATATTTAAGTCAAATGAAATAGGAGAATGGAATTTCAACAATTCTTTCTTTTGTAGTACAAAATTTCAGGGGTTAGTTACTATGTTGGATGCGGTTTTACAAGGGATGCTGATGGGCTTGATTTTAAGCACATTCTGCGGACCTATCTTTTTTATGCTGATCAACCTGGGGCTGACCAGCTCCATTAAATCTGTTTTTTATCTCGCATTCGGGGCATTTTTAAGTGACCTCCTGATAATACTTATCCTGCTTTACATTGCCCTTGGTTCCATTGCAGAATCGCAGTATTTGAATGTTTTTTATTATATAGGGGGCGGAATACTCGTGTACTTTGGTATTCGCAATCTGCTCTCGCAACCCAGTACCCTAGAACAGAATGAATTATCGCAGAAAGATTTAAATAAAGTATTTTTAAGAGGGTTTATGATCAACAGCCTGAACCCAAACATTTTTTTCTTCTGGTTTGGGACCATGATGATTGCATTTAATACATATCACAACAACAAAGATTTTGTATTAACACACTTTATAAGCGGTTTGAGTGTTTCTTTCTGCACTGATTTCCTGAAAGGCTTTTCCGCATTTCACCTGAAAAAATATGTAAAGCCTGGGTTTTTAAAAGTGTTGAATAAGTTTTCAGGTATTATTATTATCGGATTTGGACTGAAGCTGATGTTTTTTCATTGAACTAAACACCTATATTCAGTGCAATAGAGGGGATACTGACTATAACATCATATACACAATTAAAACAACGAGAAACATCTGACAACTCTTTTAAAGCTGCTTATTTATAATAACCCACACTATGAAAAGATTAACTATATCTATCCTGTTTTGCGCATTGTCCATCAGTATGTTCGCACAAAGTTCAACCAAAACTGACAAAATAAAAAAAATGCTTGAGCTGACAGGTTCAGCAAACCTTGGTGTTCAGGTTGCAAAACAAATGATCAATACTTTTAAACAATCCTATAGTTCAGTTGGCGATGCATTTTGGGATGACTTCGAAAAGGAGATAAAAGCAGAAGATCTGATGGATTTAATAATCCCTATTTACGATAAGCATTATACAGAAGAAGATATTGACCAGCTAATTGCATTTTACAATTCTCCTATTGGAAAAAAGATGACAGAGAACCTACCTATAATCATGCAGGAATCAATGGCTGCAGGCCAAACATGGGGAAGCAAGATTGCTGAAAAAGCGATTGAAAGGTTAAGGCAGAAAGGGTACTAGAAGTCTACCTCAAAATCTGCAACCTGTGCGAATCCAGCTTTAAGAATATAAACAGTAGAATAGTAAAGGACCACAGTGATGAGCCGCCATAACTCAGGAATGGCAAAGGAATACCAATTACCGGAGCTAAGCCTATTGTCATTCCGACATTGATCATCAGGTGGAAAAATAAAATAGAAGCCACGCCATACCCATAAATGCGGCTGAACGGTGAACGCTGCCTTTCTGCCATATATATAAGGCGCAGGATTAAAGTTAACTGTAAAATTATAACAACAGAGCTGCCGATAAAACCCCACTCCTCCCCTACTGTACAAAAAATAAAATCGGTATCCTGTTCGGGTACAAAATCGTATTTGGTCTGTGTTCCCTGCAAATATCCTTTGCCTAAAAAGCCCCCCGAACCAATAGCGATCTTCGCCTGGTTTACATTATACCCTTCTTTCTTTAAATCCACTTCTCCACGGCCCAGCAATACATCAATACGTACTTTCTGGTGCGGTTCCATTTTATCATACACGTAACTGGTCCCTTTCACCATACTGCACGCAATTACACCAATAGCCGCAATTATGAAAAGATTCTTACGATTACGTCTCACAAACAAAAGCGCCAAGGCACACAACACACCAATAAATATAAACAGGTAAAGGTTATTGATTAATAACGCAAGAATAAACAGTATGATTGCCAGAAAACCAAGCAACAAATAGTTAACGGATAAACCTTCCCTGTACAAGGTAAATACAAAAGCCACGAATACAATTGCCAGTCCGGTTTCGTCCTGCAAACCTTTGATGATAACCATAGGCACACCTATCAGAAGCAGGGTTATGAAAGTATTTTTATAATCGGCAATTTTCGTTTCCTGGTTACTGAGGAATTTAGCCAGGGCCAGGTTTGCCGCAAACTTCATAAACTCGGCAGGCTGAATACCAAATTCTCCAAACCTGAACCAGGAGCGGCTGCCCTTTACCTCTCTTCCCAAAAAAGGCACGAGAATGATCGCGACCAGGAATATCACATAAATAACATAAGCAAATGCCGTGTAGAAGCTTTCATCAATTATGAGTATGATAAATGCCAGCAGGAATGCGGTAATTATCCAGATCAGCTGCTTGCCATATTTCTGGGAAATATCTGTGATGATATAATGTTGTTCATTATACACAGCTGCATAGATATTCATCCACCCTATTATTACCAGAACAAAATAGAGCAGCACTGTTATCCAGTCCACATCCTGAAAAATATTAGTGGCGTTTTTTTGCTTTCTCAACTTTTTTCTCAGCTACAGGTTTATGAATCAAATCCCCTTCTATCATTCGCTTTTCTAAATCGGGACGGGTAATCTTACCTTTCAGGTATTTTTCCATCATGAGTCGGGCAATAGGACCGGCCCACGTAGAACCAAAGCCTGCATTCTCAATTAAAATACCAATTGCAATTTTAGGGTTTTGTTTTGGTGCAAATGATACAAACACTGAATGGTCCTTACCATGGGGGTTCTGAGCTGTACCAGTTTTTGCGCAATAAGGAATACCCTCTATTTTCAGCGCTCCTGCAGTCCCGCTTTCTACCGCCCTTGCCATACCCTGGATTACGTGATTGTATATAGCAGTATCGGTAATCTTCGTGTAATGCTTTACTTTGAACCTATCCAGCAATGTATCATTCGGATTACCGCCAATGGCCTTAACAATGTGAGGTGTATAATACCAGCCCTTATTTGCAATAATGGTAACCAGGTTAGCATTTTGCAATGGGGTAATCCCCATTTCTGCCTGTCCAATCCCTAAAGATATTACCGTGCTTGCTTTCCAAGAGCCTTTACCAAATACCTTATCATAGTACTTTATGCTGGGTACGTTCCCTCTCAGCTCATTTGCCAAATCGGAGCCGGTTTTTGTTCCCAGACAAAAACTCATGGCAATATCACGCCAGTTTGCATAGGCTTTATAAGTATCATCGTATGTTTTATCATCTATAACACTTTTAAACACATAAGAAAAGTAAGAATTACAGGACGTTCCAATAGCACCTTCCAAATCCATAGGTGATGGATGAGGATGGCATTTAGGCCGGCCACCAAGCGGAGGATACCCACGTGCACAAGGATAGCGTGTTGAAGGTGTCAATACATGCTCGTGCAAACCAATCAAAGCCATAATCAGTTTAAATGTTGAACCCGGTGGGTAGGATGCCATTGTAGAACGGTTAAACAGTGGGTTTCCAAGGGTATCAGAATACAGCATTGCAAAATTTTTATTCCTTGCACGGCCTACCAGCAGATTCGGATCATACGTTGGACTGGTAACAATAGCAAGAATTTCACCAGTACTGGGTTCAATCGCCACAACGCTGCCCCGTTTATTCTGCATAAGCAATTCAGCATACTCCTGTAAATCCCTGTCAATGGTAGATGTAAGCGGTTTACCTGGAATGGCCATAGTATCATACAAGCCATTCATATAGCTGCCTTTTTCCCGGTTGTTTACATCCACCATCATGATACGCATCCCTTTACGACCACGCAGCACTTTCTCGTAAGTTCTTTCTATACCGCTTATTCCGAGGTAATCACCTTCTTTGTAATAAGGATCTTTTTCTGTTGTTTTTTTATCGGCCTCACCTATATAACCCAAAGTATGTGCGGCAATCTTTTTAGGATATTTGCGGAGTGTCCTGGATTGAACAAAAAAACCGGGAAAACGATAAAGCCTTTCCTGCAGGGATGCATACTCCTTTGGTGATAATTGCTTTTCGAAAATAGACTGTTTTCTGGGAGAGTTGGGCGCCTGAACAGCTTTTTTCATTTTGCGGATAAAAGACTCCTTTGTTATTCCCAACAAATCACACAAATCATTTGTATCCAGGTTTTTGATTTCTTTCGGCAGCACCATTAAATCATAGGCAGCTTCATTGTATACCAGCAATTTATTATTACGGTCATAAATATATCCACGTACCGCAAACTCAGTATTGTAGCGGAATGCCTGGTTACGGGCATCCAGTTTATAGCTGTCATCAATCACCTGAATGTAAAAAAGGCGGGCAATGTATATCACACCAATGAATACAAACACGCCCATGATAATGTATTTCCTATCCGACAGCAGGTTCATTCTTGCTCTTTTTTACGATTGAAAAGGTATTGCGTAACAACAATCAGCATTACAGTGAAAATGGTACTGACGATTACACGGAAGAACGTAGAGAAAAACTCCGAAAAACGGAAGATTTCAAGGTAAAACAAAACCAGATGATGCAAAAACACAAGGATCCCTGAATAGCTCAGGAACCAAGGTACGCCTAAGTACTGCACCGTGGGCTGTGTCCCGAATTCATAACCATCGCGCGGAGAAAATAATTTCAGGATGCCTGGTCTTATATATGCCATGAACACGCAGGCTGCAGCATGCATACCAGGGGTATCGTAAAACATATCTATGGTAATTCCCATTGTAAAACCGCAAAACAGCAAGACCCATTTTGGCGTTTCAAAAGGCAGTACAATGATAAAAAGCACATAAATAAAAGGGTTGATAAACCGCCCAAGCTCAATATTTTTAATAATGAGTACCTGCACCAGAACAAGCAGCAAAAAGCGGATGATATTTCTTATTATTTCGTTTAGCATGCTACTATTTTACTCTTTGCCGTCAACTTCCGTTCTTTTTTCCAATTCTTCCTGCTCCTCTTTGTGCATATTGGTAACAATATACACGTGGCTCACTTTTTTAAATTCTGTAGATAATCTTACCTGAACAGTATAAAAATAATCACCCGCTTTCCGTTCAAAGCTTTCAACAAATCCCACCATGATATTTTCAGGGAATGTACGTGAATAGGCACTTGTAACAACAGTGTCACCTTTTGCAAGGCGCACGTGCGTTGGTATATCGTGCAATGTACCAAACCTGTAATCGGCACCATCCCAGGTCAGCGGTCCATAGGACCCATCCTTTTTGATTTTTGAGCTGATGGTTGTCTTACTGTTCAGCAGGGACATAACAGTACAAAAATTTTCTGAAACATCTTTTACCTGTCCAACAACCCCGGTACTTGTAATAACCGCCATATTGTTTTTCACACCATGGTTTGATCCTTTATCCAGAGTCAGAAAGTTATTTCTGCGGCTGGTTGAGTTGTTCACTACTTTACAGCTTGTATAGGTGTATTTCTGGCGGTATACAGTATCACTTACCTGAAACTTATCGTCTACAAGCATAGAAAAGGATACAAGCGAGCGGGAGCGCAACTCTGCATTTTCCCTGGCAAGCTTCTCGTTTTCGCTTTTCAGATAAAAATACTCTTCTACATCAGCAGATGTTTTTAATATTTTGGCTGATACATTATTTGATGAATTGATAAAACTGGCCCTCTGAAAATAATTATTCTGCACAACCAGGTATATACAGAATACTTCCAGCAAAAGAAACAGGAAAAAAAAATAATTTCTCCAGACGAATGTAATCAGGTTACGCATTCCTTATTGAAAATAGTGATTTGGAGAATTGGTGAATTAGTAACTATTTCATCAGGAACGGGAACTTATCTACGTTCTTCAAAGCAATTCCGGTACCACGGATTACAGCACGTAGCGGGTCCTCAGCAATATGCACCGGCAACTTCGTTTTCAAAGAAATACGCTTGTCTAGTCCACGCAACATGGAACCACCACCGGCAAGGTAAATACCCGTACGGTAGATATCTGCCGAAAGCTCAGGAGGAGTAAGCTCCAGGGCGTTCATGATAGCTTCTTCAATTTTAGCGATGGATTTGTCAAGTGCGTGTGCAATTTCAATATACGATACATATATTTCCTTCGGAATACCAGTCATTAAGTCACGCCCGTGAACAGCATAGTCCGGTGGAGGATTGTCAATTTCTGTCATGGCCGCACCAACCTCAATTTTGATACGTTCTGCAGAACGCTCGCCAATTAAGATGTTGTGCTGCCTGCGCATGTACTCTTCAATGTTGGATGTAAACTCATCACCCGCAATACGTATTGATTTATCGCAAACAATACCACCAAGTGCAATAACGGCAATCTCGCTGGTACCACCACCAATATCAATAATCATATTCCCAACAGGCTCTTCAACGTCAATACCAATACCAATTGCAGCAGCCATTGGTTCATGAATCAGGTATACCTCTTTACCACCGGCATGTTCAGCGCTATCACGTACCGCACGTTTTTCTACCTCTGTAATGCCGGATGGAATACAGATAACCATTTTTAATGATGGTGTAAACAAGCGCCTGTCCGGGTTGATCATTTTAATCATTCCGCGAATCATCAACTCTGCAGCATAGAAGTCAGCAATAACCCCATCTCTCAGAGGGCGAATTGTTTTTATATTTTCATGGGTTTTACCGTGCATCATCATTGCACGCTTACCAACAGCAATGAGCCTTCCGGTAAGACGATCAACAGCAACTATAGAAGGTTCATCTACAACTACTTTATCATTATGAATAATCAGCGTGTTCGCTGTTCCTAAGTCGATGGCAATTTCTTGTGTTAAAAAACTAAATGCACCCATAGTTTAAATTTCAGATTTGGGATTGTTGATTTCGGATGTATCCGTGTCTCAATCTTGATTTATATTTATTTAAGTCTTTCTGTCTCTAATGTTTAAAATGTCTTGTTCCGGTCATCACCATTGCAACACCGGTGGCATCACAATAAGCTACTGAATCTTTGTCTTTTATTGAACCGCCAGGTTGAATTACTGCTGAAATCCCTGCTTTATGGGCAATTTCAACACAGTCCGGAAACGGGAAAAATGCATCCGAAGCCATCACTGCGCCTTTCAGGTTAAAGCCAAATGTTTCTGCTTTTAGAATAGCCTGCTTCAATGCATCCACACGTGATGTTTGTCCTACCCCGCTTGCAAGCAGCTGCTTGTTCTTAGCAAGCACAATGGTATTCGATTTTGTATGCTTTACCAGCTTGTTGGCGAACTCCAGATCACTCCAATCGCTGTTGGCAGGCGCTGTTTTTGTGCTTACCTGCATATCCTTCTGCGTTTCTGTTCGTGTATCTTTTTCCTGTGCAATCACACCGTTCAGCAACGTACGGAAAGTCCAGGACGGAAGCGCTACCTTATTTTGTTTTAAAATTATCCTGTTTGGTTTTGACATCAGAAGCTCAAGCGCCTTGGCATCATAGTCCGGAGCAATGATTACCTCAAAAAATAATTTATTGATTTCTTCTGCTGTAGCAATGTCTACTGTTGCATTTGTAATCAGGATTCCGCCAAATGCACTTACAGGATCGCCTGCCAGTGCATCTTTCCATGCATCTACCAATTGAGGGCGCGATGCAAGTCCGCAGGCGTTGTTATGTTTTAAAATTGCAAAAGTTGTATCAGTAAATTCAGCAATAAGGTTCACTGCAGCATCCACATCCAGAAGGTTGTTATACGACAACTCTTTGCCACTCAGCTTGGTAAACAATTTATCGAGCTCGCCATAAAAAACACCCCTCTGGTGAGGGTTTTCACCATAGCGCAGCACTTTTGAGCTTTGAATACTTTGCTTAAATACTTCCGTATTTCCATCATTAAAAAACCCGAAAATAGCAGTATCGTAGTGAGAAGAAACATTAAATGCTGCTGCTGCCAGCTCTTTTCTCTGTGTAAGCGTTGACGCACCCTCTGTCTGCGTAAGAATATTCAACAGGTATTGATATTGCCCCTTTGACGGCACAATCACTACATCTTTAAAATTCTTAGCTGCAGCACGAATGAGGGAAATGCCCCCAATGTCAATTTTCTCAATAATATCAGCCTCTGATGCGCCAGATTTTACAGTCTCCTCGAAAGGATATAAATCAACAATCACAAGGTCAATCTCGGGAATTTCATATTCCTCCAACTGATCAATATCACTCTGCAACTCACGTCTGCTAAGGATTCCACCAAATATTTTAGGATGCAGGGTTTTTACTCGTCCGCCCAAAATAGAAGGATAGGAAGTAAGCGTTTCAACAGGTGTAACAGGAACACCTAATTTTTCAATGAATTCCTGGGTACCGCCTGTACTGAATATCTGAACGCCCAATTGATTCAACTGATGAATAATGGGCTCTAAATTATCCTTGTAATATACCGAAATAAGTGCTTTTTTTATTTTTTTTAACCCGCTCATGGCCCATTTTTAAACTATCATGCAAAGTTAAGAATTTTTTAATCGCATAACAGTTAAATCGGTTTTGTTAATAACTGTTTTTTGCCATAAATTTCAGGTATTTGCGCTTTCTTAGAGCGACAAGAATTTTCTGCAACTGAGGGCAGAAACGGGGACAAAAATCAATGGGAATTGTTAATAGTTTTTCAGAAAGAGGTCTAAAAGCGGTTCAATTCAAATTAAGGCTCAATGTGTAGTTTTTTATAGACAGCATCGCGCTTTAACTCTCTTACATCCCCCGGCTGCATGTTCTCTAGCCGTATGTCTTCAATGGCAATACGGATAAGGCGAAGACACGGAAAACCAACACCAGCTGTCATTTTGCGCACCTGATGGAACTTGCCTTCGGTTAGAGTCATTTCAATCCAGGAGGTTGGTAAGCGGTCACTGATAGGGTGGCCTCTTGGAGGTAAATTTTCGGGCTTTTTTACAATTTTAACTTTACAAGGCTTTGTTGTATAAGGGCCTGCATCGAGGGCAATTGTAACACCACTTTCCATTTGTATTACAGCTTCTGAAGTAACAATCCCCTGCAATTGCACCAGGTAAATACGTTTGTGCTCAAATTCCGGCTTCAGGAGCTTGTAATTAAGGCTTTTATCATTGGTTAAAATGAGTAAGCCCTCACTGTTCTCATCCAGACGACCAACGGGATAAACGTCTTTTGGGAATGTAAAATTCAACAAATCCAGGCATTTCTTTTTGTGCGAAGAAGTGAACTGGGAAATCATCTTATAAGGCTTGTAAATGATGTAATAGTTCATTAAACAAATTTATTGGGATATTTCTATCCTGATCTTTCTATTCTTGATTTTTTCGTTCCTGATATGCTCAATAACAGTCCGGATTTTGGCGGATGCAACTGCCACGTATGAAGTGTGATCAAGCACTTCAATCAAACCCAGCTCTTCTTTTGCCAGCTTTCCTTTTTGCAGCAGCATGCCTACAATATCCATTTTGCTGATTTTATCCTTTTTACCGGCAGCAATATACAAAGTACTCCACATAGGCTTTGGGGGCAATACCAGCTTTTCCGGCAACACCTCATGTTCGGGCTCTTTGGTTATAAATGAAGGGAAATAATCCGAACCTGCCAAAAGCAAATAAGCAGTACCAGTAGCGTGCATACGGGCTGTTCTGCCATTGCGGTGGGTATATACATCTTCCGTGGTAGGCAACTGATAATGGATCACGGCTTCTATTTCCGGTATATCCAGGCCCCGTGAAGCCAAATCGGTTGTAATCAGCAAACGATGGCTTCCATTCCGGAATTTCAAAAGCGCACGCTCTCTGTCTTCCTGTTCCATCCCACCATGGAAAACACCGTGTTCAAGGCCCTGCTCCTTCAGAAGAACGCTAATCCGTTCAACAGCATCCCTGTGGTTGCAAAACACCAGTGCAGGCTTATTTTGCAGCTTACAAATCAGGGCAACCAGGATTTTTGTTTTGTCTGAATCGCCCGAACGAAGATATTTTAATTTCAGCCCCGAGGCTTTTGCAGCAGCGTTGTTCAAAAAATTAAGTTCCCGTAGATTCTTTACACCTGTAAAAGCTGGGATTTCAGTCATAGCTGTAGCAGAAGTAAGAATGCGCCTGTTCAAATTTTTCAGGCTGCCAATGATGAAAGACATCTCTTCCTTGAAGCCAAATTCAAGGGATTTATCAAATTCATCTAAAACAAGAGCGGTAATGCTTTCGGTTTCAATATTCTTATGTTCAATATGATAGGCAAGCCTTCCCGGGGTACCGACCAAAACGGTCGGAGGGTGCGCCAGATTATTTTTTTCAATTTTCGTTGAATGCCCACCATAGCAGCAATTTATCTTAAAGCCGGTGCCCATTTGCTTAAACACCTGTTCAATCTGGATTGCCAGCTCGCGTGAGGGAACTACTATTAACGCCTGAATACCCTTATTATAAGGGTCTAGCGCATTCAGCAAAGGAAGCAGAAAACCAAGCGTTTTTCCAGAGCCTGTGGGCGAAAGAAGGA
The DNA here is from genome assembly GCA_020051175.1 of Bacteroidia bacterium. GTDB lineage: Bacteria > Bacteroidota > Bacteroidia > 2-12-FULL-35-15 > 2-12-FULL-35-15 > 2-12-FULL-35-15. The sequence continues at coordinate 57,886 of JAGVJJ010000089.1, read as the reverse complement.
GGATATCACCCGGGTCCTTTGCAGCCTCCAGTGCAGCAAGCTGCATTTTATTTAACGAGGCGATTTTCAGGTTTGCTATTATTTTTTCAAACATCACATCTGTATTATTTAGATGTCTAAAAGTATGCAATAATAAAGCCTGTTGGAAGATTTATTTCAAAATGTTTCCTTTTGCAGTCCGATGATCGGCTTAAGAACAACTATCTGAATGAAACATCAGTTCAAATTAAGTCCGAAAGCCAGACCAAACCAGGGTTTCGATTCATATACCCATAATCTGTGGTTGTTATCCAAGAGGTTATCAAATCCGGCAGCAAGGCCAACTGTGAAATTATTTACAGCAATGATTCCGGCAATTCCTTTGTTCCAAACCACACCATCGTATTCAATGGGAATAGCACCATTTGTAGTAGTTGGAGTCATTGCTGTGCTGCCAAGACCCGTAAAAAACCCACAGAAAATCCATAGTGATTTATCTCTCTTACAGATTTTTTTAAAGGATTTTTTACATATTTCATTTTATAACGATCGGCCCTAAAACCCAGGTACAATGCACCATTGAGGTTGGTGTTCAATTGAGGAGGCACACCTGTACTTTGAGACCTGTATTTCAGGGGCATAGTTAAAAAGTCAATATCCAGGCTGGATTTATTGAACGCTGCTTTTTCAGTGAAACTCCCACCCATCTCCTTGTTAAAAAAGCTATGAATTCCGGCTGAATCAATTGTCCAAGGGCATTTATCAGTTTTTACGGGATATATCCTTAAAACATCATCCTGCATGTGTATATATACCCTATGCTTTTTAGCGTTTAATTTCTGCGAATAAAAACCATCGGCAAACTCTCTTTTTGAGGTTTGTTTTATGCCATTACAGCTTGTGAGATATACAAGCAATATAAGAAGGATGATATTTACCGAAAATTTCATGTGATGTCAAAAATACATCAACATTTCGAATGTAGAAAATTAACTGATACAGGATTAAGACCGTTTTATCGCCCGAGATGAAAGCAACCGGAACAAGCTTTGCTTTTGATATAAAGATTATAACTATTAAGAAAACGGATTAGTCCGCCAGCCGGCATTCAAACAAATCAGCAAAATGCTTCTTCAGCTTTTGTTTTAACTCCTTTTCATCAACTTTATGCCCTAGTTCTTTATCAAGGGAGGTAACAGCTTTATCAGCAATGCCGCAGGGCACAATATTGCCAAAATAGCCCAGATCCACGTTTGCATTTAACGCGAAACCGTGCATGGTAACCCATCTGCTGGCTCGCACTCCCATTGCACAAATTTTTCGTGCTTTTAAGGGATTATCGGCATCGAGCCAAACCCCTGTTTCGCCTTTGCTTCTGCCAGATTCAATTCCATATTCAGACAAAGCCCGGATGACCATTTCTTCGAGATAACGGAGGTATTTATGTATATCGGTAAAAAAATTGTCAAGGTCCAGGATCGGGTAACCGACAATTTGTCCGGGGCCATGATAGGTAATATCCCCTCCCCGGTTTATTTTGTAATATGTTGCATTTTTTTCACCGAGCTGCTGTTCGTTAATCAGCAAATGCTCTTTATTACCGCTGTTCCCAAGCGTATAAACATGTGGGTGCTCGCAAAACAGCAAATAGTTGGGAGTTCGGAGCGTAGGGATGTCAGCTTCGGCATTGGCAGCGGCAGCTACTTTGCGATTACTCATTTTGATTTCAACAATCTCATTAAACAGTTTTTCCTGGTAGTCCCAGGCCTGTTTATAATCCACCCTGCCTAAATCAATAAATTTAACCTCTTGCATCGCTCAACTTTTGTACTGGCCTGCAGTGAGGCCGCTTCAATTATATTTTTGAAAGAGCGGATTTAAGATGGTTAATCACATTGATTTCCATCAAATCTGCTCCACGTAACTCACCCAGGATAACGGATACCCAATCACCAAGGTGAATAAAATAAATTGCCTTTTCTATTGCGGTAGTACCTTTGGAGTATATCTCGGTAATATGAGAAGTGTATTTTTTAATCACTTCTTTATTTATATCAATACGTGCGAGGTTACGTGAATATTCGTCCTTATCAACAAATATAAGCACCGAAAGATTGTCATTTTTCTGAGTCCAGCCCACCAGCTCATTGTGGTTCATTTCAGGTATTATCTGGTGCCAGCAAAGCACCTTCGAATTCTCATTCAATTGCTGACGAAGCCGGATAGCAATACCTTCATAATAGGTGGTTGCATAAATAACCGGGGTGCGGTCCTTCAGTTTTTCAGCAATACTGCGCGCTTCAGCAATAATATTGGACTCTTCTGCATCAATCAAACGGACTGCGTTTTCAAGCTCCTTTTGAAAATTATTTGTAATGATTTTGAAATGCCCTAGAATAAAAAACAATTGGGTTAATGAATATCCAAGACAGGCCCTCGGTGGCATTCCACCCGGAACAACTATATGATCATAATTTTTTTCTTTCGCAATCTCAAGCATTCGCCCACCGGAAGTAACTGCTACAATTTTAGCATTCCTGCCTGCAGCCAGCTCCATGCAGTTCAGCGTTTCCTCCGTATTACCGGAATAAGATGAAACGATAACCAGGGTGTTTTCGTTTACATAAGCAGGGATGAAGTATCCCTTGGTAACGTTGATAGGCACATTGGCATTAGCAACCACAAGCTCAGAAACAATACTTCCTCCGATACCCGACCCTCCCAGGCCGCATATAAGGACATTTGATATTTGGCCAGCCGGCTCAGTCAACCTGGCTTTAGTACCAATGGCAATCGCATCCGACAATTGTTTTGAGAAATTCTCAACTAATGATTTCATCATGGCCTGTAAACGTTTTGAGTTGTAAAAATAAGGTTTTTATTAATATAAAAACCCTGTTTAAAGGTTTTGGCATTAAGTTCTTTATTACCTTTATATTTGCAAAAATTAATGAAAAAAACAAAATGAATACGGAACTGAACGAACAGGAGATATTAAGACGCAGTAAACTGGAAGAAATTACTAAAAACGGTATAGATGCTTATCCAGCCGCGTTGTTTGATGTAAATGCCTCAGCGCAGCGTATATTGGAAAACTTCAGCCCCGAAAAGGCCGAAGAGTTTAAAAATATAACCATTGCCGGACGTGTAATGAGTGTGCGCGATATGGGAAAGGCCTGTTTTGTGAGTCTACAGGACGCCACAGGGCGCATTCAGCTATACATACGCAGGGATGATATATGTCCGGGTGAAGACAAAAGCACCTTTGATGTACTATTTAAGAAACATACTGATATTGGTGATATAATAGGTGTTACAGGCTATGTTTTTGTAACAAAAGTGGGTGAAACCTCTGTTCATGCAACTTCTTTTACCATGCTTAGCAAATCGCTTCGTCCCTTACCTATTGTAAAACGTGATGAGCAGGGCAATGCTTTTGATGAGGTTACAGACCCTGAATTCCGTTACCGCCAGCGTTATGTGGATTTGATCATCAATCCTACTGTTAAGGATACTTTTATAAAACGCACCAAACTGGTAAATACCATTCGTGATTTTTTAAACAGCTACGGGGCACTGGAAGTAGACACACCTGTATTGCAGGCAATTCCGGGTGGTGCTACGGCTCGCCCGTTCCTTACCCATCACAACACATTGGATATTCCAATGTATCTAAGGATTGCGAATGAATTATATCTAAAACGACTGATTGTAGGTGGGTTCGACTGGGTATATGAGTTCAGCCGCAACTTCAGGAACGAAGGTATGGACAGGACCCACAACCCGGAATTTACGGTATTGGAGTGGTACACAGCATACAAGGACTACAATTGGATGATGGATATCACCGAAAAACTGTTTGAAAAAATTGCTGTTGCACTGCATGGTACAACAAAAGTAAAAGTAGGTGAAAACGAAATTAATTTCGAGGCTCCATTTAAACGCATTACAATATTTGATGCTATTAACGAAGCATTTCAAAGAACAGGTAAGCCTTACGTAATCAACAGTGACATGTCTGAGGATGAATTACGTAAAATTTGTAAAGAACTATATAAAGATGTTGATCCCAAAATAGGAAAAGGCAAACTGGTGGATTTATTGTTTGGGAATGAGGCTGAACCCTATTTTATACAACCTACATTCATTACAGATTACCCGATAGAGATGAGTCCGCTTACAAAAAAGCACCGTAGCAAACCGGGATTGGTAGAACGTTTTGAGCTGATGGTAAACGGCAAAGAGCTGGCAAATGCATACTCCGAGCTAAATGATCCTTTGGATCAACGCGAACGCTTTGAGGAGCAGGCAAGGTTAATGGAACGAGGTGATGATGAAGCTATGTTTATTGACCAGGATTTTTTACGTGCCCTTGAATATGGGATGCCTCCTACGGCAGGCATTGGAATTGGAATTGACCGCTTGGCCATGATTATGACTAACTCGCACTCTATACAGGATGTATTGTTCTTCCCGCAAATGCGACCTGAGAAACAAGAGGAGCCGCAACAAGTATAAAAAAACAAAAAGGCGGGGGAATTTCTACCCCCGCCTTTTTTATATCCATTGACTGATGTCATTCTCCCTGGAAACAGCCAGAAAATCACATTTCCTTTATATTGGCTTATTGCTGATTATTGCTATTTTGGGATTTTGGCAGATTTCTTTTTTGAAGTATTCTGTAACCCATGATATGATCAATTGCTGGATACCCTGGCGTTATTATATTTCCGAATGTTTTCAAAATCACACTTTTCCTTTCTGGAACCCATATCAGCAACTGGGGTATCCTATCCATGCGGATTTGCAGGGCCCCACATGGTACCTGGAATCGATACTTTTAAGCATGACCACAGGTCAAACAAATTACACGTTGCATTTTCTTTTCATTTTTTACGTTTTTATAGCCGGGATGGGGATGTACTTTCTTTGCCTGGGCTTTCACAACAATAAACCTGCGGCCTTTTTAACCGGTGTTTGTTATATGCTGGGAGGCTTTTTTGTGGCCCATGTGCAGCACTTTTATGCCATTATCGGGGCTGCATGGCTTCCGTATATTCTCCTGAACTATTACAAAATGTACACAACCAAAAGCTATTGGTATGCTGTATATACTGCGATTTTTATGTTCTTTAGTCTAACAGGAGGCAATCACACTTTTTCAATTATCCTGATATACTTGTTTGCAATTTTGTTTATGTTCTATATTTATAAAGCAATAAAGGAAAAATTGACCCACGACATTAAACATTTCGTTAAACTCAATCTTCTTTTTGGAGTGCTAACGATTCTTCTTGCCTTCGTTGTTTTAGTAGCCTTCTATCAAACTGCGCCATACATTGCACGATTAAGCGGAATGATGTACAAAGACGCAGCAGTTTGCCCTTTGTCACCCCAATCCTTGCTTTCCGCATTACTACCCTTCTCTACAGTGAATAGTATTGAGTTTTATAATACCGATCAGTCGATGTGCAATATCTATACCGGAAGCGTCATGCTCGTTTTTATATTGCTTGCATCTATCAGTAAAAAACAAGGTATTGAAAAAGTTTTGTTCTGGTTTGCCGTTGTTTGTCTTGTAGCCTCCTTTGGTGCATACACACCTTTGCATAAATTCCTTTTTAATTATTTTCCTTTAATTAACCGCTTCCGGTTCCCCAGCTATTTCAGCCTGTTTTCTGTAATAATTTTTTTAATGCTAGGCAGCAAACAGTTGGCGACAATGGCATCTGAGCCGAAGTTAAATTTCAGAAAACTCATTCGTACCGCAATTGCGGCCTTGTTTGTATTTGCGCTTCTAATATCATTTTCATTAATCAAAAATCAAGGACAATCATTTTTCTTTATGAAGAAATTCAATACAATTTTCGATTTCCTCCAGGCTTCATCATTTTACCAAAACATAATATTACAAGGCCTTGTACAGGCATTCATACTTGGCATTTTTATTATTACGTTAACAACATCACTGAGGAAACACTGGCTAAAAATAACATCAGTACTCGTAATTATAGATTTAATAATAACTGTACAACTAAACATTGCTTATGTTGGCGTATCGCCCGCTTCCCCAAAAGAACTGCACGACTATATTTCCACCCTTCCAAAAGGTTTTCCAATACCCAACCCTGGCAACATTTCGGATAACACTGAAGCATTAGGCCAAAAGCACGGTTTATACAGGAACACAAGCATTTTTCACAAACGCATATCCGCAGATGTATTCAATTCATACTGCTTTAAAAATTATACTTTAGTATCAGATTCATTACCCGTATTGTTTAACGCAATGCTACACAACCCGCTTGTATATTTATCAGACAACATTTACACTGCTTCTAATATCTCATTGCATGACGCATCAACAATCACCAACAAAACAATTGTTTTAAAAGATAACGACTACGCAACTTTAAGATCCACAATTGGAAAAGTCAGAACTGACAGTATTCCTGAAAGAACTGACATTATTGAATTCAGCCCTAATTATTTAAAGCTAAGAGTTTACTCCTCAAAACCGCAACTTCTGACTTTGCTGCAAAGCAATTACAACGGATGGCAGGCAACTGTTGACAATAAAACAACTCCAATATATGTTAGCAACTATCTGACTATGTCCACACCTGTTCCTCAGGGTGAGCATGAAATAGTATTTTCATACAGCAACGTTCTTATAGTAATTGCCGCCATTATTTCCTACACAACTTTTTTACTATTACTCATCCTGCTGAGTTTTAAATGGGTTAAAAACAAAAGTAATTATTGGGTACCAGGTACTATATGGAGTGGCCTTGCCTTAATAATGGTGTTTTATTTCATATAAATAACACAATTATTTAATTTGCATTCGATTATAACGCATTCAAAAAAATGGAATCTCAACCTAAAATAGCCGTAATTGGAGGAGGAAGCTGGGCCACAGCTATTGTAAAAATGTTATGCAACAACTGCAACCAGGTAAATTGGTGGATACGCAGCCAGGAAACAATTGAACATATTACACGACACAGGCACAACCCCAACTATTTAGCATCAGTAGAATTCGATATTAATCGACTGTATTTAAGCGCTGACCTGAAAGAAATAATATCCAGGGCCGATGTGCTGGTAATGGCTGTACCATCGGCATTTTTAAAAGACACACTTTCCGGAATTGGCATTGAGGCATTAAAAAATAAAAAAATCATATCTGCAATTAAAGGCATCGTACCGGAGCACAATCTAATAGTAGGAGAGTTTTTCAACAAAGAGTACAAAATCGAAATCAATAGTATCGGAGTAATAACAGGCCCCTGCCATGCTGAAGAGGTAGCAATGGAAAAACTTTCGTACTTAACCATTGCTTCTCAAAACGTAGTATTAGCTGAGTTTGTCGCATCTCATCTTAATTGCAGGTATATTAAAACCACCGTTTCCGATGATATCTACGGAACAGAATATTCTGCGGTTCTTAAAAATGTTTTTGCAATTGCAAGTGGTATTTGCCATAGTCTTGGTTATGGAGATAATTTTCAGGCTGTATTAATTGCAAATGCCATACAGGAAATAAAACGCTTTGTAGATTCCGTTCACCCAATCGATAGAGATATCAAAAGCTCTGCCTATCTCGGAGACCTTTTGGTTACGGCTTACTCGCAGTTCAGCCGCAACCGAACGTTTGGAGGCATGATTGGCAGAGGGCATTCCGTGAAGTCTGCACAACTTGAAATGAATATGGTTGCGGAAGGATACTATGGTGTAAAGTGCATTTACGAAATAAATAAACAGTTCAATGTGGATATGCCCATAACAAAAGCTGTTTATAGTATATTATATGAAAACAAATTGCCCAGTACAGAAATAAAGGTTCTGTCAAATACACTATCCTGAATAAACTATTCTTCAGAAGTAAGCAGGTAACACATTCACAAGATTTCAGTACTCCGGATGTCAAAAGAAATCACCATTGGAAAGTTCAAAATAAACAGGAGACAACTGTTAACCTCTGCTTTTTTCTTAACATTTTTACTAATTGGACTCTCTATTTATAAAGACTATGGCTTATCCTGGGATGAAAACTCTCAATGGAAAAATAATGGCCATGCCAATTATAACTTTATTTTTCACGATGACAAAGATGCGCTCCTCAATGGAATTGATAAATATCACGGTCCTGCATTTGAACTGATACTTGTTTTCATTGAAAAAGCTCTTTCACTCGATGATCCCAGTGACATTTATTATATGAGACATTTTCTTACTTTTTTTGTCTTCTTTATTTCTTCATTTTTTTTCTACCTTCTTTCACAACAATTATTCAAGAACCGAACAATTCCGTACATCGTAACGCTGATGTACATTCTAAGCCCTGCCATTTTCTCACACTCCTTTTACAACTCCAAAGACATTGGCTTTCTGTCCTTTTTTGTAATAAGTGTATACACGATGATAATATTTATAAAACGGCAGGGCATTTTGGACACCTTTCTGTTTGCTTTTTTTACAGCAATTGCAATTGACATACGCATTGCAGGAATTTTGCTGCCTCTTCTGCTGATTCTAATACACACCAAAAGCCTCATATTAAATCGCTTCAACCAAACAGAACAACTTTTAAATTATAAATCCCTGATATTGTATCTGCTTATTCTTTGCCCCTTAATCATATTATTCTGGCCAATATTATGGCTTGATCCTATTCACCACTTTATAGAGGCGCTCAAAGAAAACAGCCGCTATCCATGGGACGGACTGGTTATGTACAGGGGTGTTTATTATAAAGCGTCCGAACTTCCCTGGCACTACTTGTTCTTCTGGATATTTAGTTCACGTCCGGTTATCTATTCGGCAATTTTTGTTATAGGTGTTATTGTATTGTTAAGGCCAATAATAACTCAACCACTTAAATTTTTGCATAAAAGAACAAACGAACAAATTATACTCGCATGGTTCAGCCTTCCCATTACTGCGGTATTTGCATTTAACAGTACAGTATTTGATACTGGCCGTCACCTCTATTTCATCCATGGCGCATTTATACTTATTGCTGGCTACGGAATTGAATTCTTATTTAAATACAACAAAGTAAAAATTGCCGTATTCTTTTTGCTGGGTTTAAGCTTTATAAAAGTATTGTATGATATGATTAAGATTCATCCATACGAACATTTATATTTTAATGAATTTATTACTATCCGGGATGGAAATAAAAATCAATTTGAACTTGATTACTGGGGGCTAGCTGCACGTCCCTTATTGGAAAACATACTACAAAAAGACACAAGAAAAAATATAAAAATTTTTTCCGAAAATTATCCGGGAAAGTTAAATATGAACATCCTGAAACCCAACGAGCGTAAAAGAATTACAATCATTGATACGGCCGAAAAAGCAGATTATTACCTGGCCGATTACCGATGGACAAGAACGGAGGACTATATTTATCAGAAGGATTTTTACTCGGTTTATGCCAACAATGCCAAAATAGCCACAGCATTCAAAGTAAGGAATCCGTTTGAGCTCTACAACACAGATGGCACCGATTTGTATATAAACAAGAGTAATTTTGATACCCCTGTTCAAGAATGGACCACTGCCAACACCACATCAGAAATATTTAAATCCGCACCTCTTGCCTTAAAAGTAGATAGCACCAGTGAATACAGTGGTAATATAACTATTCACAACCTATCAGGCTTTTGCAAAAGGCAAAACCTGATAATTAAAACATCATTTTGGTTTTGGTCTCACAATACTGCAAGTGCCAAGCTGGTTGCATCCGTTGAAACAGCGGAAGGAAAATATTATATCTGGAGGTGCCTGTCTGAAATAAAGGAACATACAGCACAGAAATGGACAAATATCAGGACTGCCATTGAGCTCCCCCAAATACACTCACCAACCGACAAGATTAAAATATATCTTTGGAATCCCGGGAAAGCGACCTTTTACATTGATGACTTTGAATTGAGGATAGTAGAAGAAAAAGATAGTAATAAACAGTAAATACTTTTTCAATTTGAAAAACAGAGTTTCGGCCAGCGCTTTAATTATCTGCCTGTTTTTATTGAGTACTGTTCTGTACTACAATACAATTGGCCTGTTTCCGGTATTCATGCATGCCTGGACACAGAGCGAGCATTACGCGCTGGCACTCTGTTTTCTGGAAAACGGCTTTGATTTTTTTCACCCATGTACGTTTAACCTGCAAACGATTGATGGAATAACACCTACAGATTTTCCCATCAACGAATATATTGTTGCACTGATAATGAAAGCAACGGGAAGCGCATCCCCTGTCATATACAGAACGTACACTTTATTTATAAGTATCGCAGGATTATTGTTCCTCTATTCACTTGCAAAAAAAATTACCGGCTCTGAAATTAAATCCTGGCTTGTAACATTGTTTGCATTTCTTTCACCCGTTTATATTTATTACCAATCGGGCTTTTTACCTAGTGTTCCAGCTATTGCTTTTACGTTTATCGCTTACTTCCATTACTTCAGTTTCAAAAATGATAACCGAAAAAAACAATTGTATTTGGCGGTTTTGTTTTTCCTTCTGGCCGCATTGGTAAGAAGGCCATTTTTTATATTTCTGTTTGCGGCTCTACTGCAGGAGATGTGGAGTATGTTCAAAAGCCGGAAAACAGAATGGTCAGCTATAACAGCATTTACACTGTCTATTATTGTTTTTTTCTCCTATTACAGGTACAATGTATACCTGAGCAAAATATATGGCAATGCTTTTCTAGATTCGTTTTTACCCGCGCGTAGCTGGGATGAGTTTCAGGCCATTGTACACGAAATATATCGCACCTGGAAGCTTCAGTACTTTACAGGAGCGCACTACATTATGCTGATTATCGTATTTGCTTACTTTATTTACAATGCACTAAAACGCAGGACAATTGCAGAAGATCACAAAAAGTACTGGCTCCAATTATTCCTTATTTTCTCTGGAACATTGTGCTATTTCGGTCTAATGATGCGCCAATACTACGATCACGATTATTATTTTTTAGACTCTCTTTTTGTACCCATTGTACTTCTGATTGCTGTTGCAACAAATGAAATGAACATTACAACGGGAAAGCAAAGAACAATAGGTTTATTCTTCGTTCTTATGATTATCCTTGCTTTTGTTTCTGGCAAACAAGTTCAGGAAGCAAGGTATACTGTAAACGAATGGGACAGGGTGGAGCAATCGCGGGTAAACTATACAGGCTTCGACAAATATCTTGATTCTGCGGGTATCCCGAAAGATTCTAAAATATTAGTTATTGAGTCTTATTCCACCAACATACCATTGATATTAATGAAGAGAAAAGGCTATACTGTATATCAAACCAATCGCGACAATCCAGTATTCCCCTTATTCCGCTTTGACTGGGATTATGTTGCAATACAGGACATTTTTTTGGTTTCGGATGTTATATATTATTACCCTGTACTTAAATCATTGCTTGAACGGGTTGGGGGCAACGGTAAAATTTCACTCTACAAACAAAGTGCATCTTTTAAACCAAAATCATTAAAGGCCTTCTTGGGAGTAGATTCCACGAACTCACTTTACAGCAATTGTATAGATTTCGATTCAGAAATAACAGATGAGCATTTAAAACACTTTGGAAATAAAACAAATGAAGTATCCTATTCCCGACAGAATGCGGCCATACTGAAGCCGGAAATCGAGTACCAATCGGTATTTAGCATCAAAGGCAATGAGCTCAAAAAAAATCAAAACCTAAAAATTCTAATTACAGCTCATATGCGTTCCAATGAACCCATAAAACAACTACAGCTGATCGCAAGCGTTGCTACACAAACAGAAACCAAGTTCTATCAGAGCTTTGATCTGAACAGGCAAATAAAACACGAAAACAAATGGGAAAAGATGGAAACACAGTTCGTACTTCCCAGCTTAGCTGCGGAGGATGAATTAAAACTCTATTTTTGGAACAGGGCCTCTGAAAAAGTGTATTGCGATGATTTTGACATTGTCATCTATAATTGAAACGAATTATGCGTTGCCCTTATGAAAATATTCGTAAACCAGTCCACCTTTGGATTCACCTACAATCTGGACAAGTTCAGCTCTCTCCGCTTCTTTTATTTTTTTCACAGATTTAAAATGCGACAATAGCTTTTGAGCGGTAGTGTTGCTTATCCCTTTTATATCCGTAAGCTCTGTCTTTAGTGTTCCCTTATCTCTCCTGCTCCGGTGATGTGTAATCCCAAAGCGATGCGCTTCATCCCTTATCTGCTGAATAATCTTAAGCGTTTCGCTCCTCTTATCAAGATAAATAGGAATAGAATCCCCAGGAAAATAAATCTCTTCCAGACGTTTAGCAATTCCAATAACACCCACCTTACCTCTTAATCCCAACTTTTCAAGACTTTCCATAGCAGCGCTTAATTGTCCCTTACCACCGTCAATTACGATTAGCTGTGGCATACTTTGCTGCTCATCCAACACACGCCTGTAACGCCTGTATATAATCTCCTCCATAGATGCAAAGTCATCAGGTCCCTCAACAGTTTTTATATTGAAATGCCGGTAATCTTTTTTACTTGGCTTTGTATCTTTAAAAACCGTCATGGCCGCAACAGGGTAAGCACCCTGAAAGTTGGAGTTATCAAAGCATTCAATATGACGGGGCTCATCACTCAGGTGCAAATCCTTTTTCATCTGCTCCAGGATTCGTTTTGTATGGCGTTCTGGATCAACAAGGCTTTCCTGCTTAATCTTTTCCCTGCGGTAATAATCCGCATTCCGGCTCGACAATTCCAGCAAATGCTTCTTATCACCACGTTGCGGAACAAAAAATTCAATGCCGGGAAACTCGGTTTCTATTTCAAACGGTACGATTACTTCCTTTGAGTCGCTGTGAAAGCGCTCGCGCAACTCGGCAATCGCAAGCGTCAACAGCTCTTCATCGCTTTCATCTAACTTCTTTTTTAACTCAATTGTATGCCCTTGTATAATTGCACCATTCGCCACCTTCAGAAAATTTACAAAACCTGCTTTCTCGTCAGAAATAATTGAAAACACATCTACATTATGAATGGATGGACTAACAACAGTAGATTTACTCTGAAACTTTTCCAGCAAATCAATCTTTTCCTTTATAAGCTGCGCCTTCTCAAACTCCAGCTTCTCAACACTTTGCTGCAAAAGTGTCTTCAAATGCCTTGCCACAGAAGCAATATTACCCTTAACAATTTCTTTTATTTCAGCAATGGTTTGATTGTATTCCGCCTCGCTTTCCCTTGCTACACAAGGCGCCTTGCAGTTGCCAATATGGAACTCAAGGCACACTTTAAATTTATTTGCCTGAATATTTTCTTCAGTAAGCTTTAAGTTACAATTGCGTAATTTATACAGCTTTTTTATCAGGTCCAGCACCGTATTCATTACCTTAACAGACGTATATGGCCCAAAATACAAGGAACCATCCTTTACCATTGTACGCGTACTAAAAACACGCGGGAAAGGCTCATTGGTAATGCATATCCAGGGATAGGTCTTGTCATCCTTTAACAATACATTATAGCGCGGCTGGTATTTTTTTATCAGGTTGTTTTCCAATAGCAGCGCATCCATTTCGCTGTCAACAACAATGTATTTTATATCCGCTATTTTACGAACCAATACCTGTGTCTTGCCATTTTCATACTGGTCTTTATTGAAATAAGAAGCAACCCGCTTCTTTAAATTCTTGGCCTTACCTACATAAATGATTCGCTGCTCTGCATCATAATACTGGTAAACACCAGGATTATCAGGTAAAGCGCGAATAATATTTTGTATGTGTTCGGATTTTTCCAAGCTAATATATATTAAACATCTAAAATTAAAAATGCCCCATTCTCAAGTAAGAACGGGGCATCATTAAAAAGCTGTCACAATCTTACTGTCCGTGACAGTTCTTGTATTTCTTACCGCTACCACACGGGCAGGCATCATTACGTCCTATTTTCTGCTCCACTCTTACCGGCTGCGCTTTAGGCCTCGGTTGTTCATCCCCGGCAGCTTCAGTACGCTCACTGCGACTGGTCTGCACCTGGACCTGCTGCTCTTTACGTGGAGCCTGCACACGGGCCTGCTGCACCGCATTATGGGTTTCACTTGGAAGATTCGCACGCATCAGGAAAGAAACTACTTCCTTATTTACATCCGTTACCATGCGTTTAAACAACTCAAACGATTCAAACTTATAAACCAACAAAGGATCCTTCTGCTCATAAACAGCGTTCTGAACGGATTGTTTCAGCTCATCCATCTCACGCAAATGCTCTTTCCAGGCATCATCAATCATGGTAAGTGTTGTTCCTTTTTCAAGACCTAACACAAGCTCACGACCATTGGTATCAAATGCACGCTTTAGGTTCACAACTACCTGGAGTGTTTTTATCCCATCCGACAATGGTGTTACCATATTTTCATATGTATTAGATTGATCCAAATACACATTCTTGATAATCGGAAATGCCTTTGTTGCAATTAAATCATTTTTCTTCAGGTAATTTTCCTCGGCTTTTGCATACAAAGCATTAATTACCTGAGCGGCATTCATTTTTTTAAACTCCTCTTCGGTTACAGGAGGCTCTGTTGCCAATACACGTAGCACCTCCATATTAAAGTTCTCATAGTCCTTTAAATCATGGTATTCATTCACTATCGCTTCGCACGTATCGTAAATGGAGTTGGCAATATCTACCGACAAACGTTCGCCAAACAAGGCATGTCTCCTCTTTTTATAAATCACCTCACGCTGGGAGTTCATGACATCATCATACTCAATCAAACGCTTACGTATACCGAAGTTATTCTCTTCCACTTTCTTTTGCGCTCGCTCAATGGATTTGGTGATCATGGAGTGCTGAATCACTTCTCCCTCTTCAATACCCATCCTGTCCATCAGTTTGGCAATACGCTCCGAACCAAACAAACGCATTAAATCATCTTCTAACGAAGCAAAAAACTGCGATGATCCCGGATCACCCTGACGGCCGGCACGTCCACGCAACTGCCTGTCAACACGCCTCGATTCATGGCGCTCAGTACCTATAATGGCCAGGCCACCGGCTTCTTTCACACCAGGCCCAAGTTTGATATCCGTACCACGGCCCGCCATATTGGTCGCAATAGTAACAGTTCCGGCTAACCCGGCTTGCTGTACAATTTCAGCCTCACGTTGGTGCATCTTCGCATTTAATACATTGTGCTTTATTCCACGTAATTTCAACATCCTGCTCAGCAATTCGGAAATCTCAACGGATGTAGTACCTACAAGTACTGGCCTGCCTGCCTCTACGCATTTCACTATCTCATCAATAGCAGCATTGTATTTTTCACGTTTGGTCTTATATACCAAGTCCTCGTGGTCTTTACGTTGAATAGGCTTATTGGTCGGAATAGATACCACATCCAGTTTATAAATATCCCAGAATTCCCCAGCCTCTGTTTCTGCAGTACCCGTCATACCTGCAAGTTTGGAATACATCCGGAAATAGTTCTGCAAGGTAACAGTAGCATAGGTTTGAGTTGCGGCCTCTACCTTCACATTTTCTTTCGCCTCAATTGCCTGGTGCAAACCATCAGAGTACCTGCGGCCTTCCATGATACGGCCAGTTTGCTCATCTACAATTTTCACTTTACCATCCATGATCACATATTCCACATCTTTTTCAAAAAGTGTATATGCTTTCAACAACTGGGTAATAGTATGCACACGCTCCGATTTTACTGAAAAGTCGCGAATAAGCTCTTCTTTTCGTTTCAACTTATCTTCTGTTGACATCAGCGATTTTTCAATTGCTGCTATCTCCGAACCTACATCCGGCAACACAAAGAAACTGGTATCCTCTGATGATGTCGCAATCAGCTCAAGCCCTTTCTCTGTTAATTCAATAGAATTGTGCTTTTCATCAATCACAAAAAACAGCTCGGCATCCACCTTGTGCATCTCGCGCGATTGATCCTGCAAATAAAAATTTTCTGTTTTTTGCAAAATAGCACGCACACCCGTCTCGCTCAGGTACTTAATAATCGCTTTGTTTCTCGGTAAGCCCCTGTGAGCTCTAAGTAAGGCAAGTCCGCCCTCCTTCTCGTTTCCTTCGGCCAGCAAACGTTTTGCCTCTGCAATAGCAGTGTTTATATAGCTTCGCTGGGCATTTACTATTTTTTCTATACGTGGTTTTAATACAGCAAACTCCTGGTTATCACCTTTTGGTGTTGGTCCTGAGATAATCAAAGGAGTACGGGCATCGTCAATTAATACACTATCCACCTCATCCACAATGGCATAATTGTGTTTGCGTTGTACAAGGT
This sequence comes from Bacteroidia bacterium, assembly GCA_020051175.1. Classification (GTDB taxonomy): domain Bacteria; phylum Bacteroidota; class Bacteroidia; order 2-12-FULL-35-15; family 2-12-FULL-35-15; genus 2-12-FULL-35-15. Next base: position 41,589 of record JAGVJJ010000089.1, on the reverse strand, counting down.
CTTCCGGGCTGCGTGCCATGTTATCGCGCAGATAGTCAAAACCAAATTCATTATTGGTACCAAAGGTTATATCCGCAAGATAAGCCTGCCTGCGCTCCTCCGAGTTTGGCTCGTGCTTATCGATACAGTCCACCCTTAACCCATGAAACTCAAACAGGGGTCCGTTCCACTCCGAGTCACGTTTTGCAAGGTAATTGTTAACAGTAACCACATGCACCCCATGCCCCGACAATGCATTCAGATAAACCGGTAGCGTGCCTACAAGTGTTTTTCCTTCACCCGTGCTCATTTCCGCAATCTTACCCTGGTGAAGAACAATACCACCAATCAGCTGAACATCATAATGCACCATGTCCCATGTCACCGTGCTCCCTGCAGCCGTCCAGCTGTTGCTCCAGATTGCTTTATTCCCTTGAATCTGAATGGAGTCGCGGCTGGCTGCCAAATCACGGTCCATATCCGTGGCAGTAACTTCAATAGTTTTGTTTTCCTTAAAACGCCTTGCAGTTTCTTTCACTACGGCAAAAGCTTCAGGCAGTATCTCATCAATAACTTTTTTATTCTTTTCATAGATTTCCTTCTCAAGGGCATCAATCTCCTGGTAAAGTGCTTCCTTATCTTCTATAGATAAAGTGGCCTCATTATCAACCTTCGTACGGATTTCATTTACACGGTTTTGTTCTGTTGAAGAAGATGCCGCTATACGCTTTTTAAAATCCGCTGTTTTAGCCCTCAATTCATCATTACTCAACGCAGCCAGTTTGGCATACTCCGTTAATATTTTGCTAACAATGGGCTCAATTTCTTTTAGATCCCTCTCAGATTTGGTTCCAAAAATTTTTGAGATCTTTTGCGTGATAAAATCTAACATTCTAGGTGTGGTTGTTTAATTTCTTGATATTTTTAAAAGGAACGCAAATTTAGCTAAAATTCAGCGGATTTCCGCCTTTTTTCAATGACTTATGATTTTTTAAGTTGAATTGAGGCACGTACAATTGACAAATATTATTCCGTTTAAATTTAACTGCCAAATTAGCAGGCACGTCCCTACTTTAACCTGTATTCCAAAAAATCTACAAACAAAAAGCCCTGTCAAAATGCTTGTTTCGACAGGGCTTGTTTATTTCGGGTTCCTACAGACTAATACTCATCCTCATTGAAGAAAAAGTCATCCTTTGTAGGATAATCCGGCCATATTTCTTCAATACTCTCATATATCTCCCCTTCATCTTCAATTTCCTGAAGATTCTCAATCACTTCCATAGGCGCACCGGAACGAATTGCAAAATCTATCAATTCATCTTTGGTTGCTGGCCAGGGTGCGTCCTCTAAATTTTTAGCCAATTCAAGTGTCCAGTACATTTCTTTCTGTTTTTATAATTAAAACGTAAAAATTATGCCAATTGTTATACCAAAATCAGAATTTCATAAAACTCCGATTTTTTTGCAAAAGTAAAAATTAATTCCACTAATCAAAATGAAAAAAAATATTTTAAACCAGGTCCCAATTACATACGTGGTTTCCAGGGGATTTCCTGCGCATTCAGGTCTTGACTGAGTTTGCGCGAAAGCACAAAAAGATAGTCGCTCAGGCGGTTAAGGTATTTAATGACCAAATCGGCTACATAGCTCTCTTCTGAAAGATGAATGGTAAGGCGTTCCGCTCTGCGGCACACGCAGCGGGCTATGTGGCAAAAAGAAACGGTAGTATGTCCGCCCGGCAGCACAAAGGAGCGCATTTCAGGCAAAACCTCGTTCATTTTATCCATTTCCTGCTCCAGCAAGGTAACATCCTCTTCTTTCAGGTCAGGAATTTTCATTTTAGATTTATCCGGGTCTGAAGCCAGCGAAGAGCCGATGGTAAACAGGCGGTCCTGTATCTCTATAAGTAAAGTTTTTGTTTGCTCATCGATCTGCTGATCACGTATCAGGCCTATGTATGAGTTCAACTCATCCACAGTGCCATAAGCTTCGATGCGGATATGATGTTTAGGAACACGTGTGCCTCCAATCAGGGATGTTTGGCCCTTGTCCCCTGTTTTTGTATATATTTTGAATGTCATGTAATATCCATTTTAACCGGCAGTAGCAGTACCGGCAAGTGTTACATTTTCGTTCTTATAATCGCGTTCCACCAAACCATCCTTCAGGCGGACAATACGATGAGCATGCTGTGCGATATCCTCTTCGTGCGTTACCAGGATGATAGTATTCCCATTTTTATGAATTTCCTGCAAAAGCCCCATAATCTCTATTGATGTTTTTGAGTCCAGGTTGCCCGTAGGCTCATCTGCAAGTATAATTGCCGGTTTGTTTACCAATGCCCTCGCAATTGCCACACGCTGGCGCTGACCACCGGAGAGCTCATTTGGTTTGTGCATCATACGTTCGCCAAGGCCTACCTGCTCCAATACTTCTTTAGCTCTTTTTAAACGATCATTTTTATTATAACCGGCATAAACCAGGGGCAACATCACATTTTCCAGCGCTGTGGAACGTGGCAACAAGTTAAAGGACTGAAATACGAAACCAATTTCTTTGTTCCTTACCTCTGCCAACTGGTTGTCCAGCATTTGAGCTACCGAAATCCCGTTTAAAATGTACTCCCCGTCAGAGGGGGTATCCAGACAGCCCAAAACATTCATCAATGTTGATTTTCCGCTGCCCGAAGGCCCCATCAGCGCCACATACTCATTTTTATGTATTTCCAGGGATACCGAACGTAATGCGTGTATTGTTTCCGTGCCTATTTTATAGGCTTTGGCAATATTTGACAGTTTAATGATCATCGATCAACGAATAACGAATAGGTACGAATTACGAATAGAATTATAAAGGTAAGAAAAAATTACGATTGTTTTAGTCAAAAGGAGCAAGGCAATAGAACGCAACAAAAATTGTAATTCAATGCAGATTCGCTATTCGTATCCATTCGTTATTCATTGAATAACATCAGAAACGAATTACAAAATGCTCTTTTACCTGCTCTTTCCGGAAAAACACAATTCCCATGTAAAACAAATCAACAGTCACCCTCACACGTTCATGGTTCTTTATTTCAGCCCACACTTCCTTTATTTCAGAGGAACAATAAATATCAGAAATTATAAAAACACTTGAATCATTTGCTGCCTTAAGGAACATATTAAATTGCTCCAACAATGCTATTTTACCAAACCCACCATCCAGGTAAACAAAATCAACCCTTTTATCAGGTATATTTAATTTCTCACAAAACAAAACATTTTTCAACTGCAAAGATTTCAAACTCTCATTTATAAAGACTTTCACATCCTTTGCTGGCTCAACAACTGTAATTTCTGTTTTGGAATTTGCTGCTGCCATATAAGCAGTTTCTATACCGGCTGATTCGCCAGTTATTAAAATCGTTTCGGGTTGAAAATAATTTACCAAACGAAACAATAAACGGCCATATTTTAAAGGCTTTAAATGAACTCCAGAGTTCAGCAGCCTTTCTCTTATTGCTTCAATACTTTTGTAGGAATAATAATCCTTGTTGTTATAAATAACCTGCGTAACCAAATCAAAAACAAAAGGCGAATGGACACCATGTTCGTTTGTTGATTTAAACCAATAAATCCAATAATTAAATAATTGCAGGTTCATTATCCAGACTTTGAAGCAAGCTAATATTCTTTTCTTAAAGGAACACCCTGCTCTTCTCTTATTTTATTCTCCTCTTGTATTACCTTTTGTTCAATTGGGTCAGGAATGGTCCGTTTAGGATTTGGATCGTACGCATTTCTAACCCGGATCTTTTTCTTAAATTCAGAAAAACTCACATCAGTATAACCAACACAGCCGTTGATCGTATTTAACTTAAAGCTATAATTAAGATTCTTTTCTTTTCTTTTTTCTTTATCACATTTATATGCATAAGCCATGTATGCATATCCTCTGATAGCATTTAGCTCATTAACATTATTCAAAATACTGAGCAATTCGCTTTCAGAAGTATTCTTAACCAATTCTGCATACAAAAGAAATTTTTTTCGAGATACTTCCCCCCTCCCCAATCCTTCTAAATTCAACCCAATCTTCTTGACCTTTTATCGTATCAATGCGATAGAGCGAATCTAATTTACTCAAGATCGCGCACGTATAGTCCGAATAGCCTTTTCTTCCTTCCTTAACGGAATCGGACTGTCCAAAAAGAGAACTGGTAAATAAAAAAACAAGAATAATACTGCTTCTCATTGCCCTTTTTACAATTATACTTAATCCAGCCTGCACATTATGCAAAAGGCGCAACCAATATTTAGTTGCGCCTTTTCCCTTTAACAAATATCAAATAAAGATTATATCGTAAAATTAATCCCTTGCGCCAATGGCAAAGTAGTACCATAATTAATGGTATTTGTCTGCCTGCGCATATACACTTTCCATGCATCGGAGCCTGATTCACGACCACCTCCGGTTTCTTTCTCACCACCAAAAGCACCGCCAATCTCTGCTCCGGAAGTACCTATGTTTACATTAGCAATACCACAATCAGAACCTGCGTGGGAAAGGAACAACTCCATTTCTCTCATGTTTGTGGTAAAGATAGAAGACGACAATCCTTGCGGAACGCCATTCTGCATAGCTATCGCCTCCTCAATGGTTGAATACTTCATCACATACAGGATCGGGGCAAATGTTTCTTCCTGCACTATATGATATTCATTTTTCGCCTCAATAATGCAAGGTTTTACATAACACCCGCTTTCATAACCCTCACCAGACAATATACCACCTTCAACAAGTATTTTACCACCTTCCTGCTTCGCTTTTTCAATCGCATTCAGGTAATCTTTTGTTGCATTTTTATCAATCAGCGGACCTACGTGGTTATGCGCATCCAAAGGGTTACCAATGCGCAATTGCTCGTACGCTTTTTGCAACACGCGCAATGTTTTTTCATAAACGCTTTCATGAACAATTAACCTGCGCGTTGAAGTACAACGCTGGCCTGCAGTACCAACAGCGCCAAATACCGCACCAACCAGCACCATTCCCAAATCAGCATGTTCAGAAACGATAATGGCATTGTTACCGCCTAATTCAAGTATAGTTTTTCCAAAACGCTCCGCCACAGTTTTAGATACATGACGGCCAATGCGTGTAGATCCTGTAAAGGAAACAAGTGGGATACGTTTGTCATTGTTTATCAAATCACCGGCTTCATTACCAATAATCAAACAACTAACACCTTCCGGAACATTGTTGTTTTTCAAAACGTCTGCAATGATGTTCTGGCAGGCAATGGCACATAACGGAGTTTTTGAACTTGGCTTCCACACGCACACATCTCCACAAACCCAAGCCAATGCGGCATTCCAGCTCCACACAGCAACAGGGAAATTAAAGGCCGAAATAACACCTACTATCCCCAATGGGTGGTATTGCTCATACATGCGGTGCATCGGGCGCTCGCTGTGCATGGTCAAACCGTACAACTGGCGCGATAAACCTACTGCAAAATCACAGATATCAATCATTTCCTGAACCTCACCCAGTCCTTCCTGCAAGCTTTTTCCCATTTCATAAGAAACAAGCTTACCCAAAGGTTCTTTGTATTTGCGGAACTGGTCGCCCATCTGGCGAACGATTTCACCGCGTTTTGGAGCGGGAATTAAACGCCATGTTTTAAATGCCTCTTCAGCAGTTTTCATTATCGCCTGGTAATCTTCGGCAGTACCGGCATTTACGCTACCTATCAGCTGACCATCAACCGGTGAAAACGATTCAATTTTTTTTCCTTTTGTAGTTATATGTTTAAGACCCGTAGAAGCACCATAGTTAGTTCCCTGAAGACCTAATTCTTTTAGAGCGCTTTCTATACCAAAGCTCTTAGCTGTTAATGTTTCCGACATGTTATTTTAGTTTTTAAGATGAATAACAAAGTTAAGCAAAATTAAGGCAAAAGCAGCCATTTATTTTCTTAAAAAAACACAAGTATTCGGCATCCCAGGACCACTTTTTACAGTACAAAAAAACACGCCAAACCACAGTATTTTAAAGCAAAGCAGCAAAATGGCACACCGTTTGGATTGACAAACCCAAACAATCACTGAAAATGTACCCCGATGGGGAATGATATACCGAAAAACATTACTTTTGCCCAACAAATTATACTTATGAAAACCAAGCTTACACCCTACTTAAAGAAAATTGCTGTTTGCATAACGATTGTCAGCATATTTGCTTCCTGCTCCAGTTCTACCAAACTAATGCGCAGTGGAAATTACGATGGTGCTATTTACAAAGCCACCAAAAAGCTGAAACGTAAAAAGGACAAAGAAAAAGAAATTATCACTCTTGAACAGGCTTATCAGAAAGCAAACGAAAGGGATAAAGAAAAGATCATCTTCCTTAAGAAAGAAGGAAAACCTGAAAGCTGGGATTTAATTTTCAGTACATACGCGCGCATGAGCCAGCGCCAGCAAAACATAAAGCCTTTACTCCCGTTGCGCATAGCCAGCCAGGGGCGCGATGCCAAATTTGAATTTGCTAACTACGATGAAGAAATTATCCAGGCTAAAAAGAATGCGACTGAATATTTTTATGCTCATGCCCTTACGCTTCTTGATAAAAACAACCAGTCTGATGCCAGACAGGCATACAATGAACTGCTGAAGGTAAAAAGCTTTTCTACAAATTATAAGGATGTTGACAAACAGCTTACCCGTGCGAAAGATATCGGTACAAGCTATGTGCTTTTTAAAATGAAAAATGCAACAGGTGTGCCGCTTCCTCCGAACTTTGAAGATGAATTGACCAAAATAAGCCTGAATGAACTCAATGGCGAATGGGTAAAGTATTATACCACCGAAACTAAAGGTATGACCTATGACTATACCATCCTGGTAAACATGAAAAACATCAATGTTTCTCCTGAAGGTGTAAAGGAAACAAACTTTACTGAAACAAAAACAATACCTGATGGCTTTACTTATGCTCTGGATTCAAAAGGAAATGTTATGAAAGACACGGCAGGGAACGATATTAAAATACCTAAGACTAAAACCATTAGCTGCAATGTTGTTGAAACGTATCAGACCAAAAAGGCAATTATTGCAGGGACTTTGGATTACATCAATAACAATACAGGCCAGCTGATCAAAACCGATCCTATTGCAAGTGAGAACTTTTTTGAAAACCGTGCTTATGCTGCCATAGGCGATTTGAATGCCTTAAAGCCGGAAACAGCTGCCAAACTTGGAAACAGACCAATGCCGTTTCCTCCGGGATTTGATATGCTGTTGCAAGCCGGAGGGGTTTTGAAAGGTATGGTAAAAAATATAATTGTAAATAACAAAGGTGTAATTTATTAATAAAACGTCATTGCGAGCGGAGCGAAGCAATCTCACATCAGAGCTCTTCCACTTTTGCCGCAATGACGCTTTAAAACAATTGATTCCTAAAGTTTAGCTGAGTAATAAGTCAATACCTGCTTATCGGCATTTGCAATTTCGTACTGCAGTTCCGCAAACCGTTGCAATACAAAGCCCAAAGAAACGTGATTGAAATCTGCGGCTTCAGCCGCTGCATTCAGACTATATCCCACTTTACCCGCAACGGAAAGAGCTGATAGCTTACCCTGTAAGGAAGCGAGTTTTTCCTGCAGCTCTTTCAAATGACCGGAATCACCCTTGCGGCCGGGACCAATCATAAAATCTGCTCCAATAATATCATTGCCCACTTTCGACATCTGATTTACCTTTAAACTTTTTGCTGCATTTTCATCCACGTTCTCTGCAAGCATAATAAGCTCCACTTTCAGCCTGTCGATATACTCGCTTACGGATTCGCTTTCTGAAAAATAGCTTTTAGCATCGGTAGGCAAGCTATCCGTAACCACCAGCTGGGAAAGCGTTTTATTCTGCTGTTTTGTTTTATCAAGGTTCTCAAGCAGGCGCTCATGAATCCCGGCAACTCCATTTACAACTGAAGGCGGCAAGGTATTACGGTTATTCGTAGAAAGCGACATTAATAATCCGCTTCCGGCAATAATCAGAATAGCATTCACCAGTGTATTTACTTTTGTTACAGGGTTGCGCATTCCTGTAAACAGATAAACAGGCACAAAGCCAAACAACAAAAGTAATATGGATGCCCCCATCAGGATATTCGCACCTGGCCAGTGCATTAATTTAAATGATGCAGCAATAACAAACAAAATGCTGATAACACATCCGGCAATTAATACTAATCTGTCCCGCTTCTCCGCTGACTCACGCAGCTTCAGCGTAAACATCAAAGGCAAAAACACAAAGCTGATCATCACCACTCCCAATATTAGCATTACATTGGCACCCGGCCAGTGTTGAAATCTGAATATAGCACCTAGTACAATTCCGATTGAGGCAATAATGCCTACTGTGTTCATTGTCTTTTTCATGGCATAATAGTGTTTAAAGGTTAATAATAAGGCGGTTTCTTCCTCTATTTCTTTCAGCTCCTTCTTGAAAAAGCGAGGAATTATTTGCTGATAGAATTTTTCAAAATTACCACCCGGTTCCAACTCATACTCTACAATACAACAAACATGATCAAGGAGGTTTAACTGCAGGTCCTCCATCTCAACTCCGCGGACTTTGATATCGTTGAGAATATAATCTACTTGTTGTTCACTAAGTATATACATTACCCTAACTGAGGTTTAATGTCTAACAAAAATTTCATCGTCTGGATGAAGTCGGCAAACTCATTTACCTTTTCCATCGCATTGTTTTTTCCCTGGGGTGTTAGCTTATAATATTTGCGAACCCTTTTCCCAATATTCACTACCTCGGTAGTTACTACCCCGTCATTCTCCAATGCATGAAGGGTTGGGTACAAAGCCCCCTCCGTAATCTGAATTTTATTGCCTGTTAATTCTTTCACCTTTTGAGTGATTTCATATCCGTACATTTGATTGTTTTCGGATAATAACTTTAAAACTATCGTTTTTAAAGTGCCTTTTACGAGTTCTGATGAATACATAACTCAAAGATACATAAGAATATTATGCATTTGCAAATTTTGCATAAGAAATTTTTGCAACAATTTTATAATGCACTGATAATCAATAAAATAAATTTTAAATTATTCTGAATATTATCGCGTTTTCATTTTGGTAACTACCAAATTTCTGTTTTCTGGCATTGCTTTTTAGCTATCAAGCCCGCATTTCACACTTTCTCGACCAGCTCGAAATGAACTGTGTAGGAGGAAAACAAAAAAGGCTTCCTTCATAAGGAAGCCTCGAAATAAGAAAACCGATAGCTATTTGATAGCCCTGAAAGGGTAACGTGTAGCAGCCAATACCTGGAAACGGTATGGCTTTATTAATTATTTAAAACTCAAATTTATAACCTATACCTTTTACTGTTTTTATGAGGTCTTCTCCAAGCTTTTCACGCAGCTTGCGTATATGTACATCAATGGTCCGATCACCAACTACTACCTCTCCACCCCAAACGGTATCCAGAATCACATCCCGGGTAAACACTTTGCCGGGCTTAGATGCAAGCAGGGCTATGAGTTCAAACTCTTTTTTAGGCAGGCTGATATCTACTTCGTCTTTTACAATCACATACCGCTCCCGGTCTATTTTTATACCACCCAGCTCCACTTTTTCTGCTGAAGGATCTGGAATCCCATTGCCCCGTCTTAACAATGCTTTAATACGGCTTACCAGCACCCTCGGCTTTATCGGTTTGTTGATATAATCATCCGCACCAACTTCAAAACCCGCAATCTGGGAGTAATCTTCATTGCGTGCAGTTAAAAAAGTAATTACGGTATTTTTAAGCATTGGTATTTCCCTGATTTCCCGGCAGGTTTCTATCCCGTCCATATCCGGCATCATCACATCCAGGATAATAAGATGCGGACGTTCCTTCTTTGCAATGGCAACAGCTTCTTTGCCATTGCCGGCATTTAAAACATTGTAACCTTCTTTTTTCAGATTATAGCTCAGAAATTCCAGAATATCCGGTTCGTCATCCACTAATAAAATCTTGTATTCACTATTATTCATTTTTCTTATTTATAATTCACTGTAAAATTGCCGGTTTAAATCAAACATACTGTTAAATTCCAATTAAGTTAATATTAAGAAAGAAAGAGCTGGACAGCATTTACTTAACACTACATTAATTATTCATTAACGCTGCATTGATTTTTCAGCAATTACTTTGTAGAAAAATTAAAGCATACAAATGAAACTAAAATTATCCGCTTCGGTTCTCTTTATTTTGTTGGTTAACACGGTCTTCGCCCAAACCTCTTCTATCAAAGGAAAAGTTGTGGATGAACAAAACGGAGAAACGCTGCCTGGTGCGGTTGTGATGATAGAAGGCACAACAACTGGCGGCAGCACCGATTTAGACGGGGCATTTACCATCAACAATGTAGCTCCCGGCAAATATACCCTTGTGTGTAAACTTATTTCTTACAATACAAAGCTGTTGCAGGATGTTGTTGTAAAGGCTGGTGAACCTGCAATTGTTTCCATTACCATGTCCACCGCTTCTACGGACTTAGGAGTGGTAGAAGTGGTAGCCACCATGAGCAAGGAAACTACCAATGCCATGCTGGTAATGCAAAAGAACAATGCTTCTGTATCGGACGGTATTTCTTCAGAAGCTATCAGAAGAACACCTGACAGAAATACGAGCGATGTGCTAAAACGCGTAAGCGGGGCCAGCATCCAGGAAAATAAATTCGCAATTATCAGAGGCTTAAACGACAGGTATAATGCTGCTTACATCAATGGAGCCCCGTTGCCAAGCTCGGAATCCGACAGAAAAGCATTCGCATTTGATATTTTCCCATCCAATATGCTCGACAATCTTGTTATTACTAAAACAGCAACACCGGATATGCCAGGTGAATTTGCCGGTGGTGTGATACAGATAAACACCAAAAGTATTCCCGAAAAAAATGAGCAAACCATTTCCATTAACGGCTCTTACAATACTATCACTACATTTAAAGAGTTTAAAACATATGATGGCGGCAAATATGACTGGCTAGGTATTGATGACGGTACAAGAGCGTTACCAGCGGCACTCCCCGCCACTGAAGAGTTTTCGCACCTCACTGTACAACAGAAAGGTGATCTCGCAAAAAAAATGAACCCTTCCTGGGCTTTGAACAAAACTACTGCAATGCCATCACTTAACCTGCAATACAGCATGGCCAACGTAGGAAAAGTGCTTGGAAGAGAAGCTGGTAGTATCTTTGCACTTACTTATCAAAACAATTTTTCTTATAACGAAATCATTCGAAGAGAATACGAAGAGCAGGCTACGGAGGTTGTAAAACGCATGGAGCTCTATGACAAACAATACACACAAGCTGTGCTGGCCAGCGCCATGTGGAACCTGGCCTATAAATTAAATGACAACAATCAGTTTAGTTCCAAAAATCTGTTAAGCGTTAACAGTGACGACAAAGTAACGATACGTTCCGGGGCGCGTGAATTTGATCAACCGGAAAAACAATGGGAAAAATCATCCCTCCGATGGTTTACTCAAAACCTGTTGTACACCGGACAGCTGAGCGGTGAGCATTTGTTGCCCGCATCAAAAGTAAAAGTAAAATGGGTGGGAGGTTATAGCAATATTAAACGCAGTGTACCGAATATGCGAAGAGTTGTTTATCAGAAAGTGGCGGCTGATGAAGACGACAGCACTACCAATTATGCCGCAATCATTCAAAATGAAGGTACTATTCCCAATGCCGCAGGCAATATGTTTTTTTCTGAAACCAATGAAAAAATATCCAGCTTCCGCTATGAAGCCAGCTATCCGTTCGAAATAAACGGAATAAAATCGGATTTGAAACTGGGTGGCTTCCACCAATTAAGGGACAGGGACTTCAGCGCCCGCAACCTTGGATTTTCCAAGTACAGGCAGGGAAGCGCAGTAAAATTCAACAGCGAACTGCTGCTACTGCCTGAAGAAGAAATATTCGCCAGCACAAACATGGGTATCCTGGACAAACCTGGCCCCTACAACGGTGGGTTCAAGCTGGATGAAGCCACAAAAACCAGCGACAGCTACACTGCATCCTCATTGCTGAACGCTGGCTTTATAATGCTCGACATGAAATTTTTTGAACGCCTGCGGGCCATATACGGTGTTCGCCTTGAATCGTATAACCAGCAGTTACATACCGTTAAAGACGGTAGTAATACACCAATTGATGTGGATACAACGGTAAATGATCTATTGCCTTCTGCAAACCTCGTATACTCACTTACCGAAAAAATAAATATCAGGGGCAGTTATTACCGTACCGTTTCGCGCCCTGAATTCAGGGAATTGGCACCGTTCATTTTTTATGATTTTGTAACTGATTTCGCAATCTCCGGAAACCCAAACCTGAAGCGTGCTACAATAGACAATTATGATTTACGGTTCGAGCTGTTTCCTGGGGCAGGACAGCTCATTTCCGTATCCGGGTTCTATAAAGTATTTACGGATGCCATTGAACAAGCCAATCGCCCGGATGTATTGCGGGAGCTTTATTATGTAAACGTTCCAAAAGCCACCAATATAGGAATGGAGCTGGAATACCGATTTAAACTAAGCTCCATTTTCGGTAATGATTCCAGCAGCTTTTTATCTGCGACCACTCTTTATACAAATGTTTCTTTTATTAAATCAAAAGTGGATGTAAGCGGAATAAATGGGGTAACATCGTCTGAACGGCCACTACAGGGACAATCACCGGTAATCATCAATGCCGGTATCCAGTACACACCTTCCGATGCATGGAGCATAAGTGCTTCGTACAACCTCGTAGGAAAACGTATCTATATTGTTGGCAGCAGCAGCGAACCCGATTATTGGGAAAAGCCACGTAACGTGCTCGACATTCAGGTTGTTAAACGTATAAAAGAACGCTTGGAAATAAAATTGAATGTTCGCGATGTGCTTGCACAAAATCTTGTGTTTTATCAGGATATTGATAAAGACGGCAAATACAACGATACTATTGACAACACAATGACAAGCACCAGTTTCGGGCAAACAATTGCGATAGGATTAAGCTATAAGTTTTAAACCATCATTGCCTTAGAACACTTTCCGCCTCAGCGGAAGGTATCTTTAAATACGCGAAATATTTGCCATATACCACCACCTTCCCATTACAATCGTATATTACAAAACCTTCCTTCATAACATAAAATTAAAACTCTGATAATAAACACACAACCCCGCCTTAATCCTATGGCAACACGTACATCCTAGTTTTGTACCGAATTAAAAAACGAAAAAATAATTATTTGAACATGAAAAAACTCTACTCAATTGCATTAGCAGGTCTGCTTGGTGGTTCACTGTCAGCACAAACTGCTTTCTGGACAACAACATCTTACAAGGGTGCATTTCCTGTAACAGACAATACCACAGCATCTGACTGGACCAGCGGCTGGACAAGCTTTGACCCTGAAAACGAAAACTACGGAGCTCCTACAACTACTGTAAGTACTGACATTACAACAAACACAACGTGGGCTGCAGGAACAGTTGTTTCCTTACAAAATAAAATTTACGTAAAGAACAATGCTGTGCTTACAATCGAACCGGGCGTTGTCATCCGCGGTGACAAAGCAACACAGGGAACACTGCTTATTGCTAAAGGCTCTAAAATTATTGCACAGGGCACACCCAGCAATCCCATTGTATTTACCTCCGGTGAAGCCGCAGGCGCAAGAGCAGAAGGCGATTGGGGCGGTGTTGTAATTCTTGGAAATGCAATGAACAACCAGCCAGGTGGGGTTGCAAACATTGAAGGCATTGTTGTTTCTACTGATAGTGAATATGGCGGCACCAATGATCAGGATAGCTCAGGAGTATTTTCTTATGTACGTATTGAGTTTCCGGGAATTGCTTTTCAGCCAAACAAAGAAATCAATGGTTTAACTTTAGGTTCCGTTGGTTCTAAAACAAAACTGGATCACATACAGGTTTCCTTTTCCGGTGACGACAGCTTTGAGTTCTTTGGTGGTACCGTAGATGCAAAATACTTAATCGCCTTCCGTGGCCTGGATGATGATTTTGATACAGACTTCGGTTACAGGGGACGCGTGCAATTCGGACTGATTATAAGAGATGCTGATTTGTCAGATGCTGCTGGGGATTCAAACGGCTTTGAATCCGATAATGATGCTACAGGTTCTGCAAACACTCCAAGAACTCAGGCGGTTTTTTCTAACATTACCAGCATCGGGCCGCTTCGCAACGGAACAGTAACGTTACCATCTGGTGAAAAGTTTGAGCGTGCATTCTACATCCGTAGAAACTCCGCTATTTCAGTATTTAATTCTGTTGCCGCATCGTGGGAAAAAGGAGTATACCTGAAAGATGCAGGAACAGTAGATAATTTCACTACCAATGACTCTGCAGTGTTTGCAAACAACATCATTGCTGACGACATCAGCAAAGCCATAACCATTGATGCAAATGCAACACAAACCATCTACAACACCATCTTCACGGATGATGATAATGACTCAACCACAACTATTGCAAATATCGGTTGGGTAAACGCATTTCCAACCAACTTATCAGATACACCCGACTACAGACTGCAATCTTCATCCTCTGTTGCTGCAACAGGTGCATCTTTCAATGACCCTAAATTTGTTGGTGTTATCCCATCCGGAATAAACGAGGATAGAACCGAAATAGGAACAGCAAGTATTTACCCTAATCCGGCTAATGACAAAACAACGTTGAATATCAGCCTTAACAAAACAGGCAAAGTAACTATAGCACTATTTGACATGACAGGTAAATCAGTAATAGATGTATTTACCGGACAAATAAATGCAGGTATGAACTCTTTTGCTATCAACACAGCAGAATTGCCGGCAGGTATCTACTTTACAAAAATTGTTACTGACAGTTATTCAAAAACAGTGAAAACAGTTATTGCTAAATAATAACAAAATACATCCGTTCAAAACAAAAGCATCTTTATCTGGGATAGAGGTGTTTTTGTTTTTTATACAATTAAAAATAAAGCGTTATGAAAAACATGAACCGTATTTTATTGGTGTTTAACAACACCAAAGATCTTGAGCTGCTGGAACTGAATTTAACGCGTAACGGGTTTGAAATACAAAAATCAGGTTCATTAAACGATGCTCTTGCCAAAGCACAAAAAAGTCCTCCCGACCTGATAGTAATAAACACCAGCGATGCCGAAAAAGATGTGGAAACCTTTGGCAAACAAGTGAACATGAAATATGTTAAAAAAACGGTATTGCCAAGCCTCCTTGAACTCGAAGATTACTTAACCATACAAACACGTGAGCACGTTGTTATTAAAGGATTATCCAGGAATAAAACATACAGGGACAAAGAATTCCTTTTCCTTATCTCTCAGCGAAAGTTAAGCTGACAGCCCTGAATCTTTATTATTTCCTAAAGGCACCAACCCTCACACCAACCTATTGCAGTGCCCGATCTTTTTAGTATTTTTGAGTACTGATTGCCCAAATTATAAGGGCTTTTGTACTACAACATTATGAATGCACCACAGGTTTCTTTCGTTGTTCCCCTGTATAACGAAAGTAAAGTGTTCCCTTTATTGATTGAGCGCTTGAATGCGTTAATGAATCAAACGCAAATCCGGGTTGAAATGGTGCTTGTGGATGACGGTAGCCGCGACAATACAGCTCAGCTTATGAGCCAGCTGGCACTGGAGGATGCGCGCTATCAATGTGTGTTCTTATCCCGTAATTACGGGCATCAGCTCGCACTGAGTGCTGGACTTTCCGCAGCAAGGGCCACAGAAGCAGTCATGGTGATTGATGGGGATTTACAGGATCCGCCAGAATTGTTTTTTGATTTTTATGACCATTATAAAAAAGGTTATGATGTAGTATACGCCATTCGTAAAAAACGAAAAGAGTTTATCCTTAAAAAAGCAGCCTATTATCTGTTTTACCGCATGCTGAAAAAAATATCCTATATCGATATCCCTATTGATAGTGGTGATTTTTCCCTCATGAGCAGACGGGTAGTGGACATACTTAATCATATGCCGGAAGAAAGCCGCTATATACGTGGTATGCGCAGCTGGGTTGGCTTTAAACAAATAGGTGTTGAGTATGAACGTGCAGAGCGTAGTGCCGATGAATCAAAATACTCCATCAAAATGTTGTTCAGGCTGGCATTCAATGGCATCTTCAACTTCAGTGAGCTGCCCATACGTTTTATTACCCGTATGGGATTAATTGCCATCTCTCTCTCGCTTGTATACCTGGCAATAACAATTATTAAAAAAGCCATTTGGGGTACTGTTCCCGAAGGTTTTACGGCATTACTATTTGCAATCATACTCTTCAGTGGTGTTCAGCTTATTTCCTTAGGAGTAATCGGGGAATATGTGCTCAGGATTTTTCACCAGGTAAAAAAGCGCCCGCTTTTTATCATTAAAGACAGGATACTGAACAAAGAACTTGTGACAGACAATAAACCCAAAGAGGAGTTGTAAAAAAAGAAATGTGTTGGGTAAATTAATGATGAAAAGAATCAGGCTTCAACGAATGTGAAGTCAACCCCGGTCATTTTTGAAAACTCATTACCTGTATCCAGTATATCTTCGCTGAATTTATCGTAATGCCATTCCACGCTTACTTTATAGCCCTGGTCTATATAGCGCTTAAGGATCAACAATACATCAAGGATATTTTTTGCAGATGTGGAGTTAAAATATTCAAGCCTGAATTTTACAACAACATTGCTTGAATTGTCTTTCATTTCATGTTTTCGCCAGTAAAGCAAGCCTTCAAAATTTACAAGCCAGTCTATAACGGGCGCATAAAATTTACCTGCATTTTCAGGGCGCGATTCTCCGGAAATACTAAGAATATTGGTGGTGGGATCGAAATTAACTTCAGGTGAGTCGTCTGTAGCTTTAATAATCAATGCATCCATCCGGAGAAAATTTAATATTCGATAAAGTCAAATTTCAAATCAACTGTATCAGAAAATTCATTGCCGGCATCCAGCATATCGTCATCACGCTTATCGTAATGCCATTCTATAGCCACTTTATAACCGTCATCTGCAAATTTTTTCAACACCAAAAGTATATCCATTATATATTTTGCAGAAGTTGAATTAAAATAATCAAGCTTAAATACAAACACCAGTGGTGTTTCGTCCTTCTGTTCGTTTTTTCTTTTTGCAAGAATTTCCTCAAACTTAACAATCCAGTTAATTACGGGAGTATAGAACTTCCCAGCATTTTCAGGGCGTGATTCACCTGAAATAGTAAAACGGTTAGATGCTGTATCAAATAGTATCTTTGGTGAATCTTCCGTTGCCTCAATTATAAGCGAATCCATATAACGATTGTTTTATTTTTGAATATTTATTTCCGTTTGAAAAAGGTAAAATGATGTGTCATTATTCAATGGCTTAAAATCATATTTAATCCTGTTTCTTGATTTTATAGCAATGTCAATAATCCCTAGTCCCGCACTGTTTTCATCGGTGCGTTTGGACATCATTTGCTCCCTGTACATTTTTTTCAGGTCATCCTGCCCGAGTTGTATAACTCTGTCCAAACGCTCCTTCAACGCAGGAATATCCTTGTTTAATACGTGATTACCGGTAATAATGGTGAAATTATTTTCCCCTTTGCACAACAGCAGCATGGCAATATTGTGCTTATTGGAGTTCTTCAGTGTGTATTTGCTAATATTTTCAATACTTTCAACCAGTACATTGTATACCTTCTTATCAATTCCGGTCATCGACTGCAACTCACCCAGCTTACTCTTGATATTCTTTAACAGCGATGTAGTTACAAGATGATCAAAATGCCCGGTAAATGCTACCAGGATATTTTTTTCACTCATGAACTGATATACTTCAAAAGCTGTTGAAACCTGCGTCATACGTATTTTTTTGTAAAATTAAAATTTTCTAGTTCAAGAATCAAAAATAAGTAAAAAAAACCTTTTTCAAAACTCAAATTCCAACAACCATACAAAAGTAAACAATTCCACAAGATAACGATAGATTAAACCGATTTTTTTATCGATCAACGCGCATTTTTGTCGACAAAAATAAGCCGGTTATCTACCTGAATTACTTTTCAAAATAATAATCAAAAAGACTGGTGAGCTCTTCTTTTTTCTGAGTATTACCATTAGGGTGCTGCTCAAAATACAAATCAATTGCCGCAATTACCTCTTCATAGGAGATAGAACCATTTTTATCTATATCATATTGTTTAAAGGCCTCGGGCATCTCTTTCGGAGCAGTATCTTCAGGATCATCTGCTGTTGTGTTGCGTTTATTGCCTGCTGTTTCACCTGGTTCTTCCTTGTTTTTCACCTCTTCCTGGTTTACTTCCAGCACCTTAAACTCAGTCCTGCGGTTCAGCTGCCTGCCTCCCTCGGTTGCATTATTGGCAACAGGCTGGGTGGAACCATAGCCTTTGGAGGTTAGCCTGTCCTTATTGGCCCCGTTTGCAATAAGATAATCTTTCACAGCCTTTGCCCTCTGCTCGGAAAGGGTTTTATTGCTCTTAACAGAACCTATATTGTCCGTGTGACCAGATATCTCGATTCGCAGTGAACTGATATCATTCATCAGCTTCAGCACCCTTCCAAGCTCACCATAAGATTCTTTGCGCAATGTGGACTGGTTAACATCAAAAAAGATATTGTTAAGGATGATTTTTTTAC
The DNA here is from genome assembly GCA_020051175.1 of Bacteroidia bacterium. GTDB lineage: Bacteria > Bacteroidota > Bacteroidia > 2-12-FULL-35-15 > 2-12-FULL-35-15 > 2-12-FULL-35-15. Next base: position 22,877 of record JAGVJJ010000089.1, on the reverse strand, counting down.
CTGTTTCAACCTTTTGAAGGGATACATCGCCCACTTTTTTCTCATAACCTGCTACCTCCGGAATAATTGCATTAACGGTCTGGAACGAATATCCTGGTTTACTTACAGCTATGTCGTAATTTTTACCAGCAGCAATGCTTATAGCAAACTCACCTGTGCTGGTGCTGGTTACCTTCTGAACCGTAGTCCCACTTGATAAGTCAACAGCTTCCACATCGGCTTTGATAGGATTGCCACGGTCATCCAGCACACGTCCCGTAACAATTGCCATCTGGTTTGAATTTTTAGGTTTCGGTTTCCTGATTTTCAATTCCGGGTCAACCACATATACCTGGCCCAGCTTTACTTTTTCACTAGGTAAAATCCTGTGCTCAAATTTCCCGTCTACTTTTACCAAATCTTCCACAACAACACCGGCAGTATCGGCAAGCTGAACTGATTTGAACTTCTTCGACTCCTTTTCATCAAGCCCAAGCCTCAGCTCCTTTTCTGCAGGCACTCCAATAAACTGGAAACTACCGTTTTCATCTGTTTTTGTAGTTTGAAAAACCTGCCCCTGGTCAGTCAATAAGTTTACTGTTGAATTTGCCATTGGCTTTTTATCCGCAATGAACATACCCTTATAATCAATTTTCAAAAGACTGTCGCTTACTGGCTCAGTGGGAACAATTGCCATAGGAACCGCATCGGTTTTAATGGTATCTTTTGGGGTATCGTCAACCGGGTTTTCCTCCGGGTTCTCTGTATTGTTTTCTGTCTTTTTTGCGTTGGCCCTCTTTTTCTTCAGTTCAGCAGGCGACAACGGGACATAGTCAAGGCCTATTACCTTAAGTTCAATGCGGTTATTGGCCACCCTGCCCTCTTCAGTTAAATTGTTGGCTATTGGCTGTATCGGTCCATAGCCTTTGTATTGCAGGCGCCCCTCATCTACACCCTTTTCTACTAGCAAATCCATAAGCGCTTTGGCTCTTTCTTCAGAAACCTTTGTGGTAAGGTTTACCGAGCCGAAGTTATCGGTATACCCTCCGAGCTCTATCTGCAATTGAGGCGTGTCTTCAAGGAGTTTAATAATGCGATCAACATCCGGCATCGATTCTTCAATCAGCACCTTCTGATAATCATCAAAAGAAGTACTTCTGAGAATTACTTTTTTACCAATTGTCACTTTTTGCATCACCACCTCTTTCAACTTCTTGTCCCTGGCTACCGAATCCTGCAGCTTCACTACTACCGACTGAAATAAATACCCGGTTTTGCTAAAAAAAATGGTATAATTCTTTGAGGCTGCCAGCTTGATTTTTGTATCACCGCCACTGGCACTTTCCAGTGAGGTAACAACTTCTTTGGTCTCGTTGTCAACCACTTCTACACTAACTTTTAGGGGGTCATTACTTTCGTCAAGGGTTTTGACAGTAACAAGGACACTTTTTTTTCCTCCATCCTGGGCAAATAGATACAAGGAGAAAGCACAAAAAAAAGTAATAAAAAAAACTCTCATCAGTAACACAGTCAATATTTAAAACCAAACCCTGCGCACTCCCGTCTTTTCAAATAGAGCACTTTCCTGTTAAAATGATGCTCATCTACCTCAAATTCCATAAATTCCGTACTAAAAAACTATTGGAAACAGTAAAAACAGCAAATCAGGTTAACCTTACCGTCCGGCTTACAGTAATAACTTGATATTCTTTCAATTGCCGCACAGCCAAACTTTACAAATTAAACAATTATTACCCATAAAAACAAGCGATTCTTTTATCCTTAAACAGGCAAAGAAGCTTTAGTTATCAAAGAAATAATCTATCATTGCATTGATATCATCAGCAATTATGGTAGAATTATCTTCAAAATAACCATCTATTGCCCCATAAATTTCACTTGCGCTATCCAGCAATTTCACTTTTTTATACTTTTTTGTTTCTTTTTCATTCAGGCCAACTGTCAGTTTTTTATCTGCGGGGATTCCAACAAAACTAAAACGTCCATTTTTATCTGTTTTTGTGGTTTTGTATACTTTTCCTTTCTCCGTCAATAAGTTAACAGTAGCATTTGCAAATGGCTTTTTGTCTGCAATAAACATTCCCTTATAATCCTTTGTTAAGGAGGCGTTTGGTATAGGTTCCTTAGCTGCTGCTGCTTTTGTTACCTGTGGTTCTGCTTTTACCGAATCTGTTCCGGGCGAATTACCGGTTGCTGTATTGGCCCCTGCTACCGGATTCGTTTCCGTTGTTGTACTTCCCGCTGTCGGATAAATACCCGGCATTGAAGATGTTTCGGTTGTTGAATTTGATTCTGTGGTGGAATTACTTCCAGGCGTTGTTGTGGTTTCTGCAGTTGTATTGGATTCAACAACCGGATCAATTCCTGGCATTGTTGAAGTTTCAGGCGTTGTATTGGATTCTGCAACCGGATCAATTCCCGGCATTGTTGAAGTTTCAGGCGTTGTATTGGATCCGGCAACCGGGTCAATTCCCGGCATTGTTGAAGTTTCAGGCGTATTGGAGCCGGCAACCGGGTCAATCCCCGGCATTGTTGAAGTTTCAGGCGTTGTATTGGATTCAGCAACCGGATCAATTCCCGGCATTGTTGAAGTTTCAGACGTTGTATTGGATTCGGCAACCGGATCAATCCCCGGCATTGTTGAAGTTTCAGGCGTTGTATTGGATTCAGCGGCAGGATTAATCCCGGGCATTGTTTCGGTTGAAGTGGCCGGGTTTGTTTCCGTGGTTGAATTTGTTTCTGTGTTTGAATTTATTCCGGTTACAGTGCTGATTTCGGTACTTTCTCCAGCTGAATTCACACCAGCCATGGTACTACTTTCAGGTTCTGTAGCAGCCTCTGTATTTGAATTAATACCTGGCATGTATAAGGTTTCGGATGATGAATTGATTTGAGCCACAGTATTAGCGTCAGATGATAGATTCGTTGAGGCAGCTGAATTGTTTCCTGGCCCTGTGGCACAAGCAGTTTTAACAGTGCTTTGCACACGGTTGTTTGTATCAGGCTCTATCTTTTGCAGTTGCTCTGGTGTTTCTGATTTAAAATCATTGCCTATAACCTTCATTTCTATCCTGTTATTCAATATCCTTCCTTCTTGCGAATGATTGCTTGCAATGGGCTGAAAAGAGCCATAACCTTTATATTGAAGCCTTCCTGCATTCGCACCTTTGCTTACAAAATAATCTACAAGAGTTTTTGCTTTTTCTTCAGACACCTTCAGGCTTAAATCCATAGATCCGGAATTACAGGTATAACCTCCGAATTCCAGCTGAAGCTTTGGCATTGTTTCCAAAAGCTTCATGATATACAGCAGGTCTGTCTGCGATTCATATTCAGATATTTTCTGATATACATCAAAAGAAAGGTTGTTCAGCACCGTTTTTTTATTCACCTCCACTTTCTCCATCAGGATACTTTTCAGTTTTTTTTCCTTAACCACTGCAGAATCTGACAATGCAACACTTACAGATTGAAAAAGAAACCCGGGTTTGCTGAATACCAGAATATAATCCCTGCCCTGTTCCAAAAGCACACGCGTATTTTTCCCACTGCTTTCAATGGTCTTAATCATCTTTTTGGTTTCGGCATCTACTACCTCAATAGTGACTTTGAGTGATTTTTTGCCTTTAGTTAAGGTCTTAACGTAAACAGGCACAATACTTTTCCCCTCGTCCTGAGCAAAGGCAAACATTGAGAAAATACAAAAAAGACTGATAAAAAAGGTTTTCATCTCTATGCAATAAATTTTGCTTCTATATAAGTAAATCTGCTGTTATACTATTAATGCATTATGGCACTCAATTCCATAACTTTTAAAAAAAATAGCTGACAATAATAATGCTGGTTACTGATTAATTATCAAAAAAATAATCAATCATTGCATTGATATCATCTGCAACTATCGTTGAATTATCATCAAAAAAGGCATCTATTGCACCATAAATTTCGTTTGCAGAAAGAGTTCCATCCCGATCACTGTCAAACTTCACAAAACGATCCGGTAAGGACGACTTGGTCACTGTCCCTTTCTTTTCTTCATTTTTCGTACCCGGCTCATCGCTTACAACTCCATCCAGACCTGGCATTACACCCACTTCCGGCTCCTCCTTTTTGTTCTGAACCGGTTCGTCCTGTACAACACCATCCAAACCTGGCATTACACCCACCTCAGGCTCTTCTTTTTTGTTCTGAACTGGTTCCTCCTTAGTTACTGCTTTGGTTTCTTCCGGTTCGCTTACCACTTCTGTTTCTTTCTTAGCAGGTGCAGGCTCCTCTGTTACAACACCATCCAAACCTGGCATTACACCCACTTCAGGCTCTTCTTTTTTGTTCTGAACCGGTTCCTCCTTGGTTACTGCTTTGGTTTCTTCCGGTTCGCTTACCACTTCTGTTTCTTTCTTGGCAGGTGCAGGCTCCTCTGTTACAACACCATCCAAACCTGGCATTACACCCACTTCAGGCTCTTCTTTTTTGTTCTGAACCGGTTCCTCTTTGCTTACCGCTTTGGTTTCTTCCGGTTCGTCTACCACCTCTGTTTCTTTTTTAGCAGGAGCGGGCTCCTCTGTAACAATCCCATCCAAACCTGGCATTACACCTACCTCTTGCTCGTCCTTTTTATTCTGAACAGGTTCTTCCTTTGTAACGGATTTGCTCTCCTCAGGTTCGCTTACCACCTCTGTTTCTTTATTAGCGGGGGCAGGTTCCTCTGTTACAACACCGTCCAGCCCTGGCATTACACCCGTTTCAGGCTCATCCTTTTTATTCTGAACACGTTCTTCCTTTGTAACGGATTTGGTATCCTCCGGCTCGTTTACCACTTCTGTTTCTTTCTTAGCAGGTGCAGGCTCCTCTGTTACAACACCATCCAAGCCTGGCATTACACCCGTTTCTGACTCATCCTTTTTATTCTGAACAGGCTCTTCCTTAACTTCTTCTTTGGTAGCAGCAGAAGTTGTTGAATCTTTTTTCTCCACCATGGATTCATTAATGAAAGGATTATTACTTTCCGTTTCTTCCATTAAAGGCTGCTCCTCTCTCCAGCGTTTTTCTTCGGCAGCAATTTCAGTTGCTGCATCAATTTTCAGAATTTTGAGCTCCACCCTTCTGTTCATTGCACGGCCCTGTTCAGAGCCATTTGGGGCAATGGGCTGCAAAGCGCCATAACTCTTATATTTTATCCTTTTCTTATCAGCGCCCATGCTAATCAAGCGGTCAGCAACAGCTTTTGCCCTATCCTTGCTCAGTTTCTGCATCTCCTTTGATTCGGCAGTATTGTCCGTATGATCAGACACCTCTACCTGCAAGCTTGGCATATTGTTCATCATGGTCACCACCCTTGACAAATCCAGGAACGATTCAGGACTGAGCGTGGTTTGGTTGAAATCATAAGAGATATTGGAAAGCACTGTCTTTTTACCCACTTCCATCTTTTGAAGGGTAATGGTTTTTAAGTCCTTCTCATACTCCTTGTTTGGTTCAAACTTTGGAAGCACAACACTCACCGACTGGAACAGGTACCCGGGTTTTCTGTAGATTACATCGATTGTTTTATTGGATGGGATAGCAATGCGTGAATATCCTTCGCTATCGCTCTCAGCTCTGTCAATCAGCTGCTTGGCAGTTTTATCAATCACCTCTATCTGAACTTTACTTATTGGCTGTCCGGCTTCATTGTATACTTTACTGGTCAGGAATGCATTTCTGGTTTCCAGCACAATATTCTTCTTTAATTCATCGTACCGCTTTTTGTCCGTAAGATCAATAGTACGCACATAAGCTGTATGGTCCGGAGCAAGCACTTTTATTTCATAGTTTTTGCCTTCAGGTAATGAAATCGCATATTTTCCATTGCTGGCTGTAGATGTATAAGTGCCAATAACCTTTCCGGTTGCTTTATCTTTTACAGTGATTTTTGCCCTCAACACCTGTCCGGCTTCGTCCATCACAACACCTTTTAAAATCGTTGTATTCTTTTTTAATATGCTCTGTTCCATCAGCACCTGGTAAATATCTTCCTTACCTAACCCATCTGGCCGTATGGCCGAATAATAGCCTGTTTTCCCATCTGCAGCCAGCACAAAATACAAGTCGTCTTCAGGGGTGTTTATAAAGCTTCCCAGGTTGCGGGGCTGCTCCCAGGTATCGCTTGAATCATTGTGTTCCGTCATATAAATATCGTATCCGCCTGTTGTATTGTGGCCTTTGGAACTAAAGAAAAGAGTATTACCATTCGGGTGTATAAACACACTCTCTTCATCTTTATCTGTATTCACCGGTTCACCGATATTTACAGCATCGCCCCATACCCCTTTTTCATTCTGCGTACAATACCATATATCTTTCATTCCTGCCCCTCCCTGCCTGTCGCTCACAAAATAAATGGTGCGTCCATCCGGTGAATAGCTGGCAGCGGTTTCCAAGGCCGGACTGTTTAAAGATGAAAGCACTACCATTGGCATTGCCCAATCTACATTAGGGCTTGTTGTTTCCATAATATCGCCAGGTGTATTTGCTCTATCCGTAGAGCGGTACATGAGCAAACGCTTGCTGTCATTGGACACAGCAATAGCCGTATTGTTTTCATTTTCCAGGTTCACACCCTGTTTCAGGGGCACCGCCATCAGCCAGTGCTCCTGGTTTTCTTCGTAGTCTGACGTATAAATACTACTCTTGTATTCAGGTGTTTTTATTTTGCCTTTGGGCGGTGCTGAAGGCGTTACTGCATATAAAGGCCTGTTGGATGTAAAAAACAATTTTGTACCATCAGCAGAAACCAAAGGTGCATAATCTGCAAAAGGGGAATTTATGAGCGAACCCATGTTCCTTATTGTCATCTGAATAGAATCGCTTGCCATAAGGGCGGTTGAATCCACCACCTCCCCGGCAAACTCTTCTGAAACAGAATCCACAGCCATGCTATCCACCATAGTTGAATCTCCATATTCTGATACCACTGCAGTATCTACCGCCTCCTCCGTACCATCTGCAAACTCAGAATCTTCACCCTCGCCATTCAAAGAATCAGCCATATCTTCACCAAAAGCATTGGCTTCATTTATGCGTTTTATTTCTTCAGTAATTTCCTTTATCCTGCTTTCAGCAGTTTGTTGTTCTGCCTTTTCATCCAGCTTCAGCACCTTTAACTCCGCACGGCTTGCAAACTCGCCTTTTTTCCCGGTACTGGCAACAGGTTCTTTTGTATCATAGCTGGCATACTTAATACGCTTGATATCACAACCACGACTTACAAGATAATCAGACATAGCTTTTGCACGGTCTTTGGAAAGTTGCTGAAAAGGTTTGCTTGCAGCAAGATTATTAGCATTGTCAGATATCTCTATCTGAAGTGTAGGCATCTCGGTCATTAGCTTCACAACCAGATCAAGGTCTGAAAAAATCTCTTGTTTCAGCGCTGCCTTACCGGGTTCAAAAGCAACATTGTTCAGAACCACCTTTTTCCCCGATTCAATTTTTGTGAGCGTAATGGTCTTAAAGTCGCGTTCATAACCTATGGCATTCGGCATTGTGGTGTTTATTGTGTAAAAGAAATAACCGGGCTTGCTCAGCACTATACCATAATTTTTGCCTGCAGGTACAGCAATGCGCCAGTTCCCCTCCTCATCATTCATTGTTTTTTCAATCCATTGTTTGTTTGATTTATCAATGGCTTCCACCAGCACACTCAACGGGGCCCCATTTACATCAACAGCTTTGCCAGTCAGGTAGGTATTTCTGGATTCAAGCAGGATAATTTTGGAAAATTCTGCATACGGCAGGCCTTTTGTTTCAAGAGGTTCCACAAATGAGGTGTAACCTTTTGCAGAAAATTTTACATTGTAATTTTTTCCGGCTGGCAGCGGCACAACATATTTTCCCGTAGCCCTGTTCGATGAGAACAGTCCCAATGGTTTATCATTGTTCTGATCTGCAAACGTTATTTTAGATTTTATAACCCTTCCATTTTCATCAATAACAGTACCTTTCAGCAATACTGTGCTTTGAGGAACAATAGTGTCTACAAAGTTCAGGCAGAAAATATCGTTATTCCCCGAACCATTCTGCTCGTACGATACGTTATAAGCCGTTTTAGAGTTGGCCGCCATTACAAAGTACAGATCATCCCCTTCCGTGTTCACACTGTTACCCATGTTTGTTATCCTGCCCCATCTTCCCGTAGATTCATCAAATGTGGCCATAAATATATCCGCACCGCCCGGTGACTGATGCCCCCTTGAACTGAAAAACATAGTGCTGCCGTTCGGATGCATGAATACAGTTTCCTCATCCTTGCTACTGTTTACCGTAGGCCCAAGATTAATGGCCTCTCCCCACTTACCGGATTTATCTTTGGTACAGGACCAGATATCCTTACCACCCAATCCGCCTTTTCTGTCGCTTACAAAATAAAGGGTTTGCCCGTCAGCAGATATTGCTGCAAATGTTTCTTCCGCATTGCTATTAATCGGTGCAGACAGCTTTACCGGCTCAGCCCAAACATCACCATTAAGAACAGATTCATAAATATCACCACTTGGGTTTTTATCATCCTTGGCACGATAAATCAGGATGCGCTGTCCATCAGCAGAAATAGCAGTAGCTGTATTATCAGATTCAGGAATATTGATGGTAGCATCCATCATTTCGGCTGGTGACCAAACCTTTCCTCTGTTGTCATAATGGGAAATATAGATATTTTCCTTACCTACCCTCCCTTTCTGAACGTCCTTCTTATTCAGTGGTCTGCGGGAAGTAAACACCATTGTATTTCCATCTGCACTAATAAGTGGTGCATAATCCGGAAATGCAGAATTGATCGATTCCCCAAGAAACCCAATATCTGCGCGTACCCCTTCCAGATCATAAACGGTGGTATCCACAGGAATCCCGGCAAGCACATTCTTTTCTTTTACGGACTCTTTCTTAACCGTATCCCTTACTGCAAGAGTAGCGCCCTTTTTGGTATTGTCCGGTTCAACATCAGAAGCCTCTGCCGTTTCACCCGATTTATTTTCAGGGTTTTCCCCGCCATTTGTTTCTGCATTGTTTACTGGCTTAACAAGGCTTTGCTCGTCCTTTTGCTCTACCACTCCGGCAGCCGCAGTTTCTGCTACGGGCGTTTCTGCAATGGTTTTCTCTTCCTCTTTGATAGCAACGTTTTCTTCTGCTTTAGAAGCGGGCTCTGCCTCCTTTTTTTCTCCAAGTTCCCCTTCAGTAACTGATTTGCCTGCAACATCAACCTGTCCGGTTTCTTTTTGTTCCTGCCCTGCAGGCGCTTCTGCTTTTTTCTCCGTTACAGCAACCACAGCCTCTTCCGCTTTAGCAGGTTCAGTTTCGGCAGGTGGTGCGGCAGCCACCTCTTCAGTTTTCTGCTCTTCTTTCCTCGTTTCCTGAGCTTCAGAAGCATCGTCCTTTTTATCAACAGCAACAATATCAGTACTTTCCTTCTCCTCATTCACTGCTTCTGTTTTCACGGGCACGGTTTCTTCAGCAGGAACCGGTTCCTCTTTTTTTTCAGATGTAACTATACCGCTATTATCTTCAGAAGGCTCAGCAGCTTCAGTTTTCACCGGTTCTTTTGTTTCCGTTTCAGCAGTTTCTTTAGGTTCGGTTACAGGAGGCTCTTCTTTTTTTACAATATCTCCGGAAACTTCAGCACCCGGTTCTTCCGGTACTTTTTCTTCCTTTTTTTCTACAGCTGCAGCTGTATTGTCAGGTGTAGTTTCTTTCCCGGGTTCCGGCTCCGCTGCTTTGCCAGCACTTGTAGCTGCTGCTGCTTTAAGAGCTTCTTCAGTAGTTTGATCTGTTTTATTTTTCTTACCTTTTTTCTTTTTAACAGGTTCTGCAGGTACAGCATAGTACTGGCCTTCCGTTTGCACCAGCTTTTGAGGCCCAATGTCCACAATCTTCACCTGAACTTTACTGTCGTCTGTTTCTGGTTCCTCAGAATCTACAAGCTCTATGGGCTGCTCTACATTATTGGTATACTTCAAACGGTTCCTGTCAACACCTTTGCTCACAAGGTAATCAATCAGCACTTTTCCTCTTTGCTCGGCAAGTTCCTTGTTTGTTTTTACCTGTTCATCTTTTCCAATGTCACCGGATATTTCGATCTGAATGGTCACAATTTCATTCATCAGCTCCAGAACCCGTTGCAAATCTTTGAACGAAGCTTCTTTCAGGACTGACTGGTTGTCTTCAAATGCAATATTTTTCAATACGGTATTGTTGCCTACCTCAACTTTTTTCAGGACTACTTTTTTAAGCTTCTTTTCGTATCCGGCTGTATCCAGGATGACAAAATTTTCGGAATGGAACAGGTAGCCTTGTTTACTGAATACAATGTTGTAATTACCGGATGGCAGGGAGATACGGGAATAACCAATCCTGCTGCTTTGGAATTGTTGAACTATTTCATTGGTAACATTATCGGTAATATCGATCTGAACAATGAGTGGCATTCCGGCTTCATCCACCACAAGGCTGGAAAGAAAACCGTTTTTTTTAATGTTCTCACCTGAGGGAGTATCCTGCTGAGCAAAAATTACAAGAGAACAAAGACAAAGCAGGGCAGAAACAAGAATTTTCATGATGAGATACTGCACAAGCGTAAGGCCGAATAGCCAATACTTCGTTCTTTTGATTTATTGTTTTGATATGATATGTCTTTTGCCAAACGGATAGTAGTTATGCTATAAAAATTAATTTTTTTCAATCACAATATCCGACTGCATTTCTGAATATCCCGCTTTAAAAGGGATATCCACAGAAATGGTATTGGCTTTATAGCCATCCGCTGTAATATCGAATTCGTATTTTTTTCCGGGAGGCAGGGATACAAGGAACTTACCCGTAGCTTTATTCGATTTGAATGAGCCGATGTATTTTCCCGTGCCTTTCTCAGTCAACACAATGGTTGAACCAACAGGCTTTTCATTTTTATCAAGAATGCGGCCGGAAAGCAGCGTTACATTCTTTTTCATAATATCTTCCAGGAAATTGATGCTGTAAATATCAAGGTCGCCTGTTCCACCGGGACGGGAAGAAGCATAATAACCTGTTCTACCATTTGCACCCATCACAAAATAAATCTCATCTCCATCCGTATTTATAGGAGCTCCAATATTTTCGGCCTGTGCCCAGGTTTGTGTGGTTTCATCAAAAACCGACATAAAAATATCATATCCGCCTTTTGATGAATGCCCTTTTGAACTGAAGAAAAGCACTTTACCATTCGGATGAATGAATACTCCCTCTTCGTCCAGCGTGCTGTTTACATTTCTGCCTGCATTGATGGCTTCTCCCCACACCCCATTTTCATCCTGTGTACAATACCAGATGTCGCGTCCGCCATAACCCCACTTGCGATCGCTGATAAAATAAATTGTTCTGCCATCTGGCGATATACTTGCAGATGTTTCATTCTCATCACTGTTGATAGGTTCCGGCAAACGCATCGGGTCCGACCACTCGTCACCAACAAGTACCGATTCCAGGATATCACCATTTGCATTCTGTTCATTTCCGCCACGGTACAGGAACATACGCTGCCCATCGTTAGAAAGTGCAATGGCCGAGTTATCGATTTCTTCTGTATTTATGGTTGGCCCCAGCATAAAGGTTACCAGCCAGCGGGAGTTCTTGTCATCGTAATAGGTGATGTAGACATTTTCCTTGCCCTCTTTTTCTTTCGTGATGTCTTTTTCAATTACTGGCCTGCGGGAAGTAAACACCATTACGGTGCCGTCTGCAGAAATAAGTGGAGCATAATCTGCGAAAGGAGAGTTTACCTGTGTTCCCAGATTTTTTATTTCCACCTTCACGGAGTCCTTTTGTTGTGCACACACTAAGAAAGAAAATGCGCACAAAAAAGTGGTGAGTCCTGTTTTCATAATATCTTGTTGGTATTTTATACTTGTTCTTTTGAGTTAAAAAAGTTGGTTAGCATTATTTTCGATAAACAATAATTATCACTAAAAACGGGATCTTGAATTGACCATAAACGGATTTGCCGCATTAAACCTTAACGACAGCTCAAATCCTCCCCTGCCTACACTCGCAACTTTTAACCGTGAAACATTCACATCATAGCTCATGCCGATGGAATATTTTGAATACTCCAGCATAAAGGCAATTACAGCAGCATCCTTTGCCCTGAGGTAGCCACCAAGGGAAAGCGCATTCGTTGTTCTGTTACCGGTATACTTACTTTTCTGGGCAAACACGTAACGCACCATAGTTCCCGCAAACACCTCAACAGCAGGACCCTGGTTGTAAACGGCAAAACCAGGCACAAAGCCAATATTGCTGTACGGGATGCTTAACAGGGAGTTGCCATGCAATACAAATTTGGCAAATAGTTTCTCTTCAGTCCCAATAAATGAATAACTAGGGCGGGAAGCATGAAAAACAGCAAGCCCCAGGTTTACCCTGAAGTCATTGTTATCCGTAACACGCCTCATTCCGGCAGTATTGTTATAGCTATAAACAATACCGGCAGAAACATCAGGATACATGGTAGATGATGCTTCAGGAAGGTTTTCGCGGGAACTAAGGTTTGGATTGTAAGCCATGCCGTCAAACTGGTTGCCCCAGGTTAAAGGTGTATAATCAATGCTGCGCTGTGCAAAGCCAATCTGCAAACCACCGCCAAACTTCATATACCTGTTGATGTATACGTGGCCGGCAGCAGTAACATTTGCCTGCGATGTTCCCATTTTTGAATCACCTGCTTTATCGCTGAAAAAGTTAACACCCAAAGCAAAATAACCTTTTGCCCTCTTTTTCTTCTGAAGGCTAAGGCTGTATGATGCCGCAATTGTTTTGTAGGGTGATCCTACACTTCTCCACTGTTCCTTATAGTTTGCATTGGCCTCCATGCCATACAATGCACCTGCATATCCCGGGTTCAGGGTAAGGGGGGCCATGTAAAACTGAGAAAAGTGGATGTCCTGTGCTAAAACAGCGCCACCCTCCCTTTGCAAAAAGAGTGCATTCAAACAGAGGATTATAATTATGGCTACTATCTTCTTCATCCTGCCAATTATCTTATTAAGCTAATGTTTCCTTTTTTAACCACTTCCGTTCCATCGGTAAGGTTAGCTTTCATGTAAAAAACAAAAACAGCTGTATTCATTTGCCTGCCGCGGTACGTACCATCCCAGCACTGCGTCATATCTGTTGTTTCAAATACTTTTTCGCCCCAGCGGTCGTAGATGGCAAAATAAAGCTCCTCCACACACTTGCCGTATACACACTCCATGTCGTTCTCCCCGTTTCCATCAGGCGAAAAGGCTGTAGGGACAAACATTTCACCACACTCGTTGATAAGCTTCATGAGGGCAAAAGCAGGTGATGTATTTGAAAAGTCCCAGGCCTGGCGGGTATAAGACGAATAACCGTAATTAGGCGCATCCGGGCTGGAAACGATGTCTTCCCACTGAGGAGCATTTTGCCAGTGCGCAATGCCCGTTGTAGGGCCATCACTTGCAGCATCGTAATAGATTGTAATGTCGGCCGGACTAGCTCCCTGCTCTCTTGTTATATTGTGATAATAATATTCGTTTACACGACTCATTGTGGCCTGGCGCTGGGCAACAGGATAAGCCGGGACATCATTATCGGCCATATCGTTAAAAAAACGAACAGCATACTGGTTAGATGCACTGTTAACAGGGGCTACCTCAACGGGGCGGTACCTGAACTGGCCAATGCTGGAGCCAACCGGAAACACATACCTGCTGGCCTGAGCAGTGTTGCGAGCAAGGAAACCGCCTGCAAGGCTGCTCACAAAACCCTGTGAATGAACATTTTCAATGGCATTGGGATCTGTATTGGTAACGTATAGCCTGTTAGTACCTGTAGCCAGCTCAAAAGTGCTCAAATCCAATGTATCGTGAACAATTGCATCGACACCATTGAGTTGTTTAATGCCGGAACCACGCAGACGGAGGTTATGAAATTCCGTTGTTGCGTTACCCTCGATATTCTGGTTGCCTCCGATAAGATAACAGGTAATAGTGCTTGCACCCTGAACACCTGCAGAATTGGTAAAACCTGCATTGCCCGCAATATTGGACCAATAGCCCGGATCAGAACCACTGCTGTTTATATACAGCTGGCCGCTATTGCTGAATGTACCGTTTGCTTCATTGGAAACCCCGCCATTGGTGTAAATAGTATCGTTTGTGCTGAAAATAAGTCCGCCATTGTTTACCAACACCTGCGCACACAATCTTTCACCTCTTCCAACAAGGAAAAGCTGAAAAATTAAAAGCGCTATGATACCGGCTAATTTTTTCATATTTAAATTTAAAATCCCACCCATTTACCCTAAAATACACTATAGGTAAATACAAAGATGCAAATTAAAATGTAATAATCCCATTTTATTTAACAATTCTGATGACGAAGCTAAAATTCTCATAATAAAGGGGTTATTTGATTAAAACCTATCCCAAAAAGGAGATTTTACCTTCATAAGAAAAATACCCCAGGTTTAACTTAATTTCTTACGCAGGATTCGGCCAATTGTTACAAAGTAACAAGGCATAACTGATTCAAAGTGTGGAATATAGACCGCTGGTACTATTCAGCTTGCGGTTTACAATAATATCCCTTTTAAGAAAAGAATAGAAAATGAGAAATAGATGATAAGTCCGGTAACATCCACAAGGGTAGCTACAAAAGGAGCTGACGATACGGCTGGGTCGAGGCCCAGTTTTTTTAAGGCGAGGGGAAAAAGTGAACCCATAAGCGTACCCCATACTACTACCCCTAATAAGGAAAAACCAACTACCAGAGCAATCAGGTAAGCATGTGGCCCATAGCTGTTTACAAAATACGACCAGATGATTATCCTAAAAAAACCGATTGTTCCCAGAATAAACCCTATTACCAGGCCTGTGAAAAACTCTTTTTTAACAATTTCCCACCAGTTGCGGATAGAAATCTCACCCAGGGCAAGTGCACGGATGATAAGTGTAGAAGCCTGGGAACCGCTGTTTCCACCGCTGGAAATAATGAGTGGGATAAACAAGGCCAGGATAACGGCCTTTTCTATCTGGCCTTCAAAAAAACTCATTACGCTGGCAGTAAGCGTTTCACCCACAAATAGCAAAATAAGCCAGCCTGCCCTTTTTTTAATCATCTGAAGAAAGGAAGTATTCATATACGGCTCTTCCAGGGCTTCCATAGCGGCCATTTTCTGAACATCTTCTGTTTCCTCTTCCCTTCTTAAGTCCATCACATCATCGATGGTAATAACCCCAACAAGCCTGCCAAGGGCATTTACAACCGGAATTGCTACGAGATTGTATTTATCCATTACGTTGGCTACTTCCTCACCGGGTGTATTGGCTTTTACATAAATTATTTTAGGATCGTAGATGTCAGCAACAATGGATCGTACAGGAGATACTATCAGCTTTTTAAGAGGCAGAAGCCCGATGAGCTTTTCATCATCACCTACCACATAAATGGCATAAATCTCCTCCATATCATGCGCCTGTTCACGAATTTCACGGACACATTCAAGTGCTTTGCTGTTTACATGAACGCGTACAAACTCTTTCCGCATTAAACCACCGGCCGTGTATTCATCGTAATTAAGCAAATCCACAATATCACTGGCCTGCTCAGAGTCTTCCATGTGCGACAGCACCTCATCCTGACGTTCATCCGGAAGATCGGCAATCACATCGGCCGCATCATCGGAATCCATATTATCGATGAACTGCTCTGCAATTTCTTTGGAGGTATAAGATGCCAGGAGGCTTTCACGCAAATCGTCTTCAAGCTCAACAAGAACATCGGCAGCAATTTGTTCGTCCAGCTGCTTATAGGCATAGGTTGCCTCATCAATATCAAGCTCATTGAAAACCTCAGCAATGTCGGGCGGATACAGTTCTTTCAGCTGCTCGACAACAGCTGCACTGTTCCTGGCATCAATAGCCGTGCGAAGTTCTGTTAAAAAACTGTCTGTAACCTCAAATTGCATGCGTGACCGATTTTCTGCCGCGAAGGTAATACATATAATTGGCTATGGGAAAAGTTAACGTTAATTTAAAGATATACCGGGTTAGTTTTTGAAAATTGGCAGGTGGTTAAAAAGCATTACAGGGAAGTACAAAGATTAATCCTCATTAAATCACTATTCAATCGTAAAACTTGGCGGGCAGAACTAATAAATTCAAGCAATTTGTTATTTATTCTTATTTTTAGCGAAGTTTTAGTTTTTTTATGAATCCCTTATTTCACTTCGGCAGATACGTTATTTTAATGAAGCGTGCTTTCAGCAAGCCCGAAAAATCTTCTATTTATATCAGCCGCATTTTTGAGGAAATGAACATCCTGGGCATTGGTTCCCTGGGCATAGTTGCTATTATCTCTGTGTTTATGGGAGCGGTTATTACCATACAATCGGCCTTTAATTTTGAAAGCCCTTTAATCCCTATATATGCTGTGGGTGTTGCTGTCCGCGACTCCATGATACTTGAGTTTTCACCAGCCATTATTAGTCTTATACTAGCCGGCAAAGTAGGTTCCAGCATTGCTTCTGAAATTGGCACCATGCGTGTAACCGAGCAGATTGATGCGCTTGAAATCATGGGAATAAATTCCGCAGGCTACCTGATACAGCCTAAAATTATTGCCTCTGTTCTCTTCAGTCCTGTTCTTATTGTGTTCTCCATGTTCCTGGGGATACTGGGAGGATATGTGTTCGGGCTGTTGACGGGTGTTGTAACGGACTATGAGTACGTATATGGAATTACCTACAGCTTCAGACCTTATAATGTTTTTTATGCTTTGATAAAAGCAGGCGTTTTTGCTTTCATTATAGCTTCGGTACCTGCCTATCACGGCTACTATACAAAGGGGGGCTCATTTGAGGTGGGCCGTTCCAGCACCAAAGGGGTGGTGTACAGCAGTGTTCTGATCCTTGCGTTTGACCTTATTTTAACTCAACTCTTACTGGCGTGATACAAATCAACAACATATCCAAATCCTTTGGTGACCGCAAAGTGCTGAATGATGTTACGTTTACGTTTGAGAGCGGCAAAACCAATATCATTATCGGGCAGAGTGGTTCGGGGAAAACCGCTTTGATACGCTGCATGGTGGGCCTGAATGAGATTGATTCAGGCGAAGTTTTATACGATGGCCGCAGTTTTCACACCCTTGATTTTAAAGGTAAAAAAGAGATCCGCAAAGAGATAGGTATGCTGTTCCAGGGCAGCGCTTTGTTTGACTCGAAAACGGTTGAAGAAAATGTTGTTTTTCCTTTATCAATGTTCACGGATTTAAGCGAAGCAGAAAAGCGTGAGCGTGCCAATTTCTGCCTTCAGCGTGTAAACCTGCCGAATGCCGGAAAGCTATACCCATCGGAGCTAAGCGGAGGGATGAAAAAAAGGGTTGCGATTGCGCGAGCGATTTCCGTGCAACCAAAATATTTGTATTGCGATGAGCCCAATTCTGGACTGGATCCAAAAACATCCATTGTAATAGATACACTTATCAAGGAAATTACGGAAGAGTATGGCATTACTACTGTTGTAATCACACATGATATGAATTCAGTACTTGAAATAGGGGACAATATCCTGTTTATTTACAATGGAGTAAAATGGTGGGAAGGCAACCACAGCGATATATTGAAGACCACCAACCAGGAGCTGCAGGATTTTGTATACGCGACCAAATTCATGAAAGAACTAAAGACCAAGTTCTAATCTCTTTTTCCGGCAACCAGGGTAACAATGCCTTTGTACCAGTACTTGTCCTTTTTAAAGTCGGTGATTTCTATTGAGTAAACATACGTATCCTGCTCTGCTATTACTGAGCCCATTATTTTACCATCCCATTGCTTGGTTATATCGTCCGTATAAAAGATAAAATTCCCCCAGCGATCGTATATCGACATGCTGTATTCCCTTATAAACGTGCCTGTTCCGCCAAAAGTATCGTTTATACCATCGCCATTCGGTGAAAAGGCGCTAGGGACATAAAAGGTAGAACTTGGTTTAATGACTATATCCTGTTCAGCTGTAGCAGTACAATTGTATTGGTTATTGGTTAACAATGTAATGGTATAAGAGCCGGTATCGGCATAAGTATGTGGTGCTACAACCGGTCCGTTAGCTGTATCACCATCTCCAAAATTCCAGCTCCAGGAAGTGGCACCTACCGAATGATCCTGGATGGTTATATCCGGACTAACAATGTTTGTTTCTATGGGGTCTGCTATAAAAAGTGCCAACGGAATTGGATAAACGGTTATGTAATCAGGTTTCGTTTTCGTGGTGACACAACCACTATCGGACGTAACAGTAAGACTCACGGTATATTTTGCAGGGTCGAGTGATGAAAAATTTCCGAAACAATAGTCAAATGACAATGAATTGGTTGTTCCGTTGTTGTCGCCCAGATCCCATGACCATTGTGCATTTGTAGCAGGTGCCGGGGAAATGGAAGACAAGTCGGTGAAGCCAAGGCATAAAGGGGCACAGCCGGCAGTGTCTGTAGCTGTAAAATCAACAACAGGATTCGGATGAACTAAAATTGTTTGTGTTAACGAGTCTGAACAGCCGAAGTCAGAAACCACAGTTAATTTTACTGTATATGAACCCGGCACAGGATACGGGTGGTATATAATTGGATTATTGTACACGGGCGATCCATCAGCAAAATCCCACACCCAGGATTGCATCATATCGGGAGCCGGAATAAACGTTTCATTTGTAAAAGGAACAATGCTACCTGCACAAACATTGTTTGCGGTAAAATAAGTTGAAGGCAACGGATGAATGTTTATAGGCTGCTGTGCCGTATCCTTGCAGCCCTGTCCGCTCGTAACAATAAGAGTTACATTGAAAGGACCATAGGCTGAATAGGGGTGTGAAGGATTTTGAGCTGTTCCAGCAGTGCTGTTATCGCCATAATTCCAGTCCCATGCTGTTATAGTACTGCCTGTAACGCCCGACAAATCGGAAAAAGCAACGGGTTCATTCATACATGCATCCGCAAGGCTAAAAGAGGCAACCGGCAGGCAATACACAACAGCAGCACCCGTTGCAGTATCAATACAACCATCAACAGTTGTTGCTATAAGGCTTACGCTGAATGAATCGCAGGTTGCATAAGTATGTGAAGGGGTTTGTAAAGCACCAGTTGCTCCATCGCCAAAGCTCCAACTGTAACCTGCCATATTTCCGGTGCTAGTATTCGTAAACACCGAAGGCTGGGCCCTGCAAACAGGAGCAACACTGAATTGTGCCACCGGCAACGGGTTTACAATAACATTGACACCCGCTGAATCAACACAACCTGCAGCGTTTTCAACCACAACAGTATAAAGCGTATTGTTCTGAGGGCTTACCGTGACGGAAGAATCTGTCGCAAACAACGGTTTCCAAAGGTAATTTACGCCTCCTGCAGCCAGCAGAGATGTGCTGTCGCCTGCACAAATAACCGTATCCCCGGTTATAGTAACTATGGGCAATGCATTTACTTCAATGGTGATACTGTCCGTATCTGAACAGTTGTTAGCATCATAGCCTGTAACATAGTACGTTGTGGTAACGGTTGGCGTAGCAACCACCACAGCTCCTGTTGTTGTATTAAGCCCAGCAGCGGGGGTCCAGGAATATGTGGTAGCACCGCTGGCAGTCAATGTATCTGATTGTCCGAGGCAAATTGGTGCAGGAGAAAGGCCTTGGCAATTTGTATCCAATGTACCAAAAGCAAGATTGCAATAAGTTTCACTTTGCAGATAATCAAAAGATATGCAGGTATGAACACCTGGAAATTGAATAATAGTAAAGCCTTCGGTCCCAACAAAAGTAGTATTGTTCGGATAGGTCATCCCTTGTCCCTGCCAAATAACAGTGTATGGAGCAGAAGTGTTTATCTGCACACTGTTACCAGAATTACCAATGCTTGACAATGCAATCTGAGGATTAACTACAGGCACATTGAAACAAAAGGTAAACAGGCCGGCAAGATCATTACGGATGGCTGTGTTATTGGCAGGCACATCGTATTGAGAAGGAAATACACCACCATTGTACATACCACCTGTGGTGGATAAACCACCTGTGGGCTTGGTAACCGTTACAGAAAGGCTGGACGAGATTGTACCAACCCCTGTAGTAGAATTTACCGATGTCCAGTTCGCCCAGTTCAGTTTAGCAGAATCACACTGGGGATTTTGTCCGGCCCTTACATCCACTACTGGCAAAGGGTTTACTACTACAGATACTGTAGCAGTGTCTACGCATCCAGCAGCATCAGTTCCGGTAACAGTATAAGTTGTATTTAAAAGAGGGCTTGCAATCACAGTGGCACCGCTTGTTACATCCAGACCTGAAGGCAGTGACCAGGAGTATGTACTTGCACCACTTGCAGTAAGGCTCTGTGACGAACCAATACAAATAGACGCCAAAGGAGGAGTTACATCTATTGCCGGAAGCGGATTGACAACAACTGTGACAAACGCGGAATCCGTGCAACCATTGGTATTAGAAGCAACAACAGTATATGTTGTAGTAACGGATGGTTTAAATGTTACTGATGCAGTAGTGTAATTCCCGGGAATCCAGGTATAACTTGTTCCCCCAGAGGCCGTAAGTACTGTGCTGTCACCAGCACAAATAACTGTATCACCAGCAATAGTTGCAGCAGGCGGAGGGTTTACTGTAATTGTAATACTATCCGTATCGGCACAGTTTCCCGCATCATATCCTGTAACAACATAAGTTGTAGTCACTGCAGGAGTAGCTATCACTACCGCACCGGTAGTCGTATTTAGTCCCGCAGCCGGTGACCATGAATACGTAAGTCCGCCTGTAGCGGTAAGGGTATCTGACTGTCCCGGACAAATAGGAGGCGGAGCAAGCGCCTGGCAATTGGTATCCAAACTGCCAAATGCAAGGTTGCAATATGTTTCACTTTGCAGATAATCAAAAGAAATGCAGGTATGAACGCCCGGAAACTGAATAATAGTATAACCTTCGGTACCTATAAATGTAGTATTGTTTGGGTAACTCATTCCAATACCCTGCCAAATAACCTGGTAAGGAACAGAAGTATTTATCTGCACACTATTACCACTATTTCCTATGCTGGACAATGCAATTTGCGGATTCACAACAGGACGGTTATAGCAAAAGGTAAACAAGCCTGCCAGGTCATTACGTATAGCCGTGCTGTTTACAGGAACATCGTACTGAGTAGGAAAAGCAGTGGGATTAAACATACCGCCAGTTGTAGACAAGCCACCGGTTGGTTTAGTCACTGTGACAGTCAGATCGGATGAAATAACACCCGTACCTGTGGTGCCATTTACATTCGACCAGCTTGCCCAGCTTAGCTTTGAAGAATCACAAAGCGGATTTGAGCCAGCACTGACTTCCACTGTTGGTTGAGCAGCCATGAGAACCGTAACCGGAGCTGCATTTATACATCCATTGGAATCCAACACAGTAACCGTATAACTTCCGGCAGCTAGTCCGGTTGCTGTTTGTGTGGTTTGAACGGGACTTGAATTCCATGAATAGGTATACGGAGCAATGCCACCTGCTGCAGTTACAGAAGCCGAACCATTGGATAAATTACAACTTGCGTTTGTTACGGATGGTGTGAGCGTGACAGTATAAGGCAGGTTTACGGTAATAGCATCAAGGAAATTACCTATAGCAGGATTTCCGCCCGCTGCGGAAACAGAATTGAAGCGCAGCGTATAATTATTCCCCGACCCCATTGGGACGGTGTAATTTGCTGTATAATATCCCCAGGCAGTGTTTCCGTCAGAATAGCTGCCAAGAGTAGTGTATGGTCCGCCTACCGGACCAATATCCACACTTAAAACATCAACGCCCTGCCGGCCTCTGTGAGCAAATGAAATGGTAAGGGCGGTGCCGGGAGGGACGGTGAAATCCTGGTAAATGGTAGAAACCATATAAGCATTCAGCTCAATAAACTGATTACCGGAATAAGCAGGAACCCCATTAAACCCGTTGTTCCAAATTTCAACCTGGTTGTCGGAAGCGGTAGTTTGCCAGCAAGGCACCTGACTGGCATCAACGATGGCTAGTCCGGCCGGAGGGGTAACCTGATTGTTATCAAAATCCGTATTGCATAAAAGGTTGCACTGCGCCCAAATACAGCTATGACTCCATGCCATAAGGCATAAAAACAAGAATTTAAGCAAGAGATTACGTCTTTTCATAAACAAATCAAAAAGTGGAAAACACAAATCAACCTCTTTTTCCATGCACTATTTACACTTCTAAGATAGAAAAAATACTTAAAAGGTTGCAACAGCTATAAAGTAAATTGGTCCACACCGGTAAAAGAGCGGTTTTTGCCAGTTTTTACTTTACTTTTTTTAAACAAAACAGTATATTTGTAAAACAAGGTATTCAGCAGGAACAGGCTAAATAAGAGCCTGTTTAAATTTCATAATTTATCCCAACCTAAATAAAGGCTTATCAACCCCAATTTTAGGGGCTATATAGGGATTATTAATTTCTGCCTGATTAGGTAAAATTAGGCTTTTTTTGGCAATTTTTGTTACCCGATTGTTACCCAAAAACTCCCAAAGACTTACACGATAGTTCATGAACCCAGGTAAAGTGTTTTCCTTTTGAGAACATTGCACAAGGGTATTTATTAACCTAAAAAACCATAATGTCATGGGTGTAAAATTAAGAGAAAAACAATTGAGTAGCGGACAAATATCCTTCTATCTGGATATTTATCACAACAAAACAAGATGGTACGAATTTTTGGAGATTCATATCAATAAAAACCGTCCCAATCACGATGACAAAGAAAAAAAACGATTGGCACAAGAAATCAGAGCCAAACGGGAGCATGAGTTA
>JAGVJJ010000014.1 GCA_020051175.1 Bacteroidia bacterium | reverse complement strand
CAATACACGCTGTTACATTGAACGGATTCTTGATTAAGCTGATTTTATTCGTGTTTGGATTACAAATTAATAAGATAACTAACTAGCAACTTGAATTAAATACTACTACGCATAGAAATTATGACAACAGCAACCATTCGCAACAAAGTACACCAATATATTGACGAAGCAGACAGTAATGTATTAGAGGTAATTTATAAGCTGCTGGAAGTCTATCGCCAAAGCAATACAAGTGCACTTACTGAAGAGCAGCAAAAGGAGGTATTGAAGCGGTCTGCATTATACAAGGCAGGTAAGATAAAGGGGTATACATTGGAAGAAGCCAGAGCACGTGTAAAAAAGAAATTGACCAAATAAAATGGCCTCGTATAAGGTAATTCTCCTTGAGCTAGCAGTTGCTGAAATAGAAGAAGCTTGCGAATATTATAATCAAAAAGCCCCAAATTTAGGTTTTGAGTTTGAAGAAGAAGTATTCTCACTCCTTAGTTTAATCAAAGACAATCCATTCTTGTTTCCTGTTAAATTCGCTCATATTCATGAGGCTGTTTTGTCTCGTTTTCCCTTTGTGGTTAATTATGAAATAATTGATAAACAAATTCTTATCTCTGCAGTTTTTCATCAGAAACGCAATCCTGCGAAAAAAATTAAGAGAAAGAGAAAGTAAAGGCCGAGGATAGTTTACCCAATCCTCTTCTGCACAAAATGCTCCACCTTTTCAAATAACTGCTGCGGAGAAGAAGTTCTCCAGGCAACATCGCTCAATTGACCACCGGAAAGGATGTAATAATCAATATTGGCATTCTGGAATTCATCCAGCACGTGTTTTCTGAAGTTCAAGAAAGCAATCCAGCCGTCTTCCACTTCTTCAAACCATTCTTCATAATAACAATCGTCTGAAGAATGGAAATTCAGCACGTTTTCGCCAATCAGGATAAATTTATTGACTCCGTATTCCATTATTTTTTCAATAATATCCCGTTTTAAAAGCATGATATCATTGTTGATGAGGTCATTCCATTCACCAATCAATTCAATAATGGCATACCCTAAATCATAATCCACATTTAAGATTTTAATGTAAAGGGTAGGAGAGTCAATATCATCCCATTGCGGGTGAATCAGGTAGTTGTAAATAGCATGCGTATATTCAAACTCACTGTATTCACGGCCATAGAAAGGTGATTTTTCATCCTCCGAAGCGATGTAAATGTGACGCCAGTTGTAATATGGTTCTATATCTTGCATGTATTGTAAACTACGTAGCTGCAAGCGTAGTTTATTACAAATTTACAAATGAATGAAAGCAAATAAAAGTAATGAGGGTGAATTAATGTCAAATATAGGTGAAATAGCAAAAGGTTAATTTAACCGGAAACTCATGCATTTCGGAAGCTGCTATAAACAAAAATGGCCCGAATCGGGCCATTTTATTAATTTAAAAATATGATTTACTTCTTACGGGCTAATTCTTCAATTTTCGCCTGTAAAGCTTCCCAATTGCTCATTTCAGCATCCAGTTGTTTCTTCATCTGCTCATATTTCGCATATGTTTCCTTATTATTGATTACATTCTGATACTGCGCAGGGTCAGACAACTGGTCGTCCACTACTTTTATCCCAGCTTCCAAACGTGCAATCTCCGATTCAGATTTTGAAACATGATTTTTCAACTGTTTCAATTCTTTTTCAAGCTCATTGTTTTGGTCCTGTACTTTTGGCTTCTCAACTTTTGTCTCCTCTTTCGCTTTCACAAAAGGATTTTTAGCATTCAAATCATTCAGACGGTCCATTTTTATTTTCCGCATAAACTCAGAAATACCGCCCAAATGCTCTTTTACCTGTCCGTTGCGGAATTCATACATTTTTTCCGTAAGCCCGCTTAAAAAGTCCCTGTCGTGGGAAACAATCATCACAGTTCCTTCATAGGCTACCAGCGCCTGTTTCAATACTTCTTTACTGCGTATATCTAAGTGGTTTGTAGGCTCATCGAGCAATAAAAAATTATAAGGCTCTAAAAGCAGCTTGCACAATGCCAAACGCCCGCGCTCGCCACCGCTCAGTACACGTACCTTTTTATCAATATCGTCTCCTCCAAATAAGAAAGAGCCCAATAAGTTACGTACGTTCTTACGAATGTCGCCCACAGCCAGCTCATCAATGGTTTCAAAAACGGTTTTGTTAGGGTCAAGTTTCTCTGCCTGATCCTGCGCAAAATACCCCATTTTCACATTGTGGCCAATCTGTATGGTTCCTTCATAATCAGTTTGTCCGGCAATCATTTTAATAATTGTACTCTTTCCTTCACCATTTCTGCCTACAAGGGCTATTTTATCTCCTTTCGCAAGGATAAAGCTGGCATCTTTGAAAATACGTTTTGTACCATACATTTTTCCTGCATGGTCAACGGTAAGTACTATTTTTCCGCAAAGTGCAGGCGGTGGGAAGCGGAAACGCATAGTCGCTGTATCACTTTCGTCCACTTCCACAATTTCCATTCTGTCCAGCTTTTTAATCAAGGATTGTGCAAAGGCTGCTTTGCTGGCTTTCGCACGGTACTTATTAATCAACGCTTCGGTCTGGTCAATTACTTTTTGCTGATTTTTTGCAGCAGCTTCCTGCTGTTCCTTACGTTCCTGGCGCAATACCAGGTAACGAGAGTAATTGGTTTTGTAATCGTATATTTTTTGATTCGAAATTTCTATGGTACGTGATGTAACCGTATCCAAAAACTGTTTATCGTGGCTGATAAGGATTACTGCGCCTGCGTAGGTTTCCAACACTTCTTCCAGCCATTGGATAGATTCAATATCCAAGTGGTTCGTAGGCTCATCGAGTAACAGAATATCTGGTTTACGTAATAACAATTTACCTAATTCAATACGCATCCTCCAGCCACCGCTGAATTCAGAGGTTTGACGGGTAAAATCTGTACGCTCAAATCCCAATCCTTTTAGTACTTTTTCAATTTCTTCTTCTCTGTTTCCTGCACCTAATAAATCCAAACGGGTATTGATGTCCGTAAGCTCCGTAATCAGGTTCATGTAAGCATCGCTTTCATAATCTGTTCTTACGGTAAGTTCGTGATTAATAGTGTCCAAGCGGCTTTCCAGGCGTTGTATTTCTTCAAAAGCGGTTGCGGCTTCTTCATACACTGTACGTCCGTGCTGGTGAATCATATCCTGAGGCAAGTAGCCTATCTGGTAACCATTTGGTTTGGAAATATCTCCTTTTGTAGGTTGTTGAAGTCCCGAAAGAAGCTTAAGCATGGTCGACTTACCTGCACCATTCTTTCCTGCAAGTCCTATACGGTCTTTGGGGTTTATCAAAAAGCTTACATTATCAAATAAATCGTAGCCTCCAAAAGATACCGTTACTGAATTAACTGAAATCATCCCTTTTCTTCAAATAAAATTTTTGCAAAGGTAGTGATTTTTGGGCTTTGTGAGCGTGTGTAGGTGTTAAAGTGTAATAATTCGGGCAAGTAAATTAATGTCATTTCGAACGAAGTGAGAAATCTTCGTCTTTAATGAAGAAGATTTCTCATCGTCTCTGACAATTCGAAATGACAGACAAGTAGCGATATAGAAGCATTATGCATAGAAACTATTAATAATGCCAGAAATCGTGTTCAAACTCAAAAATTTCTTCTTTTATTTTTTCAGCTTCCAGTAGGCCATCCATCCCCATTGCATAATCCATGATATAACGGTCGTATACATTGCTTTCTTTTATAATATAGCTCGAAAACATGCGTTTCCAGAAAATATCATCAAAGCTCCTGCGCTCCGCATCGTTGTGGCGCATATATACCTCGTTATTAGCCAATACAGGACGTATTTCGGGAAAATATACCCAGAATAATGGTTTATCACCCACAATTTCTCCGCTTTCTGTCTTTTTTGCTGTTACAACCAGTATTCCGAGAATTCTTACATCCATTACTGAACGCTGTTTATCAAAGAACCAGTCTTCTTTAATCCAGTATTTGGTAATATCTTCAGATGTAATTTCATTTTTGACTTTCACGTTTATTTGTTCTCCGGGATTTTCCGGATTATCAATCATGGCAGAATCCCACTGTATAAGTAATGCTTCTACTTCAGACTTTGACAATGGTATCTGGAATTCGTCATCTGCCGGGCTAAAACAGGTAACAGTGCTATCTTTCAATGCGCCATCTTTTAAAACGTCAAAAAGGCTTTTCCTGTCTTTTATAGGCGCTGTGGGATAGTACAATGGAAGGTTAAATTTTTCCTTTAAGTTAATGACTCTCCATACCCGTTTGCTCCACATTACATCCGCCTCACGTACATTAGCATAAGGTATTGGATTTTTTTCACCGATGTGTTTTTTGGAATATACCGTTTGCTGGGGTTTTAAAACGGTTGAATTGGCTGTAACCTGTGCCAAGGCTTTATCTCCGGTAACGAATGCAATTAGCATCACCACAATGCAATTCAATGTTCTCATAGGCTTTAGTTATTAAATAAATATTTAATAGTAAAAGTGATTTCATTGAATTTTGTTGGATTTAATTACAAAACGTTAAAGAAACCAATTTAGTATATAACGTTTTAAAATAAAAAAGTAACGGATTGGTTCCCCGAAAGCGGGGAAGTGCAATAGAAGCGAGGTTATTGTCCTCCTAAGGCCTGCAATTGGTCTGATAAAACAATAGCATTTTTTTTCGGTGCATTCGTTTTTTGAGCGCTGAGCTTTATCATAGCTTTGGCGACTGTAGTAGCTTCAATAGGCTTGTATTTTCTGAGTTTTCCAATAAAAAGAAATGAAAGTGCCTTCATGACTACTTTTCCAACGATTTCTCCGAAACGAATTTCGTTTCTTTTTCCCGTCAGTAGTGAAGGCCTTACAATATCAAGCTTTTCGAAATCTAATTCCGTTAGAGTGTTTTCGGTATCACCCTTAACCATCAGATAAAAGTTGGATGAATTTTCATCAGCACCGATGGAGGATATAAATAAGAAGTGTTTTACGTTATTGGTTTTTGCAATCTTTGCAAACTCAGTAGGATATGTATAATCCACTTTTATAAAGGCCTCTTTGGAACCAGCTGTATTTATTGTGGTTCCGATGCAACAAAAGAACACATCGCCTTTAATAAATTCTTTATAATCAGTTATAGCATCAAAATTGATAATGTGTTGTTCCAGCTTTTTGTGAGAGATTGCTATCGGTTTCCGAACAAAAATTTTTACTTTATCGAAATGGGAATCCTTAAGAAGCAAGTGCAGCAGCTCATTTCCAACAAGGCCCGATGCTCCCAGTACCAGTGCGGTTTTTGCCATTATTTTCCTTTTATTCTGTTGATTAAGGATGCAATAGCTTCAGAATAAGAAGTTTTTATTTTTCCTCTGTCCAAAGCCCTGGAATTATCAATGCCTTCACCCACTACAAATGAAAACACAAATACCGAATCGGGTTTTTCCCATCCCCCCATTTGTCCAAAGCGGATATCATTAAACACAATATTGGTATCTTTCTTATTCATACAATAAAAACCTTTTGAAAATTGCTTCAATTGCTTCACCGATTTGAGGTCTGAATATGGCGTTAACAGGGAGTCATTCTTATTCACATGAAAATAATCAACGTCATTTGTTTTGTCAAAAATTGAATAATAGCCAAACCAATAGCCTGTGTGATCCGGTGCGTACGCCATCCATAAAAAATTATTCAATGGGGTGGGGGTGGTTACAAAGTCAGTAACCTGAATGTTCTTTTCCGTTAAGGATTCATGCATTTCACTGTGTACATGCCATTTATTCACTATTGTGAACACCAGGTAAAGCGAGCTGATAATAAGTCCGGCTTTGTTCCATTTTATGCGTTTTGGAGAACCGTTTTTTGCGATAAGGGCAACCAGTACACAAACAAGGAATGGAAGCGTGTAGAACAAATCTGCAACAAAAATAGTATTGAACGAAACCCTGTAACTGCTAAATGGTTCAAACCATCCTGTACCATAAGCGGTAAGTGAATCCAATAGAATGTGGGTAAGTAAACCAAGGAAAAACAGGCATGTCCAGCTTTTCCAGCCTACATCAGGATTTTTATATAATTTACTTAATAGCCAGCCTAGCAATGGCGACATAATAATAAGAAACGGGAATGAGTGAGTAATTCCCCTGTGTACCAATAATTGTTGCGCATCTGTGGTGCAACAAGCGGCAAAAACATCAAAGTCCGGAATCGTATTTGCGATAGCTCCCCAAAGCATGGCCTGCCTGCCTATTTTTTTGCCCAGTGTAGCCTCTCCGATAGCGGCACCTAATACCAAGTGTGTTAACGAGTCCATAGTTTACGTTTCTGCAAATATACTTTCATTATGGAAAGTTTTTATAAAATCTTTTGCCAGGCGCGGCCTTAAATATAATTCAAAAAAAAACCTCCGGGTTTTCCGGAGGTTTTTAAGTTGCGAGGCTTAGAAGTGCCACAAATCGTGTTCGTATTTGAAAATATCTTCTTTTACCCTTTCAGATTCAAACAAGGCATTGATTCCGCTTGTGTATTCTGAAATATAACGATCGTATACGTTGCTTTCCTTGATAACATAACTGGAGAACATACGCTTCCAGAAGATATCTTCCAGTGTTCTTCTCTCTGCATCATTATGACGCATATAAACTTCCTGGGTGGCTAAAATCGGCCTGATTTCAGGGAAATAAACCCAGAATAAAGGCTTATCTGCACCTTGGTCTTCACCACTTTCTGATAATTTAGGAATAACAACCAGCAATCCAATGATACGAACATCCAAAACAGAACGTTGTTTGTCATAGAACCAGTCTTCCTTGATCCAGTATTTTGAAACTTTATCAGATGTAATTTCATTTTTTACCGGTGCTGAAATAAAGTTGCCCGGGTTGTTCGGATCTTCAGTTGTTGCTGATGAATCCCACGATACAAGCATATTTTCAATTTCGCTTTTTGTAAACTCTATACGGAACTCATCGTCAGTAGAGTTAAAGCATTTAACCGTTCCGCTTTTAAGGGCTCCATCACGGATTACTTCAAAAAGGCTTTTTCTGTCAGCGATAGGAGTGGTTGGATAATAAAGCGGGTGGTTAATTTTTTCTTTCAGATTAATAACACGCCAAACTCTCTTAGACCACATTACATCAGCCTCACGTAAAGATGTATAAGGAATAGGCCTTCTGCTGGCACTGTTCTCCTTTGTATAAACACCATTCGGATATGTAGGTGGCTTAATTACTTCGCCTCCTTGCGAATAGCCTGCAAACTGCATAGCTGCTACAAGGGCAATTACCAGAATCATTTTGAATTTTCTCATGGTATTTGTTATTTAAGAGGTTTACTTTATTTTGATATTACAACCTACAATTTTCCTGTCACCATCCGGTGCTTGTACGTGTACATCCTCAATTAATATTTTTGAACCTTTTTTAGCTTTTGAAAGAAGCGCCTTCATACCAGGGGTAATTGATGCTCCACGTGCAGTTTCTTCCTGGAAAAGTCCATTGATATTCATTGACATTGTCCATTTGGTTACAGGGAACTTCAAGTCAAATACGAAGTCTGAAAGGTCAGCAATACAACCACCTGCAGCCTGCATTTCACCCAATGTAACAGAACCATCACCAGTAACCCCTGCAAATTTAGCTACAGGACTAGGTACTTTACGGATACGGAATTTTTGTCCGGCACCCATAGATTTTGTTGTGTTTGTTCTAGGGTCTTTGATAGCAACGTTTACAGTACACTCTGTGCCCCCTGTAACGGTTACCTCATAATGTCCCTGGCCTTTATTATCAATTCTTCCGCTTCCGACCAGGCTAGGAACAACATTCGTTGGTGCAGCACCAGCTACTGAAATATCAACAGGATTTGGTACACCAATGTAAAACACATTCATTTTTGTTGGTGAAACAGCAAATGATGGCTTTGCAACCATATAATTTGACTCAAAAGGATAGGATTTAACAGTTCCGTCTGGTGCTGTAACATTTACCAACCCACTCCATGTTTGTAATCCTTCGGCAGTAGGTCTAACAGTGTATTTACCAAGTCCCGCTTCTACGGGAACAGGGGTAGACGGTCCAACAATTGTTTTAGTTGTTGTGTCGACTTTACCTACTAATATTTCAGGGTTTTTAGTTGTGCTATACGCTGCAACAAATATATCCGCTGTATATTCTTCACCTAGTACAATATAGCTTGTAGGAGCAACAACACGGGCGGTAATCATATCAAATTTAAAGTCACCGGCATCAATTTCTCTTAAAAGTATACCGACAAGATCACTTTCTGCATTTCTTACTTCATTCTTTACAGTTTCAAGCAAGGCCATACTGGCAGCCATAGTAGTGTGGTCGAAATTGAAAACTTCCCACGGCAATGTTTTCTGTGCATGGCTGTCGTACAAGTCATCAGTAATGAGTCCTATTTTAAATCCTGCTTTTTCTTTTTCCGGAACCATGCTCAACACCAAGTTACGAAACGCTCTGATTTTTTCTTTTAGCTCAACCCCTTTACCGTTAGGTTTTTCAACATTTCCAATCAAATAGTTGGTTGGTGTATCGTAGTCATCCAGTGTAACTCCGTTTTCCTGTGCATGTTTCAATTGCAATGTATCAGCTTTTTCTTTTGTCAACGCTTTCTGAGCTGTCATAAACAACTCCGATTTGAGTCCATCTACGTATTTGCAAAAATTTTCCGCCTCATCTCTTATTTGGAATGCTTTATCTCTCCAAGGTTTTGTTTTAGTCGGGTTTTCGCTCATCATTTTCTCAAATTTATCATACATCACCTGATTCTTACCCTTGAAGTTCTCATTTGTTTTTCCCAAATTTGCTTCGATAGTGATGAAAGCAAGGAGTACATCTTTAGATATATTCATTGCTAATAGGGCCGTTAGTACCAGATACATCATCCCGATCATCTTTTGCCTACCGGTTTCTTTTCCTCCTGACATATTGTATTATTCCTTTTTTTAGAATTATAAGTTTTAATTTAATTGGTTAATAGGACCTAAGAAATTATTTTCTCATTGCATTAAGCATGTTACCATAAACAGTATTCAATGCTTCTAAGTTAGTAGACAACTGAGCAATCTGATCTTTATACTTTCTTGTGTCATCAACAGAGTCATTCAGGTTTTTCAACAAGTCTTCCAATCCTTCCTGGAAATGAGATGTTGCTTTGATATGACTGTTTGAGCTTTGTAACTGCAGTTCATACGAAGCATTAAGAGCAGAAAGGTTCTTAGCAACTTTCTGAAGTTCGCTTGTGAATGAATTCTGGGAATCTTCGTTCGCATTTGCTAAAGCCTCGATAGCACCAGTTGCTTTGCTATATGACTGGGAAAGGCGTGATGTAGAAGATTCAATTGTATTTTTTGCTTCTGCATAAGTATCAGCAAGCTCTTCAATTTTATCTTTTGCTTTATCATAAGAACCTGTAAGGCTTCCAACGGATGAAGCAGCATTTTTCATTGTATTCGCAAATTCATTGGATGCAGCACTTGCATCGCTGATATCTGTTAATTTTGCAGCTTGATCGCCCAGGTTTCTAAGGTTATTACCTAAGCTGGCAATTAGTTCAGGTTCAATTTTGGCTTCTTCCAGCATATTGTCCAATTGTGCTGTTAAAGAATCTTTTTCTTCTTTTTCCTCCTCAATCAGGTTTTCAGTTAAAGCATGACCATGGCCTTCTTCACCATGCATACCAGCTAATTCAGGATATACCAATGACCAATCCACTTCTTCATGTGGTGGCTCAAATGCCGAGAAGAAGAAGATAATAGCTTCTACGGATAGACCGCACACAAGCATCGCACCTGCACCAGGCCAGTGCTGAATTTTAAACATCGCACCAACAATTACAACTGCTGCGCCCAAACCGTATAGTTTGGCCATGAAATTTTTCCATCCTTTGCTGCCAATAAAACCTGCCATAATTTTACCTTTTTTTTTAAATGTTAATTATTAATTGTTATTTACGATTTGTTTTTGTTTTTAGATTTTTATAAGTCGTCACCTTTAGCACGGCCAAGGTATGTTTGAACGCAGCGGAAACCGATATAGCATTTTGCTGTATCCTGGTATTCGTATGTTCTGGTACTCACCTGAAGGTAGTAGCCAACATCTTTCCATGAACCGCCACGAATAACTTTACGTTTCAATACATTTGCTTCATTGTCTGACGCTTCGTAAACGTAGTCAGGGTTTAAGTCGTGTGAAAAGTCGTAAGATGATTCGTCAAAAGCATTGCTTGTCCACTCAGCAGCATTACCAGCCATGCAGTACAATCCATAGTCGTTAGGGTTATAAGAGATGGCTTTTACAGTGTGGAAACCACCATCATCAATGTAACTACCACGCATAGGTTTAAAGTTACCAAGGAAACAACCCAGCGCATTTCTGATATAAGCACCACCCCAAGGGTAAGGACTTAGTGAATTGCCACCGCGAGCTGCATATTCCCACTCAGACTCTGTAGGCAGACGGAAATCATTCACATAAGGCTGAC
Source organism: Bacteroidia bacterium (assembly GCA_020051175.1). Classification (GTDB taxonomy): domain Bacteria; phylum Bacteroidota; class Bacteroidia; order 2-12-FULL-35-15; family 2-12-FULL-35-15; genus 2-12-FULL-35-15. The sequence goes on along the minus strand of JAGVJJ010000014.1, from coordinate 69,683 downwards.
CATTGTTCATCAACCAGTTGTTGAATAAATGCGTTCTCCAGATACAGAATGCTCTAGCCTGTTTCCAGGTTACACCAACTACCGGGTATTCGTCATAAGCCGGGTGCCAGAAATACATATTGGTCATAGGTTCGTTGAACGAGTATGTAAAGTCATGAACCCAAGCCAAAGTATCAGGATAAATGTTGATGATATCTTTTACGATGAATACACTTCTGTCTTTATCAGTTCTTTCACGAACGCTGTATTTACCTCTTCCATCTGAAATTTCATCTTTAACATCATACTGTCCAAGAGTTTTGTTATCACCAACGCTGGTAGACTGTCCACCGTTAATAAAATCCTGTCCGGTTTTAGGGTCAGGAGACTTCATTGGTTTAAAACGGTTTTGTTTGTTTGCAGCCAAACGAAGGTTGATCCAATAGTATTCAAAATTCAACTTACGGGTATCAATCTGTCTGCGTCTGTAGAAGCGCTCTTCCGGTGGAAGGTACATAAACTCAAGCACCTCTCTAACATCCTGCTCATCGTAAGCAATTTTTTCATCCCAGTTCAACAAAGGCGGCTCAAGAGCCTGCTCATACATATCATTTTCAATACCGTGTTCGGCAACACCACTTTCAAATAAAGCCTGGTGAGCAATGGAGTCCTGAACGTAGTTCACGAACTGACGGTACTCATTGTTTGTGATTTCGGTCTGGTCAATATAAAAAGCCTGAACGGAAACCGTTTTTGCTTTTGTGGTATGAGCATAAGGAGCATCTTCATCGCTAGGCCCCATGTTGTAGCTTCCCATAGGAATGTGCAACATACCGAACGGATCGATGTCATACCATTCAGGGCGCCCCTGAACGCCTACTAATTCTCCAGTGCTTGTTTTGCAGCCTGTAGCGGCAGCTGCAACAACTATCGAACTTAATAAGATGGCCTTTTTCATATTGTTATGTTTATATTAAACATTCCCGCTTTTAAATTTAACGCTAAAAATTGTTAAATCAGAAAATGGGTTTTAAATGTACTTGAACGTTAAATTTTAATAAAGGTTACAAAAAGTTTTCATTTTTTATAAGAACCTCACATTCATGTGACTAGATGACTTTGCTTCTGATTTTATTTTGTAACAGAAACCTAACATAATTTCATGTGTACCGTTGCTATAGTTTTTAATAGCAGAAGTAGTTACATCATAGGAGTAACCAAAACGTGCATTTAATTTGCTGCCAAAGCTTTTTTCCAAACCGATAATACCCACCATTGCATCGCTTAAGCGGTATGAGAAACCACCAAAAACCATTTTACGCCATTGTGCTATTAAATTTAAGTCCATCTGGGTTGCAGAAGCATCTGATTTTGCAAGTACAGATGGTTTCAATTCAAAATTAGCACCTAAACCAAATGTGTAGCCAGCCATTACGTAATAGTGGCGGGCCACTTTATAGTTGAAATTAAAGTTAGATGCTGCATCCTTCAGCTCCTGCTGCGGTAAGTGCAAAGAAGACAAACCAACGTACAGTTTCTGAGTTGTATAATACAGACCCAATCCAACATCATAAGTTATTGCCGATGAACCTGACCAAGGAATTGCCTGATCTGTTCCCGGAGTAGCAGATGTAGTTCCGTCAGGAGCAATAAAATTACCCGTAAGGGCCTTCTGAATCATACCTGCATCAATACCAATACCTAAAGAACCTGGTCCAAGCGGCAAGTGAAACGAATATGCCAGCTTCGCCTTTAATGTTTTATCGAAACCAAGCTGATCCTGGTCAATCGTAAGACCAACACCACCAAATAGTACTTCGCCAAAATCAACGCTCAACAGCCCTGTTTTAGGGGCTCCTGGAAAAGCTGTCCATTGCTGACGATATAATAAAGTGCCGCAAAGAGCCTTGTTCATACCGGCATACGCGGGGTTCACCGCCAGACGGTTGAACATATTCATACTAAATTGTGCGTCCTGCTGAGCAAAAGCCGCCAATCCAGTGATAAATAACGTGATAGTAGTAAGTTTTAATTTCATATTATATCGTGTTATATTTTAACAATATTCAGAATTTTAGGTACACTTCAGGTCGCTAAGTTAAGTATTGTATTTATAAAAACAAATTTTTAGTTCATTTTATTGTTCATGCTCCTAAAATAATTTAAATTATCAGCCTAATTTCTGAAATGTCTGCCACCATTTATCTGGCATTTCATCATTGCAGGCTGTTTTATAATCGTTGTAAGAGCAGGGAACCATGTGGTGCCTTTCATGCTTAATCTGGTGGTTAGGCGGGTAAGGAACATCCATCCACCAGCGATCGCTTTTATTGCTTTTGTAGAATACAATTTCGTGATTGTGATCCTTAATAGAAACACGGTATTTAGTATATTCAGACTTATCGACAATCGGGTAATCCTGCTTACGGTTATAATACCCATCAATAAAATACCATACCATCTGTGCTACAAGGTGTGCAGTTTGTTTGTTGGTATCAAATGCAGGGTTTATTTCATAAAACCCTATGGAGGATAATTTATCGCTTAAACCTGCATAGCGTGTAATCTGACAGGCTTCTTCGCCATGAAAGCCATTGGGTGATGCATTTCCGTTGCCCGGGGCATCGCTTTGACGAATGGATGAAATATCAAAACTGACCACATCTGCATTACGGACAATGGGCTCAACCTCTTCCATATTGGCCCTTACGTGGCCAAGGCGGTGAGCATCAAAGTAAAGTTTATCCATCAGCTCTATGGCATTCTGTTCTACAAAATAGGTCTGGTAACCCACGTTGCTATAGTTAAAGAGAATATTGGGCTTATGGAGGATTATTTTACTCAGGTAGCTTTGCGAATTGAGTTCTTTCTCTCCATCGCCAATGTCAAAGCAGGAGTCGACAGCTACAATATTGATGGTTTGCTCAAGGCTGGTGTATGCTTTATAATTGCAAAATGTAAGATCCTGGCCACCACCAATAATTATTGGTACAATATTCTTTTTCAGAAGCTGCGAAAGTGCATCGGTAAGGGCAAAATAGCTGTCGTCAATTGTGTTTCCTTTTTTTATGTTGCCAAGGTCGACAATTCTGGCATTGTAATTTCCCTGATAAAGCTTGTAGAGGTTCTCTCTCACATAATCAGCCGCAAGTCCGCAGCCTTCATTGTTAAGCGCTTTGCGGTCTTCTTCAACACCGATTATTGCCAGGTGAACATTCTCAAGACTTGGAAACTCTGCGCCTTGCACATAGGCTACAATACGTTTCCCGTAAGAGGATTCGGTATAACCGGCTGCTCCGCTAAAGCCAGTAATATTAATTGGACTGAAGTATTCCTGCATGGTGAAAAGGCCTCGCCCCCAACCCCTCTCCAAGGGAGAGGGGAGAGTAGTTTTTAATTTTTATAATTCAAATTATTGTAAAAGATACAATTTCAGAAAAAATAGTTACTGTTGTTTTATTATTTGACAGCTTTTTTCGCAGTTTTTTTAACAGCAGTTTTTTTTGCAGCTGCTTTTTTTGCGGGAGCTTTCTTAGCTACTTTCTTTGCAGGAGCTGCTTTTTTAGGTGCAAGTACTGTTTCTTTTTTCTTGAAACGGTTGCCTTTACTTGCATTTTTAGGGTCCGCAGCAATGGCAAGGCAGTCTTCTAACGTAAGCTGGTGCGGATCGGTACCTTTGGGCAACTTGTAATTGTTTTTATCAATGGCCAGGTATGGCCCCCAGCGTCCATTCAATACCTGAACCGATGGATTTTCGGGGAATGATTTGATGTATTTATCTATTTCGGCCTGGCGCTTGGCTTTAATGAGCTCTATAGCGCGGTCGGAAGTGATTGTCATTGGATCGTCTTCTTTTTTCAAAGAAATGAAAATGCTGTTGTGACGTATATAAGGGCCAAAGCGGCCGATTGCGACTACCATTTCTTTGCCTTCAAATTCACCAACGGTACGGGGAAGCTTAAATAAATCCATTGCCTCTTCAAAGGTAATGGTATCAATACGCTGGTCTTTACGCAGGGCGGCAAATTTAGGTTTGTTGTTTTCATCGTTGCTGTCGCCAATCTGCGCCATAGGGCCGAAGCGGCCGATGCGTACAATTACGTTTTTACCTGTTTCGGGGTCAATGCCCAGCAAACGCTCACCTGAAGCACGTTCAGAGTTTTCGGATGTATCGATTACATTTTTGTGGAAGGGTTTGTAGAACGCGTCCAGCATTTTTGTCCAGGATATTTTTCCTTCAGCAATTTCATCAAATTCCTCTTCTACTTTTGCAGTGAAATTGAAGTCCATGATTTGCGGGAACTGTGCCAGAAGGAAGTCTGTAACCACCATTCCAATATCAGTAGGGAAAAGTTTAGCCTTTTCGGCTCCAGTGCCTTCGGTTTTTATTTCTTCGGTAACGCTGCCATTTTTAAGAGTAGCAATGTTGAAATTTCGCTGGGTGCCTTCACGATCCTCTTTTACAACATATTCTCTTTTTTGAATGGTTGAAATAGTAGGTGCGTACGTAGAAGGACGGCCAATCCCAAGCTCTTCCAGTTTTTTTACGAGGCTCGCCTCTGTAAAACGAGCAGGGTGGTGTGTAAAGCGTTCAGTAGCTGTGATATCATTTGCTTTCAGCTTTTCCCCAATTTTCATTGGAGGCAGCATGCCCTCCTGATTTTCTTCATCCTCATCATCCGTACTTTCCATATATACTTTCAGGAAACCGTCAAACTTTAATACTTCGCCCTGGGCAACGAATTTTTCGGTGGTACTGGAGATGCTGATAGTGGCAGTTGTTTTTTCCAGCTCTGCGTCACTCATCTGCGAAGCAATGGTACGTTTCCAGATAAGCTCGTACAAACGCCTGTCGGCAGAATCACCGGAAATAGTTGATTTATCAATATATGTAGGGCGGATGGCTTCGTGAGCCTCCTGAGCGCCTTTTGATTTGTTTTTATATTGACGAATATTTAAGTACCTGGCTCCGTAATTTCCTGTAATTGCTTCTTTGGCCTGGTTGATAGCGGTATCAGAAAGGTTTACTGAATCCGTTCTCATATAGGTAATATTACCACTTTCGTATAAACGTTGCGCAACCACCATGGTTTGTGCAACAGAAAAGCCCAGTTTACGGCTTGCTTCCTGCTGCAATGTAGATGTTGTAAATGGTGCTGAAGGCGATTTTTTTGATGGCTTGGTTTCTACATTTTCAATTGTAAAATCAGCTGAAGCACATTTTTTGAGAAATGCGCGGGCTTCATCCAATGTTTTGAATTTGGTGCCGAGTTCAGCTTTAACCACAGAATTGCCTGAAAGGAAATTCGCTACTACTTTATAAGAAGAGGTGCTTTTAAAGTTCATTACTTCGCGCTCACGCTCAACAATTAAACGTACTGCAACAGATTGTACACGGCCAGCTGATAAGGATGGACGTACTTTTTTCCATAATACCGGAGAAAGCTCAAAACCTACAAGGCGATCCAATATTCTACGTGCCTGTTGTGCATCTACCAAATGTTTGTCGATGGTACGAGGGGTGGCAATTGCATTTTTTATAGCAGTTTTTGTAATCTCGTGAAATACAATACGTTTTGTTCTTTTTTCATCCAGGTCTAAAGACTCAAACAAATGCCATGAAATGGCTTCTCCTTCGCGGTCCTCATCGGTTGCCAGCCACACGGTGCTTGCACTTTTAGCTAATTTTTTTAATTCGGCTACTACTTTAGCTTTATCAGGCGGTATTTCATAATTAGGGCTGAAGTTGTTTTCAATGTCCACTCCAAAACCTTTTTTGGCCAAATCCCTTACGTGACCGTAACTTGATTTTACGGTAAAGCCTTCCCCTAAAAACCCCTCGATTGTTTTCGCCTTTGCAGGGGACTCCACTATCACTAAATTGTTACTCATATATTATATATAATGTGTTAAAATCTTCCGCACCGAAATTTTGATTTTTGTAATTGCGACTGCAAAGAAAACAAATCAAAACCGGAATTTCCAAATCTTATTTTACCGGGCTACTGTTGATTAATACGCTAAAGTCAATAAAATAAAGCGGTACAGGCTATTTTAATTATGCTGTGCGACATTTTGTCATACGCGTATTTTATCTTACCTTTGCAATCCTAATTTTTTTCCGTTTTATTTTGAACGGGCGCAAATATAGAATAAAAAATGAGCGAGAATAAAATAATTGACGAAAGCAAGCAAGGAGAAGTATTGCTGATTGCGGCACCGGAAAATGCGAATGGAAAAAAACTTTTTCTGGAAAGCTATGGATGTGCGATGAATTTTTCGGATAGCGAGATTGTGGCTTCCATATTAAAAGACAAAGGGTTTACAACAACACAGGATTTTACGGAAGCGGATGTGATATTTGTTAATACCTGTGCCATACGTGAGGGCGCAGAGCAAAGAGTTCGTAAGCGTTTAACCGATTTTAAAAAGGCAAAAAAGTCGAACCCGGATTTAATTGTAGGTGTTTTGGGCTGTATGGCGGAGCGTTTGAAATCACAGTTCCTGGAGGAAGAAAAGCTTGTGGATATAGTTGTTGGCCCGGATGCGTACCGCAGTCTGCCTCAACTTATTGAAATAGCAGAAAGTGGGCAAAAGGCAGTAAATGTATTGCTTTCCAAAGAAGAAACGTATGCGGACATAGCACCCGTAAGACTGGATTCAAACGGAGTTTCGGCTTTCATAAGTATTACAAGAGGGTGTGATAATATGTGTTCTTTTTGCGTGGTGCCTTTTACGCGCGGTCGTGAGCGCAGCAGGAACCCGGAAACAATAGTTAAAGAAGCCCAGGATTTGTTTGAGCAGGGATACAGGGAGGTGACTTTGCTTGGCCAAAATGTGGATTCTTACCTGTGGACAGGTGGCGGGCTGAAAAAAGAGGTTATTTCAGAAGAAGAGCTTAAAAATGCAACGACATTTGCACAACTGCTTGAAAAAGTTGCATTGGTACATCCTGATTTGAGGGTACGTTTCAGTACATCACATCCGAAGGATATGACGGATGATGTGTTGTATGTAATTGCTAAATATGAAAATGTATGTAAGTACATACATTTGCCTGTTCAGTCGGGCAATTCCCGTATCTTGGAGATGATGAACAGGGGATATTCCCGCGAGTGGTATATTGAGAGAATTAATGCCATCCGCAGGATAATTCCTGATTGCGCTATTTCAACAGATACGATTACCGGTTTTTGCAGTGAAACAGAGGAAGAGCATAAGGATACATTATCACTTATGGAGTGGGTAAAATATGATTTTGCGTATATGTTCTCTTACAGCGAGCGTCCGAAAACACTTGCTGAACGTAAATATAAAGATGATGTGGCCGAAGAAGTGAAAAAACGGAGATTACAGGAAGTGGTGGATTTACAGCAAAAGCATTCAGGGGAACGTACGCGTGAAGGATTGGGCAAAGTACACCGTGTACTGGCTGAAAAAGTATCAAAAAAATCGGACAAACATTTATCGGGGCGTAATTCACAAAACCTTACTGTGGTTTTTCCGAGAGAAAATTATAAGCCAGGAGATTATGTAAATGTACTTGCTACAGAGTGCACAAGCGCTACGTTGATTGGAGTTGTGGTGAAATAAAAGAAGAAATGGGACTATCAGAAACATATTCAGTTATTATTGATTATTTAAAGCCTTTTCATCCAAAAATGATAGGAGTTTTTGGTTCATATGCCAGAGGTGAAAACCGTCCGAATAGTGATATTGATATTTTAATAGATCTTCAATCAAAAATAAGCCTGCTTCAATTAGTGAGAATGGAACGTGAATTGTCTGAATTAATTGGGGTAAAGGTGGATTTGCTTACGAGTGGCGCATTAAAGAATCAAAAATTAAGAGATTATATTAACAAGGATTTGCAAATCATTTATAAATGAAAAAGGACGATAGTATCTATATTGAACATATAATACAAGCCCTTAGGCAAATTACCATTTATATAGAAGGTTTGAATGAAGATGATTTTTTAAAAAATTCATTGGTTCAGGATGCTGTAATCCGGCAATTTGAAGTTATCGGGGAGGCTACTAAAAGAATTTCTAAAGATTACAGAGAGCAACATAATCATATTCCCTGGCAGGATATGGCTGGCATGCGGGATAAGTTGATACATGATTATATTGATGTTGATTTGTGGGTCGTATATAGAACTGCAAAGCTGGATGTTCCCGAGCTGCTTTCTCAAATTACAAAAATTTAAAACATGACAGTTCAAGAGATAAAAAACCGTTTTGGGATTATTGGAAGTTCGCCTTTACTGGATAGAGCCATAGATATTGCCAAACAAGTTGCACCTACTGATTTAACCGTGTTAATAACCGGGGAGAGCGGTACGGGAAAAGAAGTTTTCCCACAGATTGTTCATCATTTGAGTGCCCGTAAACACGGGCAATATATTGCTGTAAACTGTGGTGCGATACCAGAAGGAACAATTGATTCAGAGCTTTTCGGACATGAAAAAGGATCTTTTACCGGAGCACATGAATCGCGTAAAGGATATTTTGAAGTTGCCAATGGCGGGACTATATTTTTAGATGAAGTAGCTGAAATGCCACTGGCTACGCAGGCGCGCCTGTTACGTGTACTGGAGAGCGGAGAATTTATAAAGGTTGGTTCATCAAAAGTGCAGAAAACCGATGTACGTGTTGTAGCTGCTACGAATGTGAATATTCCACAGGCCATTGAAAAGGGGAAATTCAGAGAGGATTTATACTACCGCTTGAATACAGTACCTATTGTAGTGCCTCCGCTGCGTGAGCGGAAGCAGGACATATTCCTGCTTTTCCGGAAGTTTGCTGCCGATTTTTCTGCCAAGTACAGAATGCCAACAATAAAACTGGATGCAGAAGCGGAACAATTATTGGTAAATTATTACTGGCAGGGAAATGTGCGCCAGCTGAAAAATATTACAGAACAGATTTCGGTTATTGAAAAGCAGCGTGATATTACTGCAGACATTATGCGTAATTACCTGCCGGAGAAAGCTGTACCTCAGCTGCCTGTTCTGGTTAGTAATAACTCCGGGGGAGCCTCTCAGGGCGGGGATTTCAGCGAACGGGAAATTTTGTATAAAGTGCTTTTCGATATGAAAAAAGACCTTCAGGATTTGAAAAAAATTGTGGTTGATTTGATTGAAAATGATAACCAGCTGAACCAGGATTTTGCACCGGAAAATGCCCCTTTGATAAAGAAGCTTTACCAGGAGGTGGGTACGCAGGAAACAACATTGCATTTGGGCTACAATAGCACTACACCGTCATTCATGAAACCTAAAGACGATACTCTGCCGGTTCATACGATAGTTACGGAAGAGAACCTTTCACTGCATGAGATTGAGGAAGATATGATTAAAAAAGCATTGACGAAGCATAAAGGAAAACGTAAGAATGCAGCTAAGGAACTGGGGATTTCTGAACGTACTTTGTACCGGAAGATCAATGAATATGGGATTAAGTAGTTCATTGGTTCATTAGTTATTAGTTATTAGTTATTGGTTATTGGTTATTAGTTATTAGTTATTAGTTATTGGTTATTAGTTATTAGTTATTGGGGTAATAAAGGGGTAATTGAGAACATTTTATAAAATAGAAAAGTACCGCGTGAAGCTTTTTTTTATTGGGCTTTGTTTTGTAGCTGCTGTTTTGTTCCAGGGCTGTAAGATAAGCTATTCGTTTAACGGGGTTTCTATTCCTGTTGAGGCGAAAACTGTTTCTGTGCAATATTTTCAGAACAATGCTTCGCTTGCACCGCCTACATTAAGCCAGAAGTTTACTGAAGCACTTCGTGATAAGCTGAGTACACAAACCCGTTTAGGTCTTGTGAGCCGAGGTGGCGACCTGGATTATGAGGGTAGCATTATTGGCTATGCGACAGCTCCAATAGCTATTCAAAGCACGGACCAGGCAGCTTTAAACCGTTTGACAATTACTGTGAACGTAAAATACACCTGTGTTTTTGATGAGAAGAAAAATTTCGAGCAGACATTTAGTCGTTTTTACGATTACCCGAGCACGCAGAGCTTGGCGGCTGTTGAGGACCAGTTAATGGACGAGATCAACAGCCAGCTGGTACAGGATATTTTTAACAGGTCGCTGAACGATTGGTAAGGGGGATTTTATAAAAAAGCAATGAACCGCAGTCAGTTTATATCATTTATGAGTAACCCTGAAAAATTAACAGGGGCTGATAGCGCTGTGCTTGCAGGATTGTTAAAGGACTTTCCTTATTTTCAAACGGCTCATTTACTTTATGCGAAAAGCCTGCATAATGAAAACAGCATTCACTATAATAACCAGCTGAAGGTAACTGCAACTTATGCCACTGACCGAAAGGTGCTGTACAATCTCATTACGAATAAATTTGTTCAGGAGCCGGTTTTTGTGGAAGTCCAGGAACATATTGTTCAGGAAGCGGATATACCAACACCGGTTTTAAAGGAAGAAGTTAAACCTGTTGAAACAGCGGTTATAAAAGAAAGTGTTGCAGAAACGAAAGAACCGGTTTCAGAAATTAAAAGTGCCGAAATACTAAACAGGGTAGAGGATGCTGAGAAGAATAATGAAACTATTATTGCAGAAAAGACCGAGATAACAACTGGACCATTTGTTTATAATGTTGATCCGGAAGTTTTTGCGAATAACATACCTGAAAATATTGTGGTTTCTGAGGTTAAGGAGGTCGTTTCGGAGAATGTTGAATCTCAAGATGTTGATTTAGAGTCTGTTGTGGTTAATGATGCAACCATTTCAATTGAGACAGAAGCCAATGCTGTTGCCCCTGTTATCGAGGAAAACTCTAACGTTTCCACTGAGATTGAAATTACGGAAGCAGAAACTGTGTTGAATGTTGTTGAAAATGAGTCGATTACTGTCAGCCCGACAACGGAAATTGAAGTTGCAGAAACTATCAAAGAAGGATTGACTGAAGGTATTGTTGTAACGAATGAAAGTGATGGGGAAAACGTTCAGGAAGATATTGTTAGTACAAAAGAAGAGAAAGATGGTAAAGCAGGAACTAACACAGAGGTGTTTGCGGTTGACTTAGAAAAAGAATACCTGGCCGAAGCAGCAATTGCAGACACCGAGCTAAAATTAATGAACCGGGAGTATGAGGTAGCGGATTATTTTGCTGAGGAAGAAGTTGAAAATGCAGGGGCATCAAACTTTATATTGAATACGCCATCAGAGCAAACCGGGGAACATGCTAAAGAAATTGTACAGTCTGATTTTGAGGCAAGTGAACCCCACTCTTTTACCGACTGGTTAAAACATGCATCCGTTCCAGCTGAAAAAGCAGTTTCACAAAAAGATTCTCAAGCGAACGCAGAAAAATTAAGTCCGATGGACCTGATTGACAAGTTTTTACGTGAAGAGCCGAGAATATCCAAACCAAAGGCCGAATTTTATAACCCGGTAAATAAAGCCAAACAAAGTGTTGCAGATGATATTACTTTTATGAGCGAAACTTTGGCTAAAATACTGGTATTACAAGGCAATTATGCAAAAGCTTTACAGGCGTATGAAAATTTACGCTTGAAATATCCAGAAAAAAGACTTTACTTTGCAGCCCAAATTAAAAATATACGAAAACTAATTAATCAACAAAAACAATAAACAATGGGAACGGTTATTTCAATTTTAATCATCATAGTTTGTATTCTTCTTATACTGGTAGTATTGGTACAAAACTCTAAAGGGGGCGGTTTGGCATCTTCTTTTGCTTCATCGAACCAGGTAATGGGTGTACGTAAAACAGCTGATTTTCTTGAAAAAGCCACATGGACACTGGCAATTGCTTTACTTGCATTAAGTCTGATTTCTACAAGTTATACCTCGACCGGAACCGGAACCAAAGCTTCTGAATCTGCAACACGTAGCAGAGCTGAAGAAACCAGTGTTCCTGCTGAACAGCCAACAACTCCGGCTGGCAATGCGACTCCGGTTGCTATTGATACAACAAAAAAATAAGTTGATTTTTTAGCCTAAGATAAAATGTCAGAGTGTCACGATACTCTGACATTTTTTTTGCTAAAAGAAATAAAAACTGAAAAATTGTCTTTTTAAAGCAAATTATAAGGGATTGGCACAAAAACTGTCATAAAAAGGGCGCATTAAACTTAATATTCATTAATTTCTAAAATCATAAAAAAATGGCAAAAGAAACCAATAAAGTAAACATTAAGCCGGTAGCGGGAAGTCAGAACAGAGTAGTTGTTGAAGCTTCCCTGGCTGAAGAAAAAACAAAAGGGGGAATTTATATTCCTGACACGGCAAAAGAAAAACCAGTATTAGGAAAAGTGATTGCTGTAAGTGAAGTAGATGAAAAAGGTAACAAACCTGCTGTGAAAGTTGGCGACACCATTCTTTATGGTAAATGGGCTGGAACCGAAGTGCAGCTGGAAGGCAAAGACTACCTGATTATGCGTGAAACAGATATTTTCGCAATCGTTTAGGTTACGGATAAACCAATTTTTACGAATTTACGAATCTGGGTTTTAAAAGATTAAACTCATCGAATTAAACTAAACAACCAATTAAACAATAAATAAAAATGGCAAAAGATATAATTTTCAATATTGACGCACGTGACCGCCTGAAAAAAGGAGTGGATTCATTGGCAAATGCAGTAAAAGTGACTTTAGGACCAAAAGGCCGTAATGTTATTATCGACAAAAAATTTGGTTCTCCTGCTATCACTAAGGATGGTGTAACGGTAGCAAAAGAAATCGAGTTGAAAGATCCTATCGAAAATATGGGAGCTCAGATGTTGAAAGAAGTTGCCTCTAAAACAGCTGATGCTGCAGGTGATGGAACTACTACAGCAACTGTACTTGCACAGGCTATTGTTACTGCAGGTTTGAAAAATGTTGCAGCGGGTGCGAATCCGATGGATTTGAAACGTGGTATTGACAAAGCTGTTGCAGCTGTTGTTGCTAACCTGAACAAGCAATCACAAAAAGTAGGTGATGACAATCAGAAAATTGAGCAGGTTGCTACTATTTCGGCAAACAACGATAACACTATCGGGAAGCTGATTGCAGAAGCAATGAAAAAAGTGAAAAAAGAAGGTGTAATCACTGTTGAAGAGGCAAAAGGCACAGAAACTACTGTAGAGGTGGTTGAAGGTATGCAATTTGACCGTGGATATATCTCCGCATATTTTGTTACTGATGCAGATAAAATGCAGACAGTGATGGAAAACCCAATCCTTTTGATTACTGATAAAAAATTATCAGGAATGAAGGAATTGCTGCCAGTACTTGAAAAAGCAGTTCAGACTGGAAAACCAATTGTAATTATTGCAGAAGATGTTGATGGTGAAGCATTGTCGACATTGGTTTATAATAAAATCCGCGGGCAGCTGAAAATTGCCGCTATTAAAGCTCCCGGCTTTGGCGACAGAAGAAAAGCAATGTTAGAAGATATCGCAATCCTAACTGGTGGCACCCTTATTTCTGAAGAGAGAGGTTACAAACTGGAAAACACTGAATTGTCAATGTTAGGTTCTGCTGAGAAAATTACTATTGACAAAGACAATACAACTATTGTTGGCGGAAAAGGTAAAAAAGCAGATATTACTTCACGTGTAAACCAAATCAAAGCTCAGATTGAAAGCACAACATCTGATTACGATAAAGAAAAACTACAAGAGCGTTTGGCTAAATTAGCGGGCGGTGTAGCTGTATTGTATGTTGGCGCTGCAACGGAAGTAGAGATGAAAGAGAAAAAAGACCGTGTGGATGATGCATTATCAGCAACACGTGCTGCTGTGGAAGAAGGAATTGTTCCGGGTGGTGGAGTTGCTTTGATCCGTGCTATTGATGCATTGGAGAAATTGAAAGGTGATAATGAAGATGAAACAACCGGTATCGCAATTGTAAAACGTGCTATTGAAGAGCCATTGCGTCAAATCATTGCCAATGCAGGTGGTGAAGGTGCTGTAATTGTTCAGAAAGTACGCGAAGGAAAAAATGACTTCGGTTACAATGCACGTACAGAGAAATTTGAAAACCTGTTTGCTGCCGGTGTAATTGACCCAACTAAAGTTACACGTGTTGCTTTAGAAAATGCGGCTTCAATTGCAGCGATGCTATTGACCACCGAGTGTGTTTTAGCAGAGCAAAAAGAAGAAACGCCAGCTATGCCAATGAACCCAGGAATGGGCGGTATGGGTGGAATGATGTAAAACCTCTCCCCAGCCCCTCTCCACAGGAGAGGGGTATTGTAAAAAAAACAAAAACTCCCGGTTCTTTTTGAGCCGGGAGTTTTTGTTTTTTTATGAGTAATTATAATCTTAAGCTATTTTCTTACAACTACTTTTTTAGTAATATTGGAGTGTGTGCTATGAACGCTAACGAGATAAACGCCCGATTGAAGAGATTCGCTGAAATTCAAACTAAAACTTCCATTTTCGGGTACAACCGTTTTAGTAAGAACCACCTGGCCAAGTATGTTCTGAACAGAGATTATTAATTCATTTGTACTGTTTGTGACTTTATCATATAAGGTTGTGCCATCAAATGGATTTGGATACAGCTCAACTGTTCTAATTTGGCTCTCTTTTATACTGGTAGACAAATCAGGGCCAGTGATACAAATGTTGAATGTAGTAGTTGAAGGAGCAATGGAGCCATAATCGTAGATTCTTACGTGATATGTATTTCCTACGGTTAATCCCGTTGCTGTAAGAGAATCCGGTGAACCAGGTCCTGAATTGTCAGCACAGCTTAACTCCGTTGAGCCGCAACCGGAGTATAGGCTGAGTACCGCATCCATATCTCCACCAGGATTTATTTTTATTTTGTGAATTGTGTCAGTTGCAATAAAAGAGAACCAAACGTCCTGCAAGGCCGGATTGCTGAAATTATCACATTCGGCAGCCGGGTTTCCGCTTGCTGACGTAAATAATAAGTCTCCCGAAACGGGGCTGCAACCAGGGGCTGGACTTATATTTTGCGAAGCCATGCAGTTGTCGTTGGCGGGTGGTGTTATTGTTACATTGATGTATTCAACTGAACTTTCATTGTGTAATTTATCACAGCTGGTAATCGCGTATGCCACTCCGGGATAGGAGCTTAGGGTAAGTGTGTCATTGTATGTAATAATGGGCTCTGGCGAAATGTACAATATCTGTCTGGAGTCTGTGATGTCGACAGCTGAGCCATCAGTGCTGCGGTATATTACAAAATACTTTGCGGTATCGGCATCTGTTGCCGGTGCCGGTAATTGCCAATTTAATGTTACGCCAAATGAGGTTATTGTATGTGAAACATTTGCCGGTGGAAGTGGCGCTATAGAATCCAGCCAGGGCATGGCAGGTATCAGGCACTTGTATTTGTTGAATGATAAGGAAAGTGAGTCGGCAAGGTGTTTCAGGTTGTCTTTTACAGATGTGGCGCTAAAAAAGGATTGTCCCTGGGCCTTAAAATTGATCTGGCGTGCGCTGGTGATCTGATTCAGTATGTCATTGATAGCCCAGTTGCTGTTATTAGGGTCAAGTAGATAAGAGGCCATACCTGCGTAGCAGTGCCGGTTTTTGTTACTGGCCTGTGTGCCCCACCAGTCGACAAGTGTATTGAAATCCTGGTTGGTGCCTATTTTCCAGTAGAGCTGAGGTGCAACATAATCAATATCCTGGTTGTTGAGCCATGCGATAGGATCGCAATAAATAGCGCTATACGATGATAATCCTGTAATACCAGGAGGTACACCACTTTTCCAGATACCAAAAGGTCCAACACCAAATTTTACATATGGTTTAATCGTTTTTATAGTATCGTTTATCATTCCGATAAGAAGGTTAACATTGTCCCTTCTCCAATCGTTCTGATTGGTGATGCCTCTGGGATAAGCAGCAAAAGTGGCATTGTCATTAAATGTGGTACCATTGGCCGGATAGGGATAGAAATAATCATCGAAGTGAATACCGTCTATATTGTAACGTGTTACAATATCAGCAACAACCATTTTAACATAGTCGCGTACCTCCGGTAATCCCGGGTTTAATAGCTTCAGCGAATTGTAGGTTACACACCACGAAGGATGAACAACAGATACGTGGGTGCTTGCAATACTACTGCTGCTGATACTTACCACAGCCCGGTATGGGTTTAGCCAGGCATGAAATTCGATTCCACGTTTATGGGCTTCTTCTATCATAAAAACAAGCGGGTCGAACCCTCCGGAAGGAGCAACACCCTGGGTGCCTGTAAGCCACTCTGACCAAGGCTCGTAGGGACTATTGTAAAAAGCATCGCAGGAAGGCCGTATCTGAACAAAAGCAGCATTGATACCAGCTGCCTTCAGTTTATTCATCAGTGAAATAAATTCATTTTTGAGAGTGTTTACAGAAAGACCTGTATTGGACGGGTAATCAATGTTATAAACAGTAGCAATCCATACACATCTGAATTCCCGCTTTGGATAAAGGAGTTGGCGGGAAGCATTTTCAGGTTCAGGCACAACCTGAAAAAAATTTGTGTCCTGAGTTGCAGGTATATTAAAGTCATATTCCTGCTGAGCATTTACATTTGTGAAAATAAATGTTGCAAAGACAAACAGTATTCTGCTGAGATTTTTTTTCATGTAACAACCGTTAAGTTAGTTTTGTTAAAGCTGGTAATCCCTTCTGCATTAAGCCTTTTACCAAACCTACGATATATAATTCTTGAAAGCAAATTTATTTTATAGGTACTCAGCTATGCTGTGCGGAGAACAATGCTTGATTATTTCGAATAATTATTTACTTTTAGTATAATTATTTAACTCTATACCGGTTGTAAACTGCGCTAATGGTATAACTATTAGAAAATTACAAACAGTAGAATTTGACTAACCCAATTTATTCATGAAAAAAGAAGACAGGAGTAAGGCAATAGAATTAGTAATTGAACAAACACTGAACGATCAGAAGGCTTATTGCAAACGCAATGATGAACTTACGATTGATAATATTATTCATGATACCATTTATCTTGAGAAAAAGCGGCTGAAATCGAAAAAACGCACTAAAAACGTAAGGATTGATATTGCATTCTGGCAACGTATTGAAAAGCGCTTCCATTCTGCCGGTCCTTTGGAAAAGGAAGAAATATTAAGGGAGATTATTGCCAATTATGCGAATGAGATAGCCGGGGGATATAGTCCTAAAGTGTATAGCTTTGCAAAGCGCGTGGTACCTTATCTCCTTAAGGCAATACTTGTAAATGAGCCATTCTGGAAGCTTTTTTCCAAGAAAGGAAAAGAGAAAGTCAATGAGAATATCAGTATTATAGGCCCGGTAGATAAAATCCTGCGCTTAAGTAAAATGGGGACACTGATAGTTACCCCCACACATCAGAGCAATTTTGATAGCATTGTGATAGGCTATGCAACCTATCTTACAGGATTGCCACCACTAGTATACGGTGCTGGTTTAAACCTGTTTACCAATCCCGTACTTAGTTTTATGATGACCAATCTGGGTGCTTATAAAGTGGATAGAGAAAAAAAGAATGATTTATATAAGGATGTGCTGAAGAATTATGCTTCTGTAAGCCTTGAATATGGTTACCATAACCTTTTTTACCCGGGTGGAACCCGCAGCAGAAGCGGAAAAATTGAAGAGCAACTAAAACTAGGTTTGCTTGGAAGCGGACTTTCCACCTATATCAAAGAGGCGAGACAAGGTGTTAAGAAAAACTTTTATGTGGTGCCCTGCACCATTAATTATGAGTTGTGCCTGGAAGCGCGTGATTTAATTGAAGAATACCTGATTGAAGAAGGCAGCAGGCAAGTGATTTTACCAAATGATTCATCCAATAAAATAGGAAATATCCTGGCTTTCGCAAAGAAAACGGTGAACGTGGATTCACGCATCACGGTTTGTTTTGGTGAACCGCTGGATATTTTCGGGAATGAAGTGAATGATGAGGGACAAAGTATTGATTCACATTCAAGGCCTATTGATATTCACAAATATATTCTTGTTGACGGGGTACCGGATTTTTCTTTCCAAAGAGACAGGGTGTACACTTCTATTTTAGGAAGTAAAATTTTAAAATCATTTTCAAAAAATAATGTAATTATGGATACGCACCTGGTGTCGTATGCATTGTTTAAGATATTTCAGAAGAAATATCCATTCAGTAATGTATTTAAACTGGTCTCCAGCTATGAGGCTGAATGTAAAAAGGAGCTCCTTTATGAAACCGTTGGTTTTATAAAGGATATATTATTTAAGAAGCGTGATAATGATGAATTGAAGCTGGGCAGGATCATTTCAACAAAACCTGTTGACGAAATTGTTGCGTACGCGAAACGCCAGTTAACCTCTTATCATGGCGAGAGTATATTGCAGGAGCAGAACAATTCATTCATAAGCAATGATTTGATAACGCTGTATTATTATCAGAATAAACTTACATCGTACGGACTTGAAACAGATTTAAACTTATGGCTACAAACAAAATTGTAACGGTTATTGGTGGTGGTTCTTTTGGTACTACTATTGCATATTTGCTTGCTGCTAATCATGAAACAGTAAAACTATGGCTGAGGGATGAAGCAGTTGTAAATTCAATAAATACACGACATGAGAATACCAAGTATGCGCCAGGTATTACTCTACCTGCTGCTATTAAGGCAACCACATCACTGGAAGAGGCAATTGCTGGTTCTTCACTGATTTTTATGAGTATTCCCAGCAAGGCTTTCAGAGGTGTGGCAAAGGAGGTAGGCAAATATGTATCCGGTGACCAGATTCTAATTACTACTACCAAAGGGTTTGAGCAGAATACTTTTAAGTCAATGACAGAAGTGCTTGCTGAAGAAACCCCATGCCTGAAGATTGGGGCATTGAGCGGACCTAATTTTGCTGCAGAAATATTAATGGGAAAACCTGTTGGAAGTGTTATTGCGAGCCGGTTCAATGAAGTGATTGAAAAAGTTCAGAAAGCGCTTAGCGGGAAAACCATTCGTATATATGGGAACGAGGATGTGTGCGGCATAGAGCTTGCGGGTGCATTGAAAAATATCTATGCAATTTGTTCGGGTATTATACAGGCGGGAGGGTACGGAGAAAATGCTAAAAGCCTCATGATTGCCAGGGCGTTGAGTGAAATGAGCCGTTTTGCATACCATTTTATGGCCAATCCTTCCACATTTCTTGGTTTAGCAGGTGTCGGAGACCTTATAGCTACATGTAATTCGGAGCTTAGCCGTAATTTCAGGATTGGACAGAAAATAGCCGAAGGGGCTACTTTGGAAGAAGCTATAAAGAGCATTGGCCAGGTTGCGGAAGGCGTTTATACATTGAAATCAGTAAAAGAAAAGGCCGAGCAACTGGGGATTGACATGCCAATTACTAGTGCAACCTACAAAATTGTATATGAACAGAAAACTGTACCAATGGTAATGGAGGAGCTGATGGCCATACGGCAGAAAAAGGACATTGAATTTAAATTTGGTGCAGATTAAGGGAATGAAAGAGCTGAATAAAAACAAAATCATACTGGCTTCAAAATCGCCAAGAAGGCAGTATTTACTGAAGGAGCTGGGACTGAACTTTGAAGTACATACCAAAGATGTGGATGAGAGTTTTCCAGAGACCTTAAAAGCCCAGGAAATACCACTATACCTGTGCAAAAAAAAGGCGGATGCTTTTGAAGAAGACTTAGCGGACGATACAATTGTTATTACAGCGGATACGGTTGTATGGATTGAGGATCAGGTATTGAATAAGCCCGAAAATTACGAGGATGCTGTGCGCATGCTGAAACTGTTATCTGGCAAAAAGCATCAGGTATATACGGGAGTGTGCTTAAAGTCAAAGCACAAAGAGAAGTCGTTCTATGCGCAAACCGATGTTTATTTCAAAGTATTGTCACAGGAAGAAATAGACTATTATATTACCAATTATAATCCTTATGATAAAGCTGGTGCCTATGGTGCGCAGGAGTGGATTGGCTATATAGCTGTAGAGAAGATAGAAGGCACTTATTTCAATGTAATGGGACTCCCTGTAAGGGAAGTGTATGAAGAATTGCTGAAATTCTAAATTAATTTTACCATGAAAATCAAAAGTGTAACTTTTGATTTTCATGGTAAAATTTGTATCTTTGTAGTATGATACAAAGAATAGAGATAGCAGAATTGACCCGCTTGTTGAAAACCAGTCCGGCTGTAGCCCTGCTTGGGGCAAGGCAAATAGGGAAAACTACACTTGCAAAACTTTATGCATCTAAGTCGAAAAAGCAGACATTGTACCTGGATCTGGAACTGGAAAGCCATTTCAACCGTTTACAAAATGATGCTGAGAGCTATTTGCTGAAAAATAAGGACAAGCTTATCATTATTGATGAGGTGCAGCGGATGCCCAAACTGTTTGCTCTGTTAAGAGCCTTAATTGATATTGACCGCAAGCCAGCCCGCTTTTTATTACTGGGTTCATCGTCACCACACCTGATAAAAGGGGTATCTGAATCCTTGGCAGGACGAATAGCTTATTTGGATATGGGAGGTATTAACCTGGCCGAAGCCCTAAAAAGTCGAATAAAACAGGATGTATTATGGTTTAAAGGTGGTTTTCCGGTAGCTTTAAAACTGAAACAAAACCACGCTTCGCAGGATTGGTACAATAGCCTGATTAAATCCTATACGGAAAAGGATATGAGTGAGCTTTTTGGAACGGAGTTTTCGGCTGTAATCATTCGTAATTTCTGGAGTATGCTGGCCCATAATAATGGGAGTGTGTGGAATAAGGAAAACTATGCAAAATCGTTAGGCGTAACAGCTCCTACGGTTGGCAGGTACCTGGAATATATGGAAGGAGCTTTCTTGCTTACGCGTTTGCAACCTTGGTTTTTTAATTCAAAAAAGCGGTTGGTAAAGGCGCCTAAGATATACATTCGTGATTCGGGCATTCTGCACACATTGGTGAAAACGGCAGATATGGACGAACTTGCCGGGCATCCGGCTATTGGTCCATCATGGGAGGGTTTCGTGCTGGAGCAGATACGTCAGTTGAAGCCGCCTCACCTGGATATGTATTTTTACCGAACACACCAGGGTGCTGAAGCGGATATAGTTCTTGTAAAAGGAGCGAAGCCGATAGCTTGTATTGAAATAAAGTTGTCTACAGCACCCCAGGTGAGCAAAGGTTTTTACCAGTGTGTTGAAGATTTAAAGACAAATAAAAATTACGTACTCATTCCTTCCGGGGACAGCTATAATGCTGCTGATAATGTCGTGATTTTAAGTCTTTCAGAATTCATTTCAATGGATTTGGCTAGATTATAGTTGCCATGAAAATCAAAAGTATTACTTTTGATTTTCATGGTTAGTTTGTGGTCTGAAAAAAGTTCTCAAGATGTTAATTTCTGGTTTTTATGGGCCTGTTTACTAACCCGCACTATTGTTTTGTACAATTTTCGTATCTTTGCAGCCTGAAAAAATGAAAAAAGTAGCATTTCATACACTGGGCTGTAAGCTGAATTTCTCTGAGACTTCCACTATAGGTCGTTTATTTGAGGAGCAGGGTTATCAGAAGGTTGATTTTAAAGAGCCTTCGGATGTGTATGTTATTAATACCTGTTCGGTTACAGCCAATGCGGATAAGGAGTGCAAACAGATTGTAAAATCTGCCCTGAGTGTATCACCTGAGGCATATGTGGTGGTAGTGGGGTGCTATGCGCAGCTAAAGCCCGAAGAAATAGCCAATATTGATGGTGTTGATCTGGTGCTGGGTGCTTCTGAAAAGTTCAAGCTGCTGAACTACCTGAATGATCTTACGAAAAAATCCAAAGCTGAGATATACAGTTGTGAAATAGAAGAAGCAAATTTCTTTGTGGATGCTTATTCTCTTGGCGATCGCACACGTGTGTTTCTGAAGGCCCAGGATGGTTGCGATTACAGCTGTTCATTCTGTACTATTCCTCTGGCACGTGGTAAAAGCCGCAGCGACAGTATTGAGAATGTGGTAAAAAACGCAAATGATATTGCAAAACAGAATATAAAAGAGATTGTACTTACCGGTGTGAACCTGGGCGATTTCGGCAACAATGCCGCTAAAACCGGCAATCGTAAGGCAGAAACTTTTTTTGATTTGGTAAAGGAACTGGATGAGGTGAATGGAATTGAACGTTTCCGCATTTCTTCGATTGAGCCTAATTTGCTGAAAGATGAGGTGATTGAGTTTGTGGCACAGTCCAAACGCTTTGTTCCACATTTCCATATTCCGTTGCAGTCGGGTAGCAATAAAATGCTGAAAGCCATGCGCAGGCGTTATTTGCGTGAGCTGTATGCCGACCGCGTTTCCCGAATTAAAACCCTGATGCCGCATTGTTGTATTGGTGTGGACGTTATTGTTGGATTTCCGGGCGAGAGTGATGAAGATTTTTTAGATACTTATAATTTCCTGAATGAGCTGCCGGTTTCGTATCTGCACGTGTTTACCTACTCCGAGCGCGATAATACGGATGCGATCCATTTGCCGGATGTTGTACCTGTTGCGGTGCGTAAAAAGCGCAACAAAATGCTTCGTATTCTATCTGCTAAAAAGCTGCGCAGTTTTTATGAGCAGCACCTGGGAGAAACACGTACCGTATTGTTTGAAGGGGATAACAAAGAAGGCTTTATGCATGGTTTTACTGACAATTATGTGAAAGTAAAAACTCCTTTTAATGCAGCTCTTATTAATCAGTTGAAGCCTGTAACGCTAAAAGCCCTGGATGCGGACGGGAGTGTATTGCTTGAGGATTTTGTTGTAGAACGGCCCGAGCTTGTCTAACTCATTCTTCAATACCTACATTTTTTATTTCTTTATCACTAGGGAAATAGAAGGTGCCGAAGCACCTGTCCCAAATACTTAGAACTTTCCCGAAATTGTGATTCGACTCGTGTACATCAAGTGAATGATGCCATCGGTGCAGTTCTGCGGTATTCAGCACGTAGTTCAGCTTTCCTGCTTTAAAATCAATATTTACATGTTCCAGGAAACCGGTAATAACTGTGGTAGTTACAATCGCAGTGATTATATTTTCCGGAATGTTAAAAATGTAGATTGGTAAAAAATAAATTGTTCCGCTAATAAATACTTCGATAAAGTGAAAGCGGCCAGAGTTGTTGGAATACACTCTTTGGGAGCGGTGATGTATGGCATGAAAATACCACAAAACTTTAAAATGATGGAATGCCCTGTGAACCCAGTAATAAAAAAGGTCGATGAGCAGCAGTATACCCACGAACTGTATGACAAGTGCAACAGGACTTTGATGAATGGAGTCACTGCCAGGAAACAAATTGATTGAAATATAGGGCTGAAAAAACTTTAAGGTGTATTGTGCCATCAGTGAAGCTAAAGGAAAAATCAAAAAAGTTCGCCATAAGTCAAGAGCGAGGTCGGAATGATAGCCCTGCCATGTTTTAAGATAAGGCATTGTTTTTTCGAGCAGGTTAATAGGTATAAGGCACAGCAAGGTGATGGAGAGTGGTATGAACTGCCAGTATTGGGGCGACAGGTAATCAAGCAAAAAAATGCATATAGTAAGAGCTCCCGTAATCATTAAAGGGTAGAAGCCCCACTGCCATACCCGATATGCTCTTTGCTTATTGTTCATTGTGAGATTATCGGAACAGTTTGAATTTACTATACGCAGCTTTACTAAAGTAAATGCCTGTGAAGGCTGTTAACAGTCCGCCTGGCAGATCCCAGATGTAATGTTGTTTGGTACTGAATATTGTAAGGCTAAGCAAAGCAAAACAAATCCATATCAGGGTTTTGTGTTTAGGTGCCTCTTTTGAAAGTGCCCAACATCCGATAGCAGGGGAGGTGATATGACCACTGGGAAAGCAGTTGGCCGGAGTATCAATACTGCATAACCAGCGGTAGGCAAAGGCGTTGTAGCCTTCGTCAGCAGGTAATGGCGGGCGCTGGAATATTGTTGGGAAAAGCAGCCAGAAACAAATGTTCAGGCTAACTGCAATTGTAAAGGCCCACATGGTTTGATTAAAAAGGTGCCTGTCCCGGATACCTATCGGTAAAAAAGCCATAAAGATCAACAAAAAGTAAGGCCATACGGTCCACATCAAAAACGGGATTGTATTGTCAAGCCAACTTACAGGAAGGTAACGGGGTTCAATAAGATGAAAACGATTACTCAATTGATAACCGGAATACAGCACCAATGTAACCAAAAGCATTGCAATTGTATTTCTCAAAAGCGAAGTGTTTTCCGGTTCAGTTTGCATAGGTACGCCCTTTATTCATTTCTGGTCTGCAAATGTATTAATCCTGGCTAATTGGTGAATGCAAATTTTTTTGCTTTTTTCGGTGGTTGGTAAAGTAAGTATAAGGAGAATCTTCTATTTTTGAAATGAATACATGCCCGGGGTGTGAGATTGAAAATTATTTACTCATTTACATTCATAATCTTCTGTAAAAATGACAAGTGAGCAATTAACACTATTGGTTGAGACCGTTCAAAAATTGTCTTTGGCCCGTGATCTTAATAAAGTAATGGAAGTGGTACGTACCGCTGCCAGGAAACTTACCGGGGCCGATGGAGCAACCTTTGTACTCAGGGATCGTGACCTGTGCTATTATGCAGATGAAGACGCCATAGAACCATTGTGGAAAGGACAACGTTTCCCGATGAGTGCCTGTATCAGTGGCTGGGCCATGCTCAACAAACAGCCAGCCGTTATCGCGGATATCTATTTGGACAGCCGTATTCCTATTGATGCCTACAGGCCTACGTTTGTGAAGAGCCTTGCGATGGTTCCGATAAGGACGTTGGAACCTATAGGAGCCATAGGTAATTATTGGGCGAAACAACATACACCTACAACAGAGGAAGTATTGCTTCTGCAATCCCTGGCCGATATTACTTCGGTATCTATTGAAAACATATATGTTTATAATGAGCTGGAAGAACGGGTGAAGCAGCGTACAGAGCAGCTGGAGGCAGCAAATAATGATTTAGAGGCTTTTTCTTACTCGGTTTCACATGATTTAAGAGCCCCTCTGCGCGCGATAAAGGGATTTACGCAAATACTGAAAGAAGATTATAGTGGTCAGCTTGATGAGGAAGGAAAACGGATATTGGACAATGTAAACTATAACACGGTAAAAATGTCAACGCTCATTGATGATTTACTTGAATTTGCAAAGCTTGGCAGAAAAGATGTTAACCGCACACAGATAGATATGAATGAGCTTACAAGTGCTGTGTTGGCCGATATTAATAAAGCAGGCAATTGTCAGGCAACATTTATCATTCAGAAAAAACTACATCCTGTTTTTGCCGATTATGGACTTATGACCCAGGTGATGGTGAACCTCCTTTCAAATGCAATTAAATATTCATCTAAAATAGAAAAACCTGTTGTAGAAGTGAGTTCCTATGAACAGGACGGAGATGTTATTTTTTCAGTGAAAGACAACGGAGCTGGCTTTAATATGGAATATGCCAATAAACTGTTTCGTGTATTTCAGCGGCTTCATACCCAAAGCGAGTTTGAGGGTACAGGAGTTGGTTTGTCGCTTGTTTACAGGATTATAAAAAAACACGGTGGCCGTATTTGGGCCGAAGCAAAAGTAAATGAGGGAGCCACATTTAAGTTTGGATTGAAAAATGAATTGCCCTCTTAAAAATATTGGAATGGTGGCCCCCGATTTATTTACAGTCGATACACGTTACTTTGCCAATTCCATCATTTTTAATTTCAGTTTTGGTAGCACCACCTTTGTACTGCACACTTCCAATACCGGATGCGTCAATTGATAGTTCCTGCGAAGCGAATACTTCAGCTGCACCAACACCACTGGCTTTTAGAGTCAGTTTTTCCGATTTTAAATCAAAAGCCTGAATAAGTCCTACTCCGTTTTGGTCAATAGCAACCTCTTTTACTTTCCCCGAAAGTTGCAATGCACCTACTGATTGCGAATTTACGGTTAACTTATCTGCCATAATTTTAAGATCCGTGGCACCCGCTCCATTTAAATCCATTTTAAGGTCAGTTACGTGTAGGGTGTCGGAAGAGACAAGGGAACCTGCACCTGCAGTTTTTATTCCGGTAATGGTTTTGAGAAATATGGTTACTTCCAGCTTGCCCATATTCTGAAAGGTGGTGTTATCTTTCATACCCACTTTTAAGGTGCCATTTTCAACTTCTGTGTGTATAAGGGGAACTATATTTTCGTCTGCCTCAACTGTAACACTCTCTTTATCTGATTGTTTGAGGATAACATTAAATGCTCCTTCGAGAGAGATTTCACTAAAGCCTGTAATTTCCCTTGTTTCAGATAGTTGTTTTCCATTGCCAGTTACTTTATTAGAGCCGTCACCAGTGGAAATAGTTCCATTGTTACATCCGGAGGAGATTGCGATACAGATTGCGGCTGCAAAAATGAGGGAAGTAATTTTTGTCATATACGTTGGGATTATAAGCTATAGATTCACCGATTTTGCACCGGTTAAATCCCTGAATCTGTGGCTTTTACAATATTTAAGTTGCAAGTTTATAATTTTATCAATCATAGTGAATTAAAGCATACGAGTCAAGCATTTTGGCGGATGTTTAACAACTTTAATTTTTTCAACAAAAAGTCCCGTAACAATTTATTTTTCAGTTAGTTGGAATTAACAGCTATTTGTGCTCTCCAGTGGCATCAGGCATCTTACTATATTTGATTTTCAAATAATTACGAAACTCAGATAACAATGCTTACACGAATTTCTCTTATTAACTCAAAGGGCTATGGTAAAGCCGAAATGAAACTGGACGATTGTGATTCTATCCAATTGGTGGGGCCGAATAATATTGGGAAAAGTACCCTTATTTATGCGTTGAACTTTTTGTTCGTTGTTGACGGACAAAAGATGTCGTTCAGCGGCCAGCGTAAAGGTGACAAGGAAACCATCCATCACTACTTTCCTACGCATAACAAGAGCTTTTTGATATTTGAAGTGAATAAGCTGGGTTACTACTGTATCCTTGTAAAGCGTAATACAGACGGGGAATTGGAGTATTATAAAATTGACAGTGAATACAGCGAAGAGTATTTCTTTGAAAACGAAGGAGCGCACCAGCGACTTCTGAATTTTGATGAGGCCATTGCAAAATTGAATGAACGCGGGGTTAGCCATAGCAAGTTTGTCACCAAATCGGATGTATTTAACCAGGTATACCACCGCGGTACAAAAAACAATGCTGTTGTATGGCTTGAGGATACTGTAAAAGCAGATGGTTTGAGTAATAACTTTTCCAAGATCTACCGTTACCTGATCAATTCCAAACTGATTACCAACAAAACGCTGAAAGAGTCGTTGATTATTGCGGATAACCGTGAAAATGAAAGCCTTAACTTTTCTCAGAAAAATAAAAAGGATATTACCGACTTGTTGCGCATCAATGAGGAAATTAAGAGCATTAAAGCGGTACGCCCGGATTTCCTTGAGTTCCGCGAATTAGTGAAAGTATACAACTCTAAAACACGTATTGTAGGTGAGTTGATCTATGCTTTCAATAATGCTTATACCAGCGCTATTCCGGAGCTTGAAATTTCATCAGTAGAGCGCGGGCGGAACATTGCTGCTATTCACAATGAAATCAATGAAATTCTGAAACCGAAAGAGTTGAGCTACGCTTCGTATATCGGTGAAAAGAATTCAGATATTAAAAACAAAACCAACATTCTTGCTGAGAAGCAAAATGAGCTAAACGAGCTTCAGAAATACGAAACTATTGAATTCCTAAGGGAATCATGGCGCAACCTGGATAAGGAACGTAAAGAGATTGAAAACCGCTTTACAACCATTGAAATCCAGAAGTTATCCAGCAAACAACTGGAGCTGCGTATTGAAAAGCTAAACTACCAGATAACTTCATTAGAAAACCAGATTGACAATTACAACAACCTGTTGATTCACAAAATTTCGGATGACGAAGAGGTGAAGCAGCTGTTGAACTCTGTACTTGCTGACCAGGTAATTAGCTTATCCAGCAAGCAAATCAAGAAACCAATCAAAAAGATTTCGGCTAAGTTGTTATCGGTATTTGATGGTGAAATTGATATTACCAAAGGCATTACGCTGAAAGAATTCCGTTCTGTAAAAGAATTGAAAGACGAGCTGAAAGTGTTACAGGCAGAGAAGAAACAAACGGAAGAATTATTGAAAACCGTTGTTGATAAAGAAAAGATTGATTCCAAGCTGAAAGTTATCCTGAGCGAGATTGAGCTTATCAAAGAAAAAATCAGACGCATTGAGAGCAAACCAGCTTTGGAAAAACAGGTACGTGCCATTACGGATGAAATCAGAGGATTGAATACCGAGAAAAAAGAACTGGAGGAATTTTTAAGCTCGTTGGTGAAAGAGATTTCCCAAAAACAAATTATGTTTGAGAAACTCCAGGATGAGAAGCGTAATTACGAAGTGCGTGTGCGTGAGCTGAAGGAGCGTAAAATGGAAGTGGAATCCATTAACCTGGAGCCAATTGAATACGAGACCAATGATAACCTGGATTATTTGTATTCAAAAATCCAGATTCATCAGAAGGACAGGGCCGAACTGAAAGCAAAGAAAGATGCTACGTTCGATAATTTAAAGTATCGGTTACGCAGCAATATGGCTGACATTGATCAATTCATCACTTTTGTGGAAGATGAAATTGCCTGCTTGTCGGACAAAGAGCGCAGTATTGATGGTTTGTTGTCAAGTATTTCAACACAGTTTGCGAATCCTGCATACACGTTGTTAAAGCGTTATGAGGAGTTCAAACAATTTGTGTATACTAAATTCAATGAGAAACTTTCTTCTACCCGTATTTCAAATATTGAGTCCATGAAAGTGGATTTGATTGACAACGAGCGTATCATTGGTGAGCTGAAGCAGATTGCTTCTATCCAGGAGTTCAACGGGCAGATGAGCTTTGAGTTTGACCAGTCGGAAAACTTAAAAGTATTGAATACTTATCTCGACAGCGGTAAAAAAGTTGGTTTTGATGAATTGTTCAACATTGAGTTATTGTTACATATCAAAGGAACCGATAAACGTGTGGATTTGGCCAACCAGGTAGAATCTGATGGTACTGACCGTATGATCCGTTTGGTAATGATCATGTCCATTATCAACCGTTTGGCAATAACCGATGAACAAAACAAAATTGCTTTGTTTATTGATGAGGTTGCGACTATTGACAAGCAAAACCGTCCGGAGCTGGTGAAGTTCTGTAAAGACCATTTCTTCATCCCGATTTTTGCTGCTCCTGATGCTGTTGAAGGATTCAACAAATACTATTTCATTTATCCTTCAAAAGGAAAAATCAATATCAGTGAAAAACAAAATGCGCTTATTGTTGAGAAGAATGGGGTTGTTCAGGCTCCGGTTAAGCCATTGAAAGGTAAATAAAAATTAAGAGTATGTTTAAAAAGCGATTCAGCAGAATAATTATTATTGTATTAAGCGTTTCTACGTCACTAAGTTTATATTCACAAACGTGGTGTCCGGCTGGGGCAACATGGTATTATACTGATGCTTCTGCAGATTGGTACGGTTACTCAAAATTAACTTATATAAATGATACTGTAATAAACTCAACTACTTGTAAAAAAATATCCCATTACTATGACGGTACAGGTATTTTTGGTAGTGTTAGTGGGTATCGTAATCCATATTTTACTTATGAACAAAATGGAGTTGTATATTTATATAATAACAGATATGGTAACAATAAGTTCGATACTTTATTTAATACCAACGCACAAATAGGGAACCGATGGCGTTTTCCGTTAGTAGATACTGCCTGTGCTGATTCGACTTATTTTGTGGAGGTATTAAATACAGGTACAAAAAATATTCAGGGTTTTAATTTGAATTGGTTGTATGTAAAAATAGGGCCTTTGGATTATTCCGGTAACCAAACATTTGGTTATGTTCTTGATACCATGGTAGAGCGATTGGGATACAGATATGATGATATTGATTTTGCTCCATGTTATGGCTCTACTGCAGAAGGAGTTCATGGAGGGTTGCGTTGTTATTCAGATACCACCTTTGGTTCTTATTCAACTGGAATAACCAGTGCGTGCGACTATATTACTAGTATTGATGAATCACAACTAGATAAAAGAGAAGTGAAAATATATCCCAATCCTGCGAACGATAAATTAAACGTAGTCGTTGATTTGAAGCCATCAGAAACAGGAATAATAGAAATAGCTGATATTGTGGGTAAACTTCAAAATTCGCATATACTTAATAGAAATAATAATATTACAGAAATTTCAATTGGTAATCTAAATAAGGGAGTATACATTTATAAAGTAATTTGTAATAACCGTATTGTTAAATCGGGCGCATTAAATGTCGTTCGTTAAAAAAAATCAATGAAATCAATAATTTATAAGACTATTGTAGTAATAGCGTGTATATTAACAGATTGTACTGCTGCTATGGCTCAATTAACTTGGAGCGACTGTGGAGGTGCAAATAATGCAACTTCAGGAACTAAATCTATACCATGTACACCGGTTTCAAGCACTTACACTAATAGGTATGGTCGGGTTTCTGGGTACGTGCCTGTTCCAAGTGTTACTCCTACCAAAATAGTTAGAATTTCTTTTCACTTTTTTCAAAAAAATAATGGAAGTAATAATTGGCAAAATGATGCCTCACATTTATCAAGATTAAATACTATTGTGAATTCATGGATGAACCCAAGAATGGCTTCTCTCTCATCTCCTTCTGACCCAATTACTGGGGTGACTCATATTCCGAATAGTACAATACAATATGAAGTATCTGGGATTTATTTTTATCAAAATGATTATCTTAATACACTAGTCACTTGTAATGCGAATGCCTATGAATCATATGTAAATGGTATTGATCCTTCACGGATTTCAGGTTCGGTTCCTATTTATGTTACAGGAGGGGCATATTGTGGACCTCCAGCATTGGGGTTTTCTGCGTTTCCATCTGAAACAAACTTAAGTCAAAATTCATATGTTGTTACTTTTAATGCAGCGGACAATCCTACACAAGATTATGCTTGGTCGGGCCACCTTTTGCATGAATTGGGGCATTCGTTGGATTTATATCATACGTATGATTATAATCAATATATGCTGGATTTGGATTATTTAAGTGATGTGTATAATACTAGTTGGTGGAATTATTGTACACCACCAGCAAATTATGCTTGTGTACATCAAGGTGGGTGGGGATTTGACCCTTATAATAGTAGTTATTATTCTACTAATAATTTAATGGGAGGAACACAGTCTAACGAGTATTTGTCACCTTTGCAATTGGGAAAGGCAAATAGAGCGCTAGCAATAAAAAGTGTTAGAAAATACGTGAAGTCCATGATTTCCTCAAGCAATGACTGGGTAGTAAATCAAAATGAAACATGGGATTTTGATATTCAAATGTATCAAAATATAAAAGTTACTAATGGTGCCACACTCACAATAAAATGCAAGGTGGCAATGGCTACTAACGGTTCCATTACATTAGATCCTGGAGCAAACTTAATTATCACTGATGGAGCCTTGATTACGTCATGGACTGGCAGTATGTGGACTGGGATAATATTAAATTCGGGAACCAGTTTATTGGTTGATAATGCTTCTACTATAGAGAAAGCAAAAGTTGCAATTGAATCAAGGTTAGGCGCTCCTTTTACTATACAAAATGGTTCAAAACTCAATGCAAATTATGTCGCAATAAGAATCGGACCTTATTCTGGAACACATCCTGGTGTAGTAAAAAACAGTACAATTTCTTGCTATAATTCATCTGGCCTTCCTGCCAATGCATTAATCGCTCCTTATGCCGGACTACGAACCAGTAAAGGTGTTGATATAATGGAAACTGTTACACAAGTGAATATTGGAGTGGATCAATCGGGTCAAACAAATACTTTTGACAATATGGATATGGGAATTTATTGTTTGCGTTCTGGTTTGAGAGTATATAATACTAATTTTAAAAATATTTCCGGCTCGGGCTTTTCCGGTCGCTGTATTGGATCTTATTCTAATACAACAACAGAAAGGCTTTTAGTGGTTGGGGGAAATAATAATTCATACCAAAAAAATACGTTTGTAAATTCTACTACAGGGATTTATGCCTCAGGAAGTATGGATGTAAGTGTGCTTTCAAATACAATGAATAACTTAACAACAGGAGTTTCTATCAATAACTGTTCTTATTCAGGAAATGGTTTTAATATAAGTAATAATACTATTGACGATTGTTCTACAGGTATTTACTCAATAGATTGTGCAGGGAGTTCTGGTTTCTGGGTGCTTTCAAACAATATCAATATTGCCTCTCCAACAAGTAACTCCAAACCCAATAGCAAAGCCATAAGTATATTAAATACATCTCTTAATACCAATCCTCAACTTAGTATTTTTTATAATAATATAAAGCGTGTTTCGACAGGTATAGAGGTTACTAATCATACAGCACCTAGTATTCAAAGTAATAATATTACCTCATTAAGTAATTTAGGGAGCAGTATACAAAGCAATGGGATATTGGTTGCTAATTGCCCCTCATTGAATTTGCGGACAAATCTTGTTAAAGGTATTGGAGCTTCGGCCTGGTGGATGAATGGTATACGAATAGAACCTGGGTGTGTCCTTTCTGTTGTTTTGTATAATTCTGTTGAAGATATTGGAAGAGGTTTGTTTTTCAGTGGTGGAAATTTAGGAACTGAAACAGCTAAGAATCATATGAAGAATAATATGGATGGGTTTGTACTTAATTCCAGTACAATTGGATATCAAAATGGAAGTTCAAGCTCCTGTAGAGCAACAGAAAATACTTGGGAAGGAACTTTTAGTGGAAGTCATATTTTTTCTTATTATTCTGATGGAACTCAATCAATTATGAATTTATACGGAAGTCCTTGTAATACTCTCAGTGGCCCTTGTATGTATCCCAATAATTTAGTTAGTACAGTTGATCCACCAACAGGTTATAGCGCAGTACCAACGCCTGTTTGTGGTACACTTTCAGGAAGAAATGAGGATAATAGTAAACTGCTGCAATTCCAGCAGCTGGCTAATGATGAGCACAGTTATCCCGCCCTTTATAGTGTTCCCTCAAAATGGTGGGCTAACTATTCCTTATACAATTTGCTGCGAACAGATACAGCTATGCTTGCAGATACAGCATTATTGTTAGGAACTTCTGACTTACAAACTTTTGCTGACAGTATTTTAACTAATAATATTGGTAAATTATACGGTCTTAATGAATTGATTAACCATGGAGATATTGCAGCTGCCAACATTTCAATTAATGTTTTTAATCCTGAAAATACCATTGAGCAAAATTTGAAAGATGTATATACTATCACTATTGCAAACTGGGTTAATGATAGTCTTAACAGCAATGAAATAAATACATTACAAGCAATAGCTAAATTATGCCCTTACGAAAGCGGTCCTGCCGTATATAATGCAAGAGCACTTCTTTCAACCTTAGATACCGCTGTTTATATAAATGAGTGTGAAATTGTACCATCGCACATAGGCACACATAAAAACATGCTAGAAGAAGATAGTACCGCAGGTAATATCGTAGTGTTCCCAAACCCTGCGAATGATAAAATAACTATTTTTATTAGTTTGAATGAACAACAAACTGCTACGCTATCATTGTACGACATTGCTGGAAAATTAATTCTTTCTGATACATTCAATGCAGGTAATGATGTTAAACAAACGTCTATATCTACATTAAGTGAGGGAATGTATATTTATAAAGTGAATGTAAATAACAACAATGTGACAAAGGGTAAACTAGTCATCAGCCGGTAATAATAATGTTATTATTGAATAAAAAATTTAAACATTTTAAATAACTAAAACAAGTTCCTCCCCATTAGGGGGAGTGCTAGGGAGGGGTTAATGAAAGCAGAACCAAGGACCATACTGCGCTTTTTATTAGAGTATTTTGATATCATCGTTGATTTGTATGAAACACAATCAAAGGGTGGTGTGATTACACGTGAGATTTTAAGTGAACTTACGTCAAAGCACAATATTGATATTAAAGTGCAGCTGGTCGACTACAAAATATTAAGTCCGGTAAACGACAGCTATGAAATACGTACCGTTTATTATAATCTCATTGAGTTTATACAGAGCGAGTTCAAGCCGATGTTGCCGGAAACCATTGAAAAGTATCATGTTTCCATTTCCGAGCTGTTCCGTAAAATCAAGGAAAACATCAATGGCGATAAGGTGCTTCTGAACCAGCGGTTAACGGAGCTTTCCAACGAGATTCGTACTTTCTATGAAATGGTGGAGAAAAACACCATCAGCTTGCTGAATGAAACCCGCGAGCTGAAAGCGAATGTGAAAAAGATTGATTACCGCGAAAAGATTGTGCGTGCTTCACGCTGGATCGATGAGTACATCATTCCATTGAATAAAATCCTCGATATTAACCACAGCTCTTCTATTGCCAATAAGCTGTATGACATATCTGAGTATACCAACCGCTACCGCTTAACTACTGACGAGGAAAATACGCGTGTATTGTTTGAGAAGATGTATTTCCAGCTGATACAGGTGAATGATAATTTATTACGTCAGTCGAAGATCTTAACCACTGAATTATTACCGCTGATTGAGCGTATACGTACTGAGTCCATTATTCTTACCGGCTGGATTACTTTCCTTAAAAATCCTTACAAACAGAAAGTGCCTCGTATGCTTGAAACCAAGCGTCACAGTATCTATTCCCGAAGCACGTTTTTTAATGCCGCTGAAATTTTTGAGCAGTTTAAAAATGATGTGGATGTATACTTTGATGACGAAGTAAATTCGGACGAAAAGTGGATTTTTGACAAAGAGTATTATACCACAAAACTAAAGTCCAATCTGCCGGTGCCGGATTTCTTTAAATGGTGCAATAAAACATTAAAAGAAGATTACAAAAAGGTAGAGATTGAAAAATTCTTTGCATTGACTACACTGGCATTTGACGAAGATATTGAGCGCGATTTTGGTGCCAAGCCTGAATTTGAAAAATTGAAGATCAACGATTTAACATTAACGTATCCTAAAATAACTATCAATAAACAACATGGAATTTCCTAATCACCACCGCCAGATTGTAGAGGATTTAACCAGTGGTAAATTTGTTTTGCCTACTGAGCGTACTTATGCAGTGCTTAAAGAAAATGAGCAATCCTATAACTACTTTTTCAAGGCATCTTTCAATTATGAATTGAGACTGACTCAGGATTTTGCTTACCTGGTTTCAGACGAGTCCAACGAAATGCTGTCACGCGATGTGTGTATTTTTATTGCTTTGTTGAGCTATGAGCTTGACCGTGATGGTAAAAACTTCCTGGAGCGGATACAGTTCAGCGAGTTTGAGATAGAAGAAATCGAAAATTATTTTACCAACTCTTCATACATTGACTTGATTCTTTCCAATAAACAGCTGAAAGATGCTGAATCGCGCAAGAACTTTATCAATACGATGAACAGAAGGAATATTATTGAAAAAACCGGTGATAACCGTTTTGTGTTTACTTCGGCCCACAAGTTCTTTATGGATTTTGCTGCGGATATTGTGAAGTATGAGAATGCGGAGAAGGAGTAACTGATTTTACCTTATTAATTGAAGGCCCGGAAGATTTTTCTTTCGGGCCTTTTTGTTTTCCCGCTTTTTTGTGTGGAACATCTTACTCAAAACATGACTATTTATTTTTTGTCTTATTCAATAGCCAAAGTACAAATATGATGAGTACCATTACTATTACTATTCCAAACCAGACCCCGGTAGTAAAAATATTTCCAATTGTTTCACAGCCAGGAAGCACCACCGTGGACATTGCAAGAATGGATGCTAATAAAATTTTGTTTTTCATTGCTAAGAATATTTGTGTTTTAGGCCCGAATAAAAATGATTATAAAAGGTCTTTAGGTCCCCTTACTTAGTTTGATTTAGGCTTTCACGATTTTATTAACCGTTTTGTAAAAAAACAGTGCCGTGGTTACAAAAAATTTCCGACTTAATATTTGCTTGTAAATTAAATGAAATCAGAGGAGGAGGCAAACCTGAACAATTTGCCGAAAACTGGATGCTAGGTGTAGTGTGCAGACAGAGAATATTCTCGTTATTGGAATAAAGCTATGGAAATTTGGTTTAGGACACTTAGCTTCTCAAAATCTTCTCCATCACTTTGCCCTTGGCCAATTCATCCACCAACTTATCCAGATAACGTACCTTTTGTATCACCGGGTCTTCAATATCTTCAACACGGTAGCCACAAATCACACCCGTGATTTTTGAAACATTGGGGTTTAGCTTTGGTGCCTTCGCAAAAAATGTTTCGAAATCAGTTTTCTTATCAATTTGTTCCTGGAGCGTCTTCTTATTGTACCCTGTTAGCCAATAGATAACGGTATCTAATTCATCTTTTGTGCGCCCCTTTTTTTCTACTTTCTGTATATACAGCGGATACACACTTGCAAAAGACATCCTGTAGACCCTTAAATTGTTCTTATC
Source organism: Bacteroidia bacterium (assembly GCA_020051175.1). Lineage (GTDB taxonomy): Bacteria > Bacteroidota > Bacteroidia > 2-12-FULL-35-15 > 2-12-FULL-35-15 > 2-12-FULL-35-15. The sequence goes on along the minus strand of JAGVJJ010000014.1, from coordinate 33,172 downwards.
ATTCATTTTTTTCTAAGTTGTAATTAATAAAGGAATGAAATTTCATGAGAATTTTTTGCTATCAATCTGGTCAAATTGTTTAATCCCTTTCAAATAATAATCTGCAACAATACTGCCTGAATAAATCCCTTTGGTTGCATATTGTTTTATATCGTGCTTCAGTTTCCTCCGCTTTGCCAGTGTTTTGCTCAGTGAAGAGTAAAATGCATAGTGTGCTTTAAGTATTGCCATAAAGTGAGGAGCCTGTCCTGAAATTAAAAATTTAATTCCAGCAATGCCATCCAAGAGCATGCGCAATATAATTTTTATAATAAAATAAGCCGGTGCATGATTCTTAAAAAGTAAGACCAGGTTATTACGAAAATTTAAAAATGTCTTGTGTGGACTGGTTTTATTGAGTGTGCCACCACCAACATGGTATACTGTAGAGTCAGCGCAGTACATGATTTTATATCCGTAATTTTTTAAGCGCCAGCACAGATCAATTTCTTCCATGTGTGCAAAAAAATCTTCATCAAGTCCACCCATCTGGTGATAATATTTAGAGCGGATAAACAGGCATGCACCTGTGGCCCAGAATATCTCACGCGTATCATCGTATTGTCCTTTGTCTTCTTCTATGGTATCAAAAATACGTCCGCGACATAGCATATAGCCATATTTATCAATATAACCACCAGCTGCACCAGCATACTCGAAATGTGTTTTTTTATTGTAATCCCTTATTTTAGGCTGACATGCAGCAATTGTTTCATCGCTGTCCATCAGTTGAATTACAGGATCAATCCAGTTGGCTGTTACTTCAATGTCGGAATTCAGCAAAACATAGTAATCTGCTTTTACCTGTTTCAATGCGTCATTATAGCCTCTGGAAAATCCTCCATTTTCAGCATTCTGAATGATCTTAATCGGGGGATAGCGTTCCTTAAGAAAAGCAATTGAGTTATCACTTGAAGCATTATCAGCAACAATTATTTCTGAATAAACAGGATTGTTTGCAACAACAGACGGTAAAAATTTTTCGAGAAAATTTTTACCGTTCCAGTTCAGGATAACTACAGCAACCTTCATAAGACAAAGGTATGTATTTTGAAGTTATAGTTAATAAGTTATCAGTATATCAGTTATTATTACCTGTTATTGGCTATCAGAATTACCTAATAACGGATAACAGATAACAGATAACCAATAACCAATAACTATTCACTAGTTACCTCGGGTTTCTGAAATTATCATCTGCATTGCCACCAAAATGCTGCTGTACCTTCTCCGCATCCATATCGTGAGATTGAGAATCGCGCTTATGAAGCAATATTTCCCAGCGTGTATTGTATACTTCGCCCTGAGCGGTGGAATGGATAAGCGTAAATTTATTGGTTACCAGATCGGGGTTGTAGAATACAAATTTCTTGTTGGATTGCTTGTTTTCCGAGTATGTTGTAACCAGTGATTTGTCAATGAGCCTGTAATATTCCCATATTTCATAAGGGTAAGCGCTCGGCTCGGCTTCCACCTTGCTACGCTGGTCCGGAGGACCGTATTGCAAGTAAACACGGCCCCTGTCGGTATCATAGCCTTTAAGACCGTAAGTATCAAATTCCTTGTTTACTTTCATTACTTCCTTATAGTATTCCAGCCAGGCAAGCTGAGGCTCTGTTTCGTTGCGGCTTTTCCAGAAATTGTAAAAAAACTGCTGCATGATTTCCAGCTTTCGCTCTTTGAGCTGGTTCTCGGCATACTTTACTTCCGAAAAGTTGGATATGGGACGCAGGCAGCGTATGTAATCCACCAATGTATCCATATTGGTATAGCTGGTCACAAACGTATTTTTTACATCAACAGATTTTAAATCTTCATAGCTGAACTTGCCATTTGTATTTTGTCGTTGAAAAAACAGTTTCTTTTCAGCCTGGATTTTATTTTCCTTGTCCCTGACTTCCAGTACAAGGTTGTAGTTTCCTGTTGGCAGCTTGCTAATGTCAAATTCTGTAAGCAGAATATTTACATCGTTTGCAGTTTGTTTCGAAAAAGCACTGTAGTCGTTTAGTTTTATTCTCTTTTCGTAGGATTCGATAAAATAACTGAATATCATTTTTTGGTCGGTGCCCAGAATTTTTTTCGAGTTGTAGATTTCTGAATAAAATTTCAGTTTTTGAATATTGTTGGGATAAAAAGTAGACACATAAGGTAACAGGTCGTACCCACTTTTAGTCAGAATTGTTGGATTTACAGATTTTGAGTAGGATTCAAGCAGTTGAAAATCAGATACCAGGATGGTGCTTTCATTGTAATTAATAGTGATGGGAACCTGCGTGACAAAAGGCTTTTCCACAATACTGTTTTTATCAAGAATGGATACTTCCATTGTGTAAACGCCATTTGCAAGCGTAAACCGTTGCTGGTCAATGAAATTAGGATACGCAATACTCGTATCCATCGTTTCCGGGCTATTTAATGTATATTTTTGAGCGTTTTTTATATCCCCGTTTTGAAGAAAAGTAATGCTTATTTCAACCGCTCCCTGAAACTTACCGCTGGCATTTTTTACAAAATTCACCGAGTTTCCAATGATGGATAAATAGGTTTCGATATAAGGGGTTTTTGCCGGAACATTAAAGCTTGCATAAGTTAAATACGCTGTTATTTTGCTGTTTGCGAGGATGTTAAATGTTGCCAGCAGCATAAAACAAGGTATCAGAAAGTGCTTTTTCATTGAAATATTAGTATTATTAATGGATTGCGTGTTATACAAATTTACGGAATAAATATTTTTTTTCCTGATTTCTGCTTGAGAAATCAAAAAAATAGTACTTTTGACCCCGGAGAAATGGCAGAGCGGTCTAATGCGGCAGTCTTGAAAACTGTTGTGGGTAACACCACCGGGGGTTCGAATCCCTCTTTCTCCGCCAGATAAAACACGAAAGCCCTGTAAATATTTAATTTACAGGGCTTTCGTGTTTTACTGGAGACGTAATCGCGGACGTTTTAGAGTCAATCGTAAAAGTTGGGGGGAAAGGTAAAAAAGCTAAGTTTGGATAACTTTATTCCAGTTTATGTTTTGGTGCAATGAATATTTAAGAACTATAGGTTTAAGAGCTCGTAACTAGTTAATGGAAACAACGGTAATGTATTGCCTTGGGTATTAAGACCAAAATTTAAACCAATACATAATGCTAAAAGTATACCTAAATATAAGAAACCGAATGCAGTATAAGAATACAATTTTGGATTATTAAAGATTGGCTTCTTGTTGTTATCTGTATTGATTTATTATTAATAAAAAAGCCCAACAAACATTGTTGGGCTTACATTTATAAGGTTGGTATCTCTGCATCAATATTAATCATATTATTTGTAATATGATTTCGGAACAGTATTACAACTCTTTCAGCTGCTTGCCATTTTCGGTAGGCATTATCAATTTTTGTTTTATTTTCTCCTTCTTCTGATAGAGTGATATCATAGTTTAATTTTGCTTCAGCTGCTTCAGCATCTAGTTCAAGCCCCCGTAACCTGTAAGTTTGTTTTTTCTTTCTTTCAGATTCCATTTGATTTTTTATTTAAACAAATATATGATAATTGATGAATATGTATCCTATAGAATTGCGCTACTTTTCAACCAATTTTGTTAAAAATTCTAAATCTATCGTACAACACTCAACCACAATTTAATGTTTTTAAAACCTTGTTATATGGGTGTATCAATACTTGACCAACTCATATACCTAGCGGTTTTATTGGCTTATTTTTTTCTATTCTTTTCAGAGAAACAAAGCGCAAAAGAGCATGAGTCACAATACAAAAGAACCAGCCGGTGAAAATGTAAGGAAAGTAACATCCCAAAAGCAAAATGAATCGATTGATGAGATGATATTTTTTAATATCAGAAACTACGCGGGAAAGAGTGCGGCTGAGATTTCAGAGCGTATAAAGCAATTGGATAAGGAATGGGATATTGAGAGGGTGCTGGATTTAAATATGTCGGCACTTGCACTATGCGGTATAACCTTATCCCTTGTTTTTAATCCGTACTCTATTGTTCTGCCGATATTGTTATTGCTATTCTTTATATGGCATGCATTTCAGGGGTGGTGCCCGCCTATTCCTATTCTCAGGTATTTTAAAATCAGAACCCGGCCGGAAATTGACCGTGAAAAATATGCCTTAAAAGCAATGCGGGGTGATTTTAAAGATGTATTCAATGAGGAAGAGTTTGCCCTCAGGGCTTTTAAAGCAACACAGAAAATCTGATTGTTGCTTTTGTTAGGGCTGTTTTCATTTTACCTTTCGGCTGACCGTTACTAATAAGTAGATAAACGATACCAGCGGTGTTAACACAAGACCAATTGCAAACGTTACCCAGAAGCGGGTTAGTTTATTGTGCGGTTTTAAGACGCTTGCAATGAGTGCCAGCAGAAAAGCTACAAAAATGTATAGCAGCAGATCGGTGATGGTGATTACAAACACAGTTCCACCAAATGTAAATGTACACCCGTTTAGCAGGAAGATGCATAAACCAGAAAACAGCAGCCTTTTAATCATATCAGCTATGGGCTCGGTTGAGATGCAGCAGTGTTTTTACCTTATCCAGCCACCCTTTGTTTGATTTGAATGTAACGTGTTTTTGTGCCATGCCTTTCAGGTAAAGATCGGCATTGAGCTCCTTGTCCCGTTTTTTAGAGCTAAACATTCTGGATACCAGGTCTATAATAATATTTGTTAACTTTAAATTGTCCTTAATGTATTCTTTATCACTTTCCAACCTGGTTTCGAGACGTTGAACTTCCGTTTTTATTTCTTCTCTGTTTTTCATTGTATACATTCCTTTTTCTTTTTTGGGTTTCTCTGTTTGTGTTTGTGACGCGTTTACTGTTTTTTCGACTGTAGCAGCGCCATCGGAGGCTTTGATTTTTTCTGCATCTTTTGTAGGTTCAATTTTCATTCCATGGTATACTGCATATTGTTTGGTGAATTCCGCTCCAAAAAAGACAATCATCGAGGAATAGGATGCCCATAGCAATATTAAAATAACTGAGCCTGCAGCGCCATATACCGAAGCTGGTTCCGCTTTTCCGAAGTAGAAACTCAGACCGTATTTGCCCAGGATAAACAGGAAACCCGTAAGAACTGAACCTACAGCAACCTCGCGCCATTTAATTTTAACATCCGGCAAAATCTTAAACATTAAAGCAAAAAGTACGGAGATTACTATCAGTGAAACTGCAAATTCCAATGCATAGAACAGATAAGCCACAACATCGGGATAAATGGCCTCAATCCAGTGGCTAAAGGCTGCCAGCATGGAACTGATAACTAAGGACATTAAGAGTAAAAAGCCTATGGAAACAATTAAACCAAAAGAAAACAGCCTGTTTTTCAACATTTTTAAAAAGCCTTGCGATGGCTTTTGTTTAACGTCCCATATCTGGTTTAAATTGGCCTGCAGTTGCACAAATACCCCCGTAGAACCGAATATGATTGTAATCACTGCAATTATACTGGAAATTACTCCGGCTTCCATTTCACTGGCTTTATTTACAATGCTGCCAACTTGTTCGGCAGTACTATCGCCCATGGCATCACTTATCTGGCGGCTTATTTCTTCTGCTATTCTTTCTTTACCAAAAAAGAAGCCGGCTACATTAATAATTAATACCAGCAGTGCTGGTAATGAGAATATTGCGTAGTATGCAATAATAGAGCTTTGTCTGAAAGGATCATCTTCATTCCAGTCTTTGAACGTTTTTTTTAAAATTGTTCCAATTCCTTTTAATTTAACTCTCATAGTATTTTGTTTTTTCAAATAGCACAATAAAAACTCATACCCGGAAACAGTGGATTTTTTTCTGTGGTAAAGGGCCGTAGCTGAAGGAAAAGGAGGAAATTTTTTCTCAGAAACTTCAGGCATGTATGTTTTTTTATTTGAACTAAAAACTATGAATTATGGATACCGCACAAACTTTAAAAGGGAATATAGAGCAATATATAGAAGACAAAGTTGATTTGATCAAACTCAAAGCATCTGAAAAAGCAGGGACCGTTGCTTCTGGTGTAATTGTGGGTTTGGTTGTTGCCAGGCTGGTGCTGTTTATTTTAATATTCCTCAGCTTTGCTGCTGCTTTTGCTATTTCGCAGGCTACCGGTAAGTATTACTTAGGTTTTTTAATTGTGGCCGGCTTTTATATGCTTCTTGCTGTAGCGGTTGTTCTGCTTCGTGAAAAGCTACTTACAATGCCTCTTATAAACACTTTTTTGAAGAAGCTCAACTTTCGCCAACATTCATAATTGCTGATCTACAACGGCTGTTATACTTTACCTGCAGTGGATTCGGGTTTACACAGTTCCTGTTTTCCATGAGGTACTTCAATGCATTTTCATATTACGGCTATTGCTGCCAGTTGCCCTATCGTACCATGTGATTAGCCTATCATTCTCATCAGGACGCATATGCGAATCGTTCAATTCCTCTGGATAATGTCTGGTACCCTTATTCGAATATATTCATGTATATTTTTCACATCTGAAATATTTTATGCTTTGTTATCTGGATTTTTGGATAGCTATTCTGTAAAAACACTTACCTTTACATTTAAAATTCGAATCTAATATCTTGTATTTCAGCCAGTTGCTGAAATTGTAGAAAAATCGTAGTATCTTTTTAATATAAGAACGTTATAAGTTAAAAACTTCTGCTCTGCTAAGGTTTAAAAGTTTAAATATGATAAGATTTTACTTAAAAGTTCGTTAATATTCCATTAGTACAGCAAGAAGTAATATGATTGAAGCCTCAAAATATCACGTTAGCCAGACCGGTCTTGCTCAGGAGCACAGCTTAGTGGAAGCTGCAAAAAAAAATCCGAAGGATTTTGCCATTTTGTATGATAAATACTATGAATCGATATTCCGCTACATCTATCAGCGTGTAGATGATAAAGAAGTGGCATTTGATTCAACCCAGCAGGTTTTTTTAAAAGCCATGAATAATTTGCACAAATATGAATACCGTGGGGTGCCTTTTGCTTCCTGGCTGTACCGGATTGCTTACAGTGAAGTGAATGATGTTTTTCGTCAGAACAAGCATGCGCGAACGGTAAACATTGATTCAATGGCTGTTTATACTATCATTGAAGAAATACAGGAAAGTAAGATAGAGAAGTATCATGATAAAATTGTGGGAATTATTTCCGAGGAGTTGGAAGAGGATGAACTGCAGCTGATAGAGATGCGTTTTTTTGAAAAGCGTCCGTTTAAAGAAATTGCTGATATATTGGAAATTACTGAAAATGCTGCAAAAGTGCGTACTTACAGGATATTGGAGAAACTAAAAAAGGTACTGAAATAAGATTAAGTAAACTAAACATGTTCTAAAGCATCGAAAAAAACTATTTTCTATAGCTGTTAGAATACCCAAAAAATGAAAAAGAAAGTAAATATAAATCGGCCTGATATCAGTTCAGAGGAGATTTTGAAACGTAAAAATTTTGATTCAGTTTTAAAACAGCATACCGTAATCAGCAAACCTTTCTACAAAAATCCCTGGTTTTTATCCGGTGGTGGCATTGCCATAGTAGCGGCTGTAACAGCAATTGTGCTGCAGATAAATAATAATCCTGAAGCAACCCTGCCTAAAGCAACAAATCAGCCCTTAGCTGCCGACAGTATATTACTGGCCGATTTTTATAAAGCCGAAGAGGCAAAGCCCTGCATTGCGCCCCCGCTTACCGGATTGGATATTCCTTATACCGTTTATAAGATAAATGCTGAGAAAGGTGCAGCGCTTGATTTTAAAACCGGCTCGAAAATCACTGTCCCTAAAAATTGCTTTGTGGATGGAGAAGGTAAGCTGGTAAAAGGGGAGGTAGAGCTGCATTACAGGGAGTTTCACGATGCGTTTGACTTTTTTATTGCCGGAATCCCAATGACCTATGATAGTGCAGGCACACGCTACCAGTTTGAATCTGCAGGCATGATGGAGATTATGGGATACAAAGATGGACAACCTCTTGCTGTTGCTCCTGATAAATCAATAAACGTAGAGCTTGCTTCCAATTATGAAGGAACGCAGTATAATTTGTATAAGCTGGATACGGGTGCTAATAACTGGGCTTGTTTGGGAAAGGAGAAAATTGTTAGAAAGGCGGAAAATACTAATGCTCCTGTAATTGAAAAAACGAACATTCAACAGATGCCCGAATACAAAGAAATTGAAACTCAAAAAGAAGAGATAAAAAAGGAAAAAGAGGAAAAAATTGCATCCTTCTATAAAGCTGTTTCTGAGCCTAAAAAACCGGAACAATCCAAAAAAGATAAGTATACTTTTGATTTGGATGTAGATTCAAAAGAGTTCCCGGAGCTTGCGGTGTATAAGGGTGTATTGTTCGAGGTAGGTAGTGAAAATAAGGGCTTTAACAGCTCCATGTACTCCACCGTGTGGGACGAAGCAGTTGTGAAAGACGGGCCGGAAAAAGGTAAAAATTATATGCTTACTTTAAAAAAGGCATCCCGGAATTACGACCTTGTGGTTTACCCGGTATTTGAAGGTAAAAACTATGAAGCAGCAATGAAAGATTACCAGGACAAATTGGTTAAATACAATGCTGCTCTAGATAAACGCAAAGTTGATGAAAAGCGTTTGGAGGAGGAGTACCAGGCCAAACTCGCTGCGCTGAAAAAGCAGCAGCAGGAAATGGAGCTTAAATGGAAAGAAAAGCAGGATAGCCAGTTCAGGCAGATGAGTGCGGATGAAAAGGTACACCGCGTGTTTGCAATCAGCGGTTTTGGTGTATACAACAGCGATTGTCCGGCTTCTTATCCTAAAGGCGTTACCTGCACGGCTAAACTGAATAATCCTTCGGAGGAAAGGCTGATGTGTTATAATGTTTACCTGGTGGATAAAGAAAAAAATGCATTGTTTACATACGCCAAAAATCCGGTGCTTAGTTTTTCATTTAACCCAAACTCAAAAAATCTGTTGTGGACCGTTGAAAATGGAACACTTTACTGGCTGAAACCAGAGCAGTTTGCTTCCATTAAAAGTGGTGCGGAAACAAACAATCTTAAAATGAACAAAGTGGAACAGCAGTTTAAAAATGCTGACGAAATGAAGGCGTTCTTTAATTTTTAACAGGCTTTCCAAATAGTGTGAGGGAGGGAATATGGATAAATACCTGGCATTTTTTTTATTTTTTGTTTTTTATTCTTTTCACTTTTTTGGCCAGGAGGATACTGTAAAAAGGGCTGGTACAATAAAAATCGCTAAGTTTAAACGGGATTCCGTTTATATAAAGGCCGATATGGCCTTTTTTCAGTTTCAGGAAGGGGTAAAAAAAAATGGGCGTCAATATCCTGTTAAGCAGTGCGTTGCACCAATTCCGAACAGTTCAGGTAAGTTCGACTACAACAGGTTCTTTAATAAGAAAGTGAAGGTTGAAATCGCTGATCTGGAAAATAAAACCACCGATACTGTTCGCATACAAGTGAAAATATTGGACAATGGAAAGGCTTATTTTAAAGATTTAACACCGCTATTTGTAATGAACGGGCGTGCAGCATACTTTGATGCCAAAATAAATGCTTACAGGCTGGATGGAATACATTGGAAATGTATAAATGCATTGAGGGAAATCGAAGACTGGGAACCCGGCTATGTTTTACTTGAGAAAATAGATAAGTTTAAAGGACAGACGGTGATAAAAGCGAAAAAAAAGAAAGTGAGTGCTACAGGGGTTTTAACGATTATATTTTCGCTGGAACCGTTTGTTGAATAGGAAATGAATTGTTTGTTTAAAGTAAGTTCTGTTTACAAAAGTTTCAACATTAAATATATGTTGAGGTTTGTATTTATTCTATTTACCACCGCACTTACTTATCTAAGTGCAAATGGGCAAGATTCCGGAACACTCTTAAAAACGGATGCAATTAAAATCGACAGGCTGGATAGTTTAGATAATGCAGTTTATGATTTGTTACACAGCAACAAACTGATTATGGTTGGTGAAATGCATGGTACAAATGAACCAGCGGGTTTTGTAACCGGTCTGACAAGCCTTTTTAGTGCAAATGGTGATAGTTTGCAAGTTGGCTTTGAGATTCCTTCTGAGCTAATGTTATCATTCTTAAAAAATAGGACAGATAGTAGTGTTTATCAATCCGAGTTTTTTTCGGTAGCTTCGGCTGATGGCCGAGCATCAACTGGCTGGGCTTCCGCAATTTTATTATTGAACAGGGATCCAAAAGTTTCAATTTTCTTTTATGACATAAATTCTGACGAAAGTAAAACAAGCGATAACAGAGACAGCTTAATATATATCAAAATAAAGAAACAAATTATTCAACATCCAACATGGACCACCATTACATTAGGAGGGAATATCCACAATATGCGATCTTTTTACAAACAAAAACATACTGCAGGTGTATATTTATCCAATGATACGGTCTTAAATATTTCCGACAAATTTTGTTCTTTAAATCATTATTATCAAAGCGGAACAATGCTTAATAATATTGGAAAAGGATTAGAATTAAGGGAAGTAGAAAATCTAAATTCCAATTTCTCAAAATTTTCAGGCTACGATAATTATCTATACTTATTTCCGGTAAAGCAGGCCAACATTTATAATGGAGCGTTTTTTACACGAACAGTAACAGCTGCAAAATTACCCAACCAGAAATAGTGAATATCCATAAGGAATACATATAAAACTAAATTCACTGCTTACAACCCCAAATTAACCCCAATCCGTATAACAGGATTATTGTAAGGTGTATATAGTGATTCTGTAAAGTTGTATAGGATCATGGCTACTATAGCTGAATTGCGGCCAAAACGCTGAATATAACCTCCACCACCCAGGATACTTACCACATCCACACGCCTGCGCGGCATAAAATCGAATGCTTCAAGGTTCAGGTATTCGTATTCGGCATGTCCAAACAAATAATCTGCAAACAGGTAGCGGCCAAATACACGGCCTCCAAATACATTTGTTTCTAGATCGTAATACCTGTCTTTGTAATGAAAATACTGGTAAGTCGCCCCGATCCCGGCTGAAAATTTAGGTGTAATGCGGTATCCAATCAATGGTGAAACATCAATAAAGGTGGATGTTCCAAGCTGAACACCGAAATTACCGCCAACAAACACTTTGTCCCAAAAACGTTCCTGTGGCTTATTTTTACGGATCATGGCGCTATCCTGTGCAAAACACAGGGCCGAAATCAGCAGACAAGCAGAAAGAAGTTTTATTTTTAGTTGTAAATTCATAGATTTCAGTGAACACTGATAAATGAAAAAATCATTTTTTATTTTATAATAGGAATCCTACCTCTTCCATCTTCATCATCCATTTACCTCTCTATTTGGTAAAGTTAATAAAATTTGCGTTTCTTTGAAAGCATAAAAACGTGTAAATCATGAATATTATTGTAACAGGGGCAAGCCGTGGAATCGGGTATGAGCTGGTAAAGCAGTTCAGCAGCGACTCAAACAATACCATTATTGCCATAGCAAGAAACGTACAAAAATTAGACCAGCTGAAACAAGAGTGTGCGGCATCGAACAATCCCGCAAAAGTAATTGCAATTCCTTGTGATTTAAGCCATGAGCAGGAGGTTCAGGCACTTAGAAATAAGGTTGCATCACATATTCAGAATGTAGATATATTGATAAACAATGCCGGAGCCATTGTAAACAAACCGTTTGAAACAATTACCGGTAATGACCTGGAATATGTATACAAGGTAAATGTGTTTTCTGTTGTATGGTTGGTACAAGCTGTTGCACCATTAATGAAGAGTAAGCAGAATGCCCATGTGGTAACAATCAGCAGCATGGGCGGATTCCAGGGCAGCGCCAAGTTTGCCGGATTATCGGCATACAGCTCAAGCAAAGCTGCAGTAGCCTGTTTAACAGAGTGCCTTGCAGAAGAATACAAGGAAAGTAATATTGCGTTTAATTGTCTCGCTATTGGCGCTACACAAACCGAGATGCTGGAAGAAGCTTTTCCGGGATATAAGGCACCGCTCACTGCCGACAAAATGGCTGCTTATATTGCGGATTTTGCATTAAAGGCGCACCAGTATATGAATGGTAAAATAATTCCAGTGTCGTTGAGTACTCCGTGATTGGGTTCACGAAAGCTACCGCAAGGTCTTCGACAGGCTCAGACTGACACCCCGCTTTGGCAGCGAAAAATAATTTCTGTGTGTCGTTGAGTACTCCGTGATTGGGTTCACGAAAGCTACCGCAAGGTCTTCGACAGGCTCAGACTGACAGTCCGCGTGTGTCGTTGAATACTCCGTGATTGGATTCACAAAAGTCACCGCAAGGTTTTCTACAGGCTCAGACTGACAGCCCGTTTGTTAATAGATTTGTGTGTAGGTCAGTCTGAGCTTGTCGAAGACCCGGGGCAGACTATTATTGTTAATACGGCATTATCTCGGATACTCCACCCTTAAATGGTAAATATTCATCAGCTTTTTCTTGAATATTTTTTTCAGTTTATTAATATCCTTAAATGTAATATCCGCATTGATAAACTGGTTGAGCTCAATCTGTTTATTGATAATCATTTCCACCAGGTTATCAATACTTTCAGCATCGTATTTTTTCAGGCTTCGTGAGGCCGCTTCTACCGAGTCGGCCATCATTAATACAGCAGTTTCTTTCGAAAACGGTATAGGGCCGGGATAACGGAATTTCTCAATATCTATTTGCTCTTCCGGGAATTCTTTTTGAAAGGAACGGTAGAAATAAGTAGTGATGGTAGTTCCGTGATGTGTACGGATGAAATCAATGATCTGTTCCGGCAGGTTATGTTTTTTTGCAATTTCCACCCCTTTAATTACATGTCCGATAATGATAGCCGCACTTTCGTCATAATTCATATCCTCATGGGGATTAACGCCATTTGCCTGATTTTCTATAAAGTACATGGGCATTTCCATTTTACCAATATCGTGGTATAATGCCCCGGTCCTTACAAGCAAGGCATTGCCACCAATTGAATATATGGCTTCTTCGGCAAGGTTAGCCACCTGCAGTGAATGCTGAAAAGTGCCCGGAGCACGGGATGCCAGTTCACGCAACAGCTTGCCATTGGTGTCGGATAATTCGAGAAGTGAAACATCGGAAATAAAGCCGAATATTTTTTCAAACAAAAAGATAAGCGGATAAGAGAACAATGTCAGCAATGCACTTACGCCAAACCATGCAAAATCCTGCCAGGTAAGCACATCGGTACCACCTTCCTGTATGATGGTAATTCCGGTATATGCGATGCTATAGGTTAAAAATATCAACGCAGCCGAGATAAAAATCTGTGAGCGGTTGTGCATATTTACAAAGCTGAAAATGGCAATCATACCGCTTACCAGCTCCATAAAAGCAAATTCAAAACGGTTGGGTGCCATAAAGGCAATAATCAGTACAGTAACAAGGTGAACAAACAAGGCGATGCGTGTATCATAAAATACCCTGATAATAATAGGAAGTACACAAAATGGCATCAGGTAAATGCTGAATGTCTGACTGTCGACAGCCAGGCGGGTCATCAATACCTGAAGAATAATAAGGATAAGGATAAACGTGATCTTTGCATTATCCAAAAAAATATCATTTCTGAAAACAGCCAGGAATATAATTAAGATGCTTAAGCACAGGGTGACTATCAGTATTTGTCCAATCAATATAAACAGATAACTGCCAGCACCACCGGCCTGTTGCTCGTATTCCCATTTAAGGGATTGGAGCAGCTGAAACTTTTCTGCATCTATAATTTCCCCTTTGGATATAATGCTTTGGTCTTTTAAAATAATGTCGCGGGAAGGAGAAATATCGTCCAGCGACTGTTTAAGTACTTTATCGGTAGTGACTTTATCGTATGATAGGGAATGGGCTATGGCATTTTCAAGCAGCGGCAGCACAAAGTTAATGTCCGCTGCGGCATCATTGCGTTTCAGCTGCTCCTGAACATATTCATAGGCTGAGGTAATGGTATAAAAGTCTTTAATTTCATGCTCTTCGGCTACATTGTTGTATAGCACATAAATAGAGAAGTCCGGAGGTTTGTTGTCAAGAATATCAGTTTGTTCAATAATGCCTTTACTGTATATAGAGTCAATGAGCCTTTTAGCAAAAGCCATTGTCCGGTCCTTCATTTTTTTATTTTTTTTATCGTCCCATTTGTCTTTAAACTCCCTGAAAAGCTGGGATTTTTTCTCATTCACCACATTGAAATTGTACCGGAAATAGGGCTTTGAATTTTTAATAATATCTGCGCGCTCAGCAGCCAGCTCCTCCTGTGATTTTTTAATTGCAAAGTCAAAGGGAGCAATCAAATCTTCATGATACCAGGGCTTTCCTTTCAGATTCTGGAACTCGTATTTAAATTTTCCTTGTTTCGGAAAAATATATACGATGGTTGCAATTGCAAGTACAAGAAGGAGTGCTTTATACACTTCAGGATGTCCATGACGTATATAGGAAATAAGCTTTTTCACAAGATAGATTTTGGAACGTTACGAAATTAAAAATAATTTGTATGCATGGCGGAAGCTGCAAAGGCATTTGTACACAGTTTTATTCACAAATTATCTGACGAAAATGTGCGTGCTAACTATTGTTTTTACGGCAGCAAAATACATTTTCCCATGAAAAGATGCGCAAAATACAAGATCGGAATAAAAGTTCTGTTTTTCAAGTTATTTCGAATATTTTATTGGCGAAAAATCGCAAATAAATCACTGGTAAAATCGCGGAATAAAGGTTAAATTTGAGGGCAATTTTAATTAATCAAGAAAATAAGAAAGAAAAATAATGAAAGAAGTATATATCATATCTGCGGTGCGTACACCGATGGGTAGTTTTGGCGGAGCGCTTGCAGGTATATCTGCAACAAAGTTAGGGGCAACAGCTATTAAAGGGGCTTTGGCTAAGGCCGGCCTTGATGGAAAAGAAGTGCAGGAAGTGTATATGGGAAGTGTATTACAGGCAAACCTGGGGCAGGCACCTGCCCGTCAGGCATCTAAATATGCGGGATTACCGGATAACGTGCAGTGTACTACAGTTAACAAAGTCTGTGCATCCGGAATGAAATCTGTTTCAATTGCAGCTCAAAGTATTATGTGTGGCGATGCGGATGTTGTTGTTGCAGGTGGTATGGAAAACATGAGCCAGGTGCCGTTTTACTCTGAAAATATGCGCTGGGGAAATAAATATGGCAACGTAGCCATGATTGATGGCCTGGCAAAAGACGGCTTGACCGATTGTTACCACAATTACCCAATGGGAAATGCAGCGGAGTTGTGTGCTAAAGAGTATAAATTTTCACGTGAAGATCAGGATACATTTGCTATTCAATCCTACAAACGTTCGCAGGCTGCATGGGCTGCAGGTAAATTCAATGACGAAATTGTTCCGGTTGAAGTGCCTGGCCGTAAAGGTGACACCACCATTGTTAAAGAAGATGAAGAATACAAAAATGTGAAATTTGATAAAATACCGGAGTTAAAGCCTGCTTTTATCAAAGATGGTACCGTAACTGCTGCCAATGCATCTACCATGAACGATGGCGCTGCAGCGCTGGTGCTGATGAGCAAGGAAAAGGCTGAGAAGCTCGGCCTTAAACCTATTGCAATCCTTCGCTCGTATGCCGATGCAGAGCAAGCCCCGGAATGGTTCACCACTGCTACGGCAGCGGCTGTAAAAAAAGCACTGGATAAAGCGAAGCTGAAAGCAAGTGATATCGATTATTATGAGTTAAACGAGGCATTTTCTGTGGTGGGCCTTGTAAATACTAAACTACTTGACATCAATCCTGAAAAGGTAAATGTAAACGGTGGTGCAGTGTCTTTAGGCCATCCATTGGGCTGTTCGGGTGCAAGAATCATTGTTACACTGATAAATGTATTAAAACAAAATAATGCTAAGCTGGGTGCTGCCGGTATTTGCAATGGTGGTGGCGGTGGATCGGCCGTTGTGATTGAGTTGGTTTAGTTTTTCTTTGTTTCAGGTTTCAGGTTTCAAGTTAAATCAGGTTATGCTATGGCAACAATTCATAGGTTTGAAGATTTAGAGATTTGGCAAAAAGGTAGAACACTTTGCAATGATATTTATCCTTTAACGTTGAATGGAAGCTTTGAAAAGGATTTTAAACTAAGAGATCAGATAAATGGCTCAAGTGGTTCGGTAATGGACAACATTGCTGAAGGGTTTGAGCGGGATGGTAAAAATGAGTTTAGACAATTTTTAAGTATCGCGAAAGGTTCTTGTGGCGAAGTGCGTTCTCAATTATATAGGGCACTTGACAGAAATCATATTACACAGGAACAGTTTGAAAAGTTAAAAGTGCAAGCCGAAGATATTAGTAAACAGATTAATAATTTTATTAAATATCTGAATACCTCCGAAATAAAAGGAACAAAGTTTAAATAACTCGTTATTGGAACGTGAAACTTTTAACGTGAAACTTGCAACAAAAAATAATGTACGGAATTTGTAATTTAAGTGTTGTACCTTGCAGAAAGGAGCCTTCGGACAGGAGCGAGATGGTAAATCAGCTGTTGTTTGGGGATCATTTTCAAATTTTTGGTAGGGAAGGCAACTGGCTACATATCAAAACTGCTTATGATGATTACGAAGGCTGGATTGATAAAAAGCAGTTTTTGCCTATTGAGCAGCATACATTCGATATAATTAATTCTACAGAGTCTTATTTTAGTAATGAGCTGATACAATTGATAAAGGATGATAAAACATCTTTGTTTTTTCCGATAGTAATGGGTAGCGCGCTTCCAAATTATGACAATAAGGAATGTGCCGTTGAGAACCAAAGCTATACTTATGAGGGAGAGTACACACGGGGCATTTTACCCAATAGCAAGCAGGGAATAATTGAAACGGCAATGATGTATCTGAATGCCCCGTATTTGTGGGGGGGCAAAACTCCGTTCGGGATTGATTGTTCGGGTTTTACGCAAACTGTTTATAAGCTCAACGGCATCAAATTAAAACGTGATGCATACCAGCAGGCAGAGCAGGGTGAAACGCTTAGTTTTGTTGAAGAAGCGGAAGCGGGTGATTTGGCTTTTTTTGATAACGAGGAGGGGCGTATTATTCATGTAGGAATTGTGTTGGATAATAATAAAATTATTCATGCCTCTGGTAAGGTGCGTATTGATGGTTTTGATCACCAGGGGATTTTTAATAATGATAAAAAAGATTATTCGCACCGGCTTAGATTATTGAAACGACTCATTTAAATATTACTGAAACATTGAAAATTTTAAAAGGTTATACGAATCAAATTTTGTGTAACCTTTTTTTATACATGGATAAATGCTGAAAAGAACATGGAATATGTGCTGATATGCTCCGCTGCTCTTATTGGATCCGGGCTTACCTTTTTTTCAGGTTTCGGGCTGGGAACATTGCTTACACCGGTGTTTGCGCTTTTCTTTCCACTGGAAATAGCGATCATGCTCACGGCTGTAGTTCATTTCCTGAACAATCTTTTTAAGTTACTGCTTGTAGGAAGACATGCTGATAGGAGGGTTGCAAAAGATTTTGGTATTCCTGCTCTTCTTTTCGCTTTTGTAGGCGCCTACTTTTTGTTTTACCTTGGCAATATTCCACCGCTTTTTGACTATGCATTTGCAGGACGAATTTTTTATGTAATGCCCATCAATCTTATCATTGCAGCGGTGCTTTTCTTTTTTGCCCTGTTTGAAATCATTCCAAGTCTGGCCAACCTCAAATTCAGCAATAGGTTTATAATCCTGGGAGGTGCACTTAGCGGTTTTTTTGGCGGGCTTTCGGGCACTCAGGGAGCATTGCGGAGTGCTTTCCTGATAAATGCCAATCTTTCAAAAGAGGCCTTTATTGCTACCGGAGTTGTAATTGCCTGTATGATAGACGTATCACGGTTGGTGGTGTATGGGGCGGAGATGTTTCGTGTGCCATTTCAGGTTGACTATATATTGCTCTGGTCGGCAACATTATCGGCTTTTGTGGGCGCTTTTATTGGCAGCAGACTGCTAAAGAAAGTTACTATCAAAACATTGCAGCTAAGTGTAGCTGTTTGCCTTTGCATATTTGCTGTTTTGCTGGGGGCTGGAATTTTATGAGTAAATATGAAATTACTTACCAGTTTTTTACATGACTCTATTTTGCATAACTACTTGTAAAAGCATAATAAAACTGGTAACTTAGAGTGTGCAAAAAAGTGCCTTATATACAATTGGACATGGTAGCAGAAAAATAGATGATTTTCTGTCTCTCCTAAAAGGTTTTGATATTGAATACCTTGTTGATGTCCGTTCGCAACCCTTTTCCCGCTTTCATCCTCAATTTAATCAGAAAAATCTGCAGCGCATTTTGCCATTACATGGCATTCAGTACATCTTTATGGGGGATAGCCTTGGTGGTCGTCCTAAAGACACATCCTGTTACGATGAATACGGAAAGGTTGATTACAGGGCTATTCGAACAAAGGACTTTTTTAAACGCGGGATTGAGCGGCTGAAGGTTGCCTGTGAAAAGGGACTGAAAGTTGCAGTCATGTGCAGCGAGCGTAACCCCTGCGACTGCCACAGAACCAGGCTGATAGGTGAAGTGGTTTGCAATGAAGGTTTTTTGTTGAAGCACATTGATGAAAAGGGAGAGCTGAAAGAGCATGTAACGGTGATAAGTGAAATCAATAAGGGAAAAGCCCAAAGCGATTTGTTCAGTAATTATACGAATTGAGGCAGTTAAACGTTTTATAAATATTAAGTATTGAAGATTGCTGCCATTGGGAATTGTGTAACGGTTAATAAAGGAGTTAATACAAAAAAATGGTCCGTTTTTTAAGTGTTTTTTTTATTTGTTTTATTGCTCAAAATCAGGTGCTGCTTCCCATACATTCTGGTGACCGCAAAGACATTTCAAAAGTTCAGCTCACTAAAATAGGACAGTTTGGTTTGATGCGGAAAGCACGGCCAAAGGTTCAGGCCCATTATCATACAGGTATTGACATCAGGCGGCCCGGAAGTAATTACGAATCGGAGAATATTTATCCTATATCCAAAGGTGTAGTAATAAGTAAAAGAACTGACGGGCCTTATGCGAACCTAATCCTGGCACATGAAATAAACGGAGTTAAATTATGGTCATTGTATGAACATATTGCTGGAATTGAGGTGCAGATTGGTGATGAAGTGCAACCGGAAAAGGCAATCGCACGTTTTATGAACAAATCAGAGTTGGATAAATATGGCTGGCAATTCGACCATTTTCATTTTGAAGTGATAAAAGTAAAGCCGCAAAAGGTTAAACCCACTGAAAAGAATCCCGGACACTATTATAATTCATACTCCCTGGTTTGCTATACTCTGAATGATTTAAAAAAGTATTATTTCGATCCGCTGGACTACTTAAGCTCTAACCTGAAGAATTAGATAGGGTTTTAGTAAGGCATTTGGCGGGTTATTTAGTATCTTGTGAACTGCAAAACTGTCATTGGCAGCCCTGGTAATTCATGAAACAACTCTTCTTTTTATTTGTTGTCCTAACCAGCTTTCAACTGAAGGCCCAGTTGTTTACTGTAAAAGGTAAAGTAACCGGACTTTCAATTGAGCCCGTTCCGTTTGTTGCGGTAAATGTGCAGGACCAGGTAAATAAAGCCGTTACGAATGAGGCCGGGGAGTTTAAGCTGCAGCTGCCGAATGGTAAGTATACTTTTATATTCACCTGCATGGGCTATGAAACCTATAAGCAGGATGTGATTGTAAAGAATGAGAATGTTACGTTGAACGTTATCCTCGTAGAGAACCAATACCTTCTAAATGAAGTAGAAATCAACGCTAAATACACAGACCCCTCAAGGCGGGTGGTGCAGCAGGTAATCAGGCACAAGGCCAAATACCTTCAAACCAGCTACCAGTGTGATTTATACATCAAGGCTGTAGAAACCGATAATAAGTATGTTTCGAAAAAAGACAGCCTGAAACGAATTGAGCGATACAATGATTCCATTGCAAAAGCCGAAGAAAAAATAAAAAGCGATAGTCTGGCCGATAAAGAAACCAAATACTCCGACTCTTTAAAGGTTGCCAAAAGACATAAAATTTTTGCACGCGACAGTGTTAAGCTGGCGAAAAAACATCTGAGCTACAAAGACTCCGTTAAGCTTGCCGAAAAGACAAAAAAAGCTCAGACAGATAGTATCATTGCAGCCAGGAACAAACTCCCTGTTTATGACCGGTTCAATATGGCCGAAATTGTTATCAAAAAAAGCTTTGAACATCCTAATAAGCTGAAGGAAGAGCGTATTGGTTATGAAACACGTGGCGATATTTCCGGCCTTTTTTATCTGAGCGCTACTGAAGGAGAATTCAACTTTTACCAGAATGCCGTCTATTGTCCCTCGGTCTCAGAGATGCCTATTCAGTCGCCATTGAGTACTCCCGGGCTCCTGATGTATAAATACAAGCTAATTAGTGTATTTATGGATAACGGACAGAAGATATACCGCATTAAAGTTGAGCCCAATATGTTTGGTAATTCATTGGTTACAGGGGAAATGGAAATTATTGATTCTCTGTTTTGCCTGCGCAGCTTTAAATTCAGCTTCCCAAAATATCAGCTTGCGGAATATACTTCATTTGTAATGGAGGGTGAATTTGTGCCGCAGGATGATTCATTGTACAGGCTGAACAAAATGACATTCGATTATAATATGGGGGGAAAGAAGGGGTCGCACGGCCGGACAAGTGTGTATTACGAAAATTTTAAGTATGAAAAAGGATTCGATAAAAAGCACTTTAAAAATGAAGTAAGCAGCACCCTGGAGGAAGCATATACAAAAGATTCCACGTTCTGGAAGCAGGTGAGAAAAGAACCGTTGACAGACAAAGAGCTGAAGTTTATTCGTATTGAGGATAGTATTAAGATCGCACACGAATCCAAGATTTACCTCGATTCTATTGATAAAGAAGAAAATAAAGTGACACTGTTCAAGATCGCGCTTTTAGGGCAAACCCATTATAACCGTGAAAAAGAGCTGCGTTTTTTCTTTAACCCGCTCTGGACCTGTTACCAGCCTATTGGTGTTGGCGGTGCCAGGATAAACTATGGCTTTGGTGCAGAAAAAAAATTCAAGAATAAAAGAACTGTTTTTGCTTCCGTAAATCCAAGTTACGGGATATTAAATAGGGATATGAACGGAACGGTTTCTTTGTCGGGATTATATAACCCGTTTAAGCGTTCTTTTTGGGGCGTAGATGTGGGCAGAAATTATGACATTGTAAATGCCAGCGATACATGGACTGCATTTTTCAGAACTTCCAATTATTATCTGAATGAGCACCTTGCTGCAAATCACCGTACTGAGTTGTTTAATGGTTTTTACTGGGGCGCAAGGCTGGAGTATTCTACACGTAAATCCATTAGTCATATAAAAAATGATACGCTTACCAACCTTTTCTTCGATAACGGAACGGCAAAACCGCTCAGCTTTGATTATTACAATGCTTTTTACATTACTAATGACATAAGCTACACACCCGAACAGAAATACATTCGTGAGCCCTATGAAAAAATTGTTTTAGGCTCAAAATATCCAACCTTTACGGTAAGTTATAGAAAGGGCCTACCCGATGTATTCAGAAGTGCGGTTAATTTCGATTATCTTGAGTACTCTGTTTCCAAGGATATTGATTTCCGTTTCTTTGGTATTTCAAAAATACGGTTTTATACGGGTAAATTCTACAATACAAAAGTTGTAAAAGCGATAGATTATAAGTACCAGCCACGTGTTGGCTTTCCGTTTTTTGCTAATCCGCTTTCTTCGTTCCAGTCGCTTGAAAAGAGTTATGTTACATTGGGCCGTTTTTATGCCGGACATTATTTTCACCGCTTTAATGGAGCTTTGATAAATAAAATACCCTACATGAAATACCTGAAAATTTCAGAATCTGCTGGTGGAGGCTTTTTGGAATCGAAGGAAAATAACCTGTTTTATTTTGAGGCTTATGTAGGATTGGAAAAGAGTATACGTATTTTTAAGGAAATGATACGTATCGGGGTTTTCTTTGTAGAAGGGAAGACAAACAATTACCCTTTTAGCTCCGGTTTCAGGATTTCTATTGATGTGTATGACAGGGTTAGGAATGAGTGGACCTACTAGCTTGTTTTCTATCTCCTCTCTAAATCAATAGGATCAAAAATATGACTTAAAAAAATTACAAATTTTATGCAACATCTCCTCCTGCTTCACGGTGCAATAGGCTCATCTACTCAATTTGATGCACTTGCTCCTTTGTTAAAAGAGCAATTTAAAATAACTGCATTGGATTTTTGCGGACATGGTGGAATGCCCGTACCAACAAACGAATTCAGCATTGAGTTATTCGCCAATGATGTTCTCAAGTGGCTGGATCAAAATAAAATTCAGACCATTGACATCTTTGGTTACAGTATGGGTGGCTATGTGGCATTGTACCTTGCAAAGCATTACCCGGAAAGGGTAGGGAAGATATTTACCTTTGCAACCAAATTCAACTGGACTCCGGATGGTGCGGTTAAAGAGGCAGCAATGCTGAATGCTGATAAAATTGAAGAAAAAGTCCCCGCATTTGCAAAAGCACTGGAACTAAGGCATGGGACTGAGAACTGGAAAAACGTTTTGCCCAAAACAGCAGACATGATGCTGGCTCTGGGCAAGCAGCCAGCTTTAACTCATGACCAACTAAGGGAGATCAACCATTCAGTGCTTGTTTCTGTTGGTGATAGGGACAATATGGTGTGCCTTGAAGAAACCATTGCCGTTTACCGTTCGCTTAAAAATGGGCAATTGCTTGTATTGCCGAATACTCAGCACCCGTTTGAGAAGGTAAATGTTCAACGAATAGCTTCTGAAATCTTTCATTATTTCAATTAATCCACAGAACCCTCAAAAAATTATTTTGTGAAGGCAAAGGTGAAAAAAGCTTTAAGTTTTATTTTCCAATTCGTAATTACTTTCGGTATTCTCTATTGTTTGTACCTGTTTGCAGGCTATTTGTCTGACAAAGAATATGAGAGTATAGATCGGAATGGGAAAGTAGTTTCTTGCGAAGTGATTAAACAAGGGTATATGAAAGGCAGTTATGTAGATGTGGTTTACTACGTTAAGGGGAAGGAGTTTATTAAAAGGGAGAATACCTATTTTTCTGCTTTTGAATTCATCCCCGTAGGTGAAAAATATCTTTTAAAATTTGATTCTTTGAGGCCAGCGGAGGCCTATGTGATGTTTGATAACCCGATTTTTTTTGATGATGAAATAACCTACTCCGTTTCAGGTAAAGTGGAGAAAATAAGCGACAGGAATGTTTGTTATTATTCTTATTCTGTCGGACAGCAGCGGTTTGAAAGGTTTCAGAAACTGCCCGATAGCGCTGTAGTAGAAGTTGGTAAACGCTATATTGTCAAGTACCTTGAAGCAGAACCCTTGCGCTCCATCCTTATTTTCAATTAAGTAATTGTTACACAAACAGTCCGCGGTAAATAAACACAACACCTGTAGCAACCAATATAACACCCAGCAGCATGCTTATTTTCCTTAGCACCACATGGCTAAGCCGTTTGCTTATTTTAACAGCAAAGTAAGCTTTCAATATATCGGTGATAAGGATGGTGGAAAGTGTGGTGATAAAGAACATCATGATGTCAACCTTCGTAAATTCTTTATTGGTGCTTACAGCACCCACCCACAAAATCCATAGAAAAATAACGGAAGGGTTCAGAAGGTTAAGAAAGAAGCCTTTTGTAATAAATAAAGGAACATTTACCGCTTCCTTAATTTCAATTCCCTTTTCTTCTTCTACTGTTTTTTTGTGAAAAATGCTGAAGAGGCCAAAAACAATCAACAGGCATCCACCAACAAGGCCGACAATAATTTTACTTTCCGGTTTATCAAATAGTTGTGCTACTCCTAGATAGGCGAGGATTACGCAAACAAGGTCGCTTAAAAAAATACCTACGGACAAGGCCAATCCGGATTTAAAGCCTTTTTTGCTGCTTGTCTGGAGCAGCGTGAAAAAGGAAGGGCCTGGCTGAATTGCTAAAACAAAGCCAAGCATAAATCCCTGGAAGATCGCCTTTAGAATCATTTATCCTGCTTTACATTTTTCAAAAAGTTTTCCCAGTCTGTGAGCTTTTTGCTTTTTAATACACGTGGAAATTTAAAAGCAGCACCTATCTTACCAATGGAATGCATATAATCGTAAAAAACGTGGCTGGGCAGCACATCCACAATCACCTCTTTGAGGGCTGCTATTCGTTCTACACGGTAATCGTCATTAAGTTCTTTCAGTACTTCATCGATGCGCTTGCGGAGAACGGCTTTGTCTACCGCATCGTCCGTACCAATGTACCAATGGTGCGCAAACAAGGTGTCGTAATTAATACCGGCAACAGTAAATTCCTTAATGTTGATATTCAGTTCCTGCGAAACAATTTCAATCGCTTTGTTCATGTTGTCCTGCGACAGGTGTTCCCCGCAAAGGCTCAGGAAAAGTTTGGTACGGCCGGTAATCACAATTTCGTAACGTTCCAGGGAAGTAAACTTAATTGTATCGCCAATCAGGTAGCGCCATGCACCGGAGCAGGTGGTAAGCAACAGGGCATATTCCACATCTTCCTTTACCTGACCGATATGTAAGGTTTCAGGATTTTCTATTATGGTACCATCCTGATCAAAATTATGCTCATTAAAGGGAACAAATTCATAAAATATTCCGTTGTCAAGCACCATACGGCATGCATCAGTGCCTTGCCTGTCCTGGTAGGCAATAAACCCTTCCGAAGCAAGGTAGGTATTGAAATACATAATGGGTTTTCCCATCAGTTTATCAAAGCCTTTGCGGTAGGGTGCCATTGCAACCCCGCCATGAACGTAAATGGCCAGGTTAGGCCATATATCGTGAATGGTGTTGACTTTGTATTCTTTGATAATTTTTTCAAATAATATCTGTACCCAGGCCGGAACGCCAACCACAATACCAATATCCCAGTTTTTGGCATTCTTAGTAATCTCTTCCAGCTTGGTCTCCCAGTCGCGCTCCTTAGAAATGCGCCTGCCCGGCTTATAAAAATACTGAAAATAGAATGGAATATTTTTGGCCTGTATCCCACTTAAATCGCCTTCAAAATAACTGCCATTATAGTTCAGATGAGTGCTGCCGCCTAACATTAATACGCCTTTTTCAAAGTGTTCCTTGGGTAAGTTATAACGCCCCTGCGAAACAATCTGCCGGATACTGTTTTTTTTGATGGCCCTGAGCATATCATTGGTGATGGGGATGTATTTGCTGGAGGCTTCGGATGTGCCGGAACTAAGAGCAAAATATTTAACCTTTCCCGGCCAGGTAACGTGGGCTTCGCCCTCAACAGCACGGTGCCACCACTTTTTAAAAATGGAATTGTAGTCGTGCGTATGCACAGTATTGCGGAACGCTGGAATAACATCAGCTTCGCTAAGTAATTTCGAAAAATTGTAATGCGTGCCAAAAGCTGTAAATTCAGCCTTTGTAAGCAATTTCCTAAGTACTTTGTTTTGTTGCTTATAGCCATCAACCTTGCGGAATTTTGGTATTTTCTCCGAAAGCTCAAACGTGCGTTTAAGTATTGATCCTAAAATTGCCATACGTTCAAATTCCTTATTGTGATATAGGATAAATTTTGACTAAAAATACTGAATTTTTTAGTCAAATGCTCGTATTTTGAGTAAGATGCTGTTTAAGAGGAAAGTAAGAAGAAATAAAAGAAAAAACCTGGCAGGTTATAAATCTGCCAGGTCCATTCAGTAATGGCTTTCAAGCCAATTTATTTTTTGATGTATTTAAAGTCGTGGTTATTCTTAATTCCTTTCAACGACTGGTAAATCAATTTAATTACATTTTCCACATCTTCTTTGTGAACACTTTCCACTGTTGTATGCATATAACGCAATGGTAATGAAATCAAGGCCGAAGGCACACCGCCTACGGAATAGGCAAATGCATCGGTATCTGTGCCTGTTGCCCTTGATGCTGCTGCACGCTGGAACGGTATCTTGTTATCGTTGGCCGCATCAATGATAAGCTTTAATAAATTGTTCTGAACTGCTGGTCCGTAGGTAAGCACAGGGCCTTTGCCACATGACAGGTCTCCGCTGGATACCTTACTCATCATAGGTGATTGAGTATCATGGCACACATCGGTAATAATAGCAACATTCGGGCGAATGGTTTGGGAAATCATTTCAGCGCCATGCAAACCAACTTCCTCCTGAACAGCGTTTACAATGTATAAACCAAATGGAAGCTTGTTTTTATTCTCTTTAACAAGGCGTGCCACTTCAGCAATCATAAATCCTCCAATTCGGTTATCCAGTGCACGACCCACATAATAGCGGTCGTTCAGGGTCATGAATTCATCTTCATAAGTAATAACACAGCCTACGTGAATTCCCAGATCTTCTACTTCTTTTTTTGATGAACAACCACAATCCAGGAATATGTTTTTCAGTGAAGGAGATTCTTCTTTTGCCGCATCGCGGACGTGTATGGCCGGCCAGCCAAAAACTGCTTTAACAATCCCTTTATCCGTATGGATATTGACGCGTTTGGACGGTGCAATCATATGGTCGCTGCCGCCATTTCTGCGTACATAAATAAAACCATCATTGGTAATGTAATGTACAAACCATGATATTTCATCGGCATGGGCTTCTATTACCACTTTAAATTCTGCCTGTGGATTAATAACACCTACAGCAGTTCCGTAATTGTCAACAAAATAATCATCAATATAGGGCTTGATGTAATTCAGCCACAGTTTTTGCCCTTCACTTTCAAAACCCGTTGGAGATGCATTGTTCAGGTAATTGCGCATAAATTCATGCGACTGTGTGGTAAGAATGCTCTTAGCTTTCTTTTCTTTTTTATTTTCCTTTTTCTTTGCCATACTTATTAAGATATGAGATGTTAGATATGAGATTTGAGACGAATAAACGAAACCTGAAACAAATATAACTTATCTCACATCTCAGATGTCAGATATCAAATCTATTTTTTCAACTTTTTCTCAACCCATGCATCCACCATTTCGGTCAATAAATTCATTGGTACTGGCCCTGAAGTAAGCACTACATCGTGAAACTCACGGATATCAAATTTATCACCAAGCTTGTTTTTTGCAATTTCACGCAGCTCAAGTATTTTGTTCATGCCAATTTTATAGCCGGTAGCCTGCGATGGCCAAACGATGTAGCGTTCAATTTCTTTTTTATTGTCGCCCTCAGGGTTAGGCGTATTTTCTTTAAAATAATCGAGTGCCTGCTGGCGCGTCCATTTTTTGCGGTGTATGCCTGTATCAACCACCAAACGCGCTGCCCGGAATAGTTCCATTGCTAAACGGCCAAAATCAGAGTACGGGTCCTGGTAAAAGCCGATTTCTTTCGGAACAAGCTCTGAATAAAGTGCCCAGCCTTCAACATAAGCGGTATTGCCGCCATGCATCCTGAATTTTGGAATGTTTTGCAACTCCTGTGCAATGGCTATCTGCATGTGGTGGCCTGGTATGCCTTCGTGGTAAGCCAATGCTTCCATCTGGTAGGTGGCCTGGTCAGCCATATTGTAAAGGTTGATGTAATAACGGCCCGGACGTGAACCATCCAATGCAGGCTCTTCATAAAATGCGCCTCCGGCAGATTGTTCGCGGAAAGGTTCTACTGCTTTTACTACAATATCTGCCTTTGGTTTTGTTACAAACAATTTGTCTAGTTCAACTTTCATATCATCAATCAGCTTCACTGCTTTTACACGATATGCTTCTTTTCCTTCGGCTGTATTCGGATAGTAAAACTGTTTGTCCTTACGCATAAAATCGAAGAATTCCTGGAGGTTCTCACTTTTGAAATTTACTTTTTTCATGATTGCCCTCATTTCATTGTGGATGCGGGCCACTTCTTTTAAACCTATTTCATGTATTTGATCGGCAGTCAAATCTGTTGTGGTGGTTAGCTTCAAAGCATCGTCATAAAAAGCATCACCATCTTTAAGTTTCCAGGCACCATCGTCTGTCGTTGCTTTTTTTTCCAGCTCATTCCAATATGCCATCAGTTTTTCGTATGCAGGTTTAACAGCGTTGAGCAATGCTTCAGATGCTTTATCCCGCAGTGTTTTCTTTTCTTCCTCACTCAAGTCTTTTAATTCAGATATTTTGGTGCTGAAGTCTGCAAACAAAGGGTTTTGCACTTTGCTTTTTTCAAACGGAGCACCTGCAATTATATTTTTGCAATCGGCTATTACATAAGGAAAAACAAATTTTGGCGGAATAACGTTTTTTTCTTCACGCACCTTAAGGTTCTCAAGGAGCTGATCAAATAAAGGCCCAATACCGGTAAGTCTGGATATATAGGCTTCCGCCTCAGCCTTATTGCTTATGGTATGCATATTGATTAAAAATGCCGGAATTTCAGAATGCATTCCACCCATCTGGTTCACAGGGTAATCATGAAAACGCCATTTGAAATTGTTGATCGCATTGTTGCATTCTATTTCAAAGAGCCTGTAGCTCATTTTCGTCTGCTCATCCAAGGCATTGATGTCAATTGTATGAAGTGTATCCAGTGCAGCTTTTGTAATCGCTATTTCCTGTTGCGCATGGGCATCATTAATATCTGTCCATTTGCCATAATCTTTTTTTATGCCCAGTCTGGTCTGGTTGTAAGGATCGCGATCGATGCGTGCATCGAATACCCTGTCAAGAAAAGCATTTGTCTTCTTGCTTTCTGCTTGTATTTCTTCCGGGGTATAGGTCTTTTTGCCATGTTCTTTTGTGTCGCCACAGGAACCAAGTGTAATTGCTGCAATAACAGCAATGGATAAAATTGTTTTCTTCATTATAAGCGCTTTTAATTCAATTGCATTTAATTTACAGGAAACGATATTACGGAATAAATTTGATATATCAAATATGTTGCAACCACAACAAACACAAACATAGGAATTTTTATTGTGTATTATTAATCCTTAGTTTTGGAAGGAGATTTACTATACAGAATAAGCGAAAAAAAATGAAGCGTAAGATGATTTATATATTACTGGCAATAGTTGTAATTATTGCGGTACCAATAATTATAATTTCCCAACCTGTTCTTTTTGTATCAAAAGAAACAACAAATGTACAGGTGGATACAAATAAAATCAAGGAACACATCCATAAGCTTATATCCACTGATAACCCAAGGAACTATCGTAATATTAAATCATTGAACCAGGCAGCAGACTATATAAGCAATGAGTTTAAAAAGCTAAATCTGACGGTTGAAGAACAAAAGTATGAAGTGGAGGGCAACGAGTATAAAAACCTGATTTGCTCTTTTGGCCCAAAAGAAGGTGAACGCATTATTGTAGGGGCTCATTATGATGTGTGCGGGGAACAGGCAGGTGCAGATGATAATGCGAGTGGGGTTGTTGGACTTATTGAGGTTGCCAGACTTTTAACACAATTAAAACCTGTTTTAAAATACAGGATTGATCTGGTTGCATACACTTTGGAAGAACCTCCTTTTTTCAGGACAGAGTTTATGGGAAGTTACATTCATGCAAAATCTTTGAAAGATAATGCTGTAAAAGTAAAAGCAATGATTTGCCTTGAAATGATTGGTTATTTTTCTGATAAGAAGAAGTCGCAAGAATATCCTGTGGGCCTGTTGAAATTATTTTACCCTGATAAAGGTAATTTTATTGCTGTAGTGAGCAAAATGGGGCAGGGTGGGATTACGCGGACATTCAAAAAAAACATGCGAAAAGGCTCTGACATAGATGTAAGATCAATTAATGCCCCTGCATTTGTTCAGGGCATCGATTTTTCGGATCATTTGAACTACTGGAATTTTGGCTATAATGCCCTGATGATTAATAATACAGCCTTTTACCGCAACAAGAATTATCATGAAAGTTCGGACGTGCCGGAATCATTGGATTATAAAAGAATGGCAGAGGTTATCAAGGGGGCGTATTGGGCCCTGGTTCATATTGAATAATCCTGTTTGTAAACACTTATCGGTAGTTTGCACAAAGCTCATTTGATAAACTCATTTGCTTTGAGGTTTACTTTTAATTAAAATCTTTTTATATTTAGTCTGTTAAATTAACCTATATGAGAAGCAAAAAAATTACTCTTATTTCATTCTCCTTATTTGCGGTATTCACAATAAATGCGCAGACGGATACGGTAAAGGCCAAAATACTGGACGATGGCTCACAGGATGCTGAGAAGTTTTACAACAATGGCATCGCCAATTTTGCCGGGAAAAATTATACAGAGGCATTAAAAGAGTTTGATCAGGCCATCAGTCTGAAGCCCGATTTTGAAAAGGCATACTACAACAGGGGGACAACCCGTTTTGAGCTGAAACAATACAAAGAGGCCATCGCAGACTATGACAAGGCACTTGCATTGGTTCCAAGCTGTGAAACGTTTTTCAGCCGTGCTCAGGCGCTGTATGCGATGGGGGATAAAGCGGGTGCTGCCGGTGATTACACCAAGGCCATTGAAGTAAGGGAAGACCATGCCCAGGCATATTATTACCGTGGTGAAATAAAATTTGAAAATAAAGATTATAAAGGTGCTATTGAAGATTTTTCCCAGGCTGTAAAGATAAAGCCGGATTATGCTTATGCTTACAACGACCGAGGAAGCGCCAAACGTCAGATGGATGATATTGATGGCGCTATTGCTGATTATAATAAAGCACTGTCGCTCAACCCTAAAATGGAATTTGCTTATAACAACCTTGGCAGTGCAAAACGTAAAAAGGGTGATTTTACTGGTGCAATAAGTGAATACTCCGAAGCCATTAACAGGAAAGAAGATTATTATGTTGCCTACAACAACCGTGGCAGTGCCAAATACGATGCCGGTGATTATGAAGGCGCTATCCAGGATTTTACCAAAGCCATTGAATTAAAACCGGATTATGCTTTTGCTTACAATAACAGGGCCACTGCAAAATTTAAAACAAAAGATTATAAGGGGTCGGCAGAGGATTGCAGCAAAGCCATTCAGCTGAATGCCGAGTATGGTTATGCTTATCTCAACCGTGGAATTGCTAAAGAAATGCTTCGTGATAATGCCGGGGCTTGTGCCGATTGGAAAAAGGCACTGGAGCTGGGAGTGGAGTCGGCTAAAAATTATATTGGAGATTGCAAGTAATACTGCGAATAACCTCCCGATAGCTATCGGGATAAACGAATAACATAATGTTTATGAAAAAAATAATATTCTATTATTGCCTCCTGTTATCATCTGCTGTTTTCGCACAGAACGTAGACTTTACAGAAGAAAATTTCCCCGGAAAAGAAGGTTTTAAAGAGGCCAAAGGCCGATTGGATGCCGGTGACAAACAGTTTGAAAAAGGTCCTATGTTCTATAAAATGGCCTTGTACCATTATTTTGCTGCAAACCAGTTTAATCCCAACAATGCGCTGCTTAATTTCAGGATGGGCAAATGCTATCTGTCAACGAGCAATAAGCTGAAATCGATAACATTCCTGGAAAAAGCATATAAGCTAAACCCTGAAATAGACCCGGAAATACGTTACCTGCTTGGAAAGGCATATCATCTTGGAATGCAATGGGACAAAGCTATAGCAGAGTTTAAGGCTTTTCAGAAATCACTGAACCATGGGGATGCCTCTGAAACTGCGCTTATTGCCAAGGCAGACAAATACATTGAAGAGTGCATGACCGGGAAAGAGTTGGTAAAAAAGCCTGTACGTGTATTTATTGATAATGTTGGCCCGGAAATAAACACCCAGTATTCGGATTACGCACCGGTTATTTCTGCTGATGAATCGGTAATGTTGTTCACTTCACGCAGGCCTACTACAACCGGGGGAAAAATGGACCCGGATATCAATGAATATTTCGAAGATATATACATGTCCACCAAAAGCGGGGATAAATGGACAACTGCAGTAAATATGGGTGCTCCGATTAATACCGAGGACCATGATGCTAACTCTGGACTGTCTGCTGACGGACAAAAATTTTTAATTTATATCGGTAAAAACAATGGTGACCTTTATGAAGCAGAGTTAAAGGGCACGGTCTGGAGCAAGCCTGAACGTATGAATAAAAATATCAATACCGATTATCATGAATCATCGGCTTGTTATTCTGCGGATGGAAAATCGGTTTATTTTGTAACAGATAAGCCCGAAGAAGGGTATGGTGACAGGGATATATACGTTTCTACCAAAGATGAAAAAGGCAAGTGGGGCAAAGCCGTGAACCTTGGTCCGG
The DNA here is from genome assembly GCA_020051175.1 of Bacteroidia bacterium. Classification (GTDB taxonomy): domain Bacteria; phylum Bacteroidota; class Bacteroidia; order 2-12-FULL-35-15; family 2-12-FULL-35-15; genus 2-12-FULL-35-15. The sequence goes on along the minus strand of JAGVJJ010000014.1, from coordinate 858 downwards.
TTATCAACACCAAAGGGAGCGAGGAAGGCGTGTTTATTCACCCGGATGGAAAAACCCTGTATTTCAGCTCTAATGGACATAAAACAATGGGGGCACACGATATTTTTAAATCGGTTTATGAAAATGGCCAGTGGAGTACTCCTGAAAATATTGGCTACCCGGTAAATACAACGGACGATGATGTATTTTTTGTAATTTCTGCAAGTGGGAAACACGGGTATTATGCGTCATCTAATGAAAAAGGGTTGGGTGAAAAGGATATATACCAGGTAACTTTTTTGGGGCCGGAAAAGCCAATGATATTGAACAATGAAGATAACCTCCTTGCAAGCCTTACTGCTCCTGTTAAGGAAACTGTAATCGCCCCTACTATTGTTATCAAGCAGGCGCAGCTGACCATCCTGAAAGGTGTAATTACCGATGCTCTTACACAAAAGCCTCTTGAGGCAACTATTGAGATTATCGACAACCAGAAGAACGAGGTAATTGCAAGCTTTACATCCAACAGTTCTTCCGGTAGTTATCTTGTATCGTTGCCAGCTGGTAAGAACTATGGTATTGCTGTAAAAAAGGAGAATTACCTGTTCCACTCCGAAAACTTTGATATTCCTATGACCTCTGCTTTCCAGCAGGTGGAGAAAGACGTTGCCTTGAAGAATGTGTCTGTTGGAAGCAAGATTATTTTGAAAAATATTTTCTTTGACTACGGCAAAGCTACCTTGCGATCGGAGTCTACCAACGAGCTGCAGCGATTGATAAAGCTTCTGAATGATGTACCATCTTTAAAAATCGAGATATCCGGATTCACGGATTCGAAAGGCTCGGCAGAGTTTAATCAGAAGCTTTCTGAAAACCGTT
>JAGVJJ010000056.1 GCA_020051175.1 Bacteroidia bacterium | reverse complement strand
TGCTTTGGCTGTTGCTGGCTTCTTTGGTGCATTCTGGAAAAAATTTAAAAAGAAAAAGGAAGAAAACGGTACTACAATCCCTGAAACCAAAGCAATTGATGTTCAAAGTGAGCCGTTAGCTGAAACCCAACCGCTTCAGCTCTCAGATAACACAACAATATCAACAGATGAAACACTAAACAACAGCGAAAGCAATCCAAAATAAAGGAAATTCGCAGTAAACTCCGATCACTGTTATACCGACCCAAGCGGGAAGGCATCTATTGAAACCAGTTTATACAAAAGTATTTCCAGATGCGCGATATACCAAAACTATTGCTTTTTATTGTTCAACTAGCTCTTTTAACCGGTTGCTTCAACCGGCATTGGAGTGAAAAGAAACGCAATCAATTTAAAAAGGAATGTGATGCCACAGAAACATTCAGTTCTTTGGTTGTTCTGTTCAAAGGCTTTGATAATAATGAGTTTAGTTCTATAACTGTTAATGAATTCAAAGATTCCGTTTTGATCGGCTCTTTTAAAATTGATGTGGACCCGGCAACTACGGCCTATGATATAGAAAACAAAAACCGGATGGCTACCATCACCCGTACAATGAACATCAATCACAAATATTATTTTATTATCCCAGGCCAGGCACCTTATAAGCTGGCAGATATGAAAATGGTTATGTGGGCACAATTCTCCATGCTTTCAGAAGGCTGGGGCTGCGTAATGGGCGATTATACCTTAAACGGTGAACGGTTTGAACATAGCGCGAATCCTGTATTGCGTAAGATCCAAAACCGGCATTAATTTCAAACCATTAAGTGATTGGTGTACTGTCATTCGGGCCGAGTCGAGAAATGTGCATCAGAAGGTCTAAGGTAATTTAATTACTATCAATCCACAATAAGATTGTTCGACATCCTTGAATAACCCAGTATGATTGAAGCAAGCAGCGCTCCCACAATCAGCCAGAAAAATATCCCGATAATCACCATTGGAGCTTCTTCTTCATTATCGGTACTTCTGGGCGCTGCAGCTGGTGAAATCAGGGCCAGCATAAAAAGGGAAAAAAACAGGGAAACAGCTATCAGCGGCACCCAGTTTATTCCATGTGTAACCGGCCCTAATGGCTTTATCCAGAGCTGACCGGTCCATGTAGATAAAAAAATCACTACAAAAAACCAGAACAGCCTACCCACAGGACGCCTTGTATAAAAAGCGAATAAAAGCGTGACTATCAGAGAAATCAACAGGGACGCAGATACAATGTAATAATTCATTTTATGAAGTCTTGGTTCTATTTCTCAGAATGTAAAAAAATATGCCGGGCACCAGTTTAAACATGCTTGCACAATGTGAATGATTTATTGCACAATGGCACAAAGGCACGAAGAAAGTGAAGTACCTGGATGAAAATATGACGCGGGCTTTAGGCTGTGACCACATTTATACTAATGTCATTAGCTTTTAGTAACCAATAATTTTACTCAGCCTCAAACTCCGGTTGCAGCTGCGTCATCAGCACCTTGTCGATCCTTATCCCATCCATATCCACTATTTCGAAGGTGAAATTCTTATAGGAGACTTTATCGCCTGTTCTTGCCAGCTTTTTTAAATGGTTGAGCATAAAGCCCGAAATGGTGGTATAAGTTCCAATATTTTCTTCAATGATTTCGCGCTGAAAAAACTGGTTGCATTCAAAAATAAGTGTTCTTCCATCAATCAGCCAGCTGCCATCGTTACGTGTGATAATATTCAAATCATCCACCTCATCCTCATCCGGCAGGTTGCCCACTATTGCTTCCACCAGGTCGTGAAGTGTTAACATCCCCTTGATACCACCGTATTCATCAATAACAACTCCCAGGTATTGTTTTTTGGATTTAAAGAGGTTCAGGATTTTAAAAGCCGGGGTATTATGCGTTATAAAAACAGGCTCAGTGATAATATCATCAAGCTTAAATTCCTTACGATGGTAATTTTCAAAAAAATCCTTTGCTTTGATTACACCCTTTATTTTATCAAGCTCCCCATCGCTTACAATAAATTTTGAGTGTCCGCTTTCTTTTACCTGCGTGTAAATGGCCTCTTTTGCATCATTATAATCAATCCACACCACTTCCGTACGGTGTGTCATCAGCGATTGTGCGGTTTGATCCGTAAATGAAAAAAGATTATGATGCACCTCACTTTCTTCCTTCTCCAAAACCCCTTGTGTACCCGCATTTTTCAGAATGAAGCGCAATTCATCTTCGCTGATTTTCTCTGCTTCACTCGCTTTGATCCCTATCAACTTAAGTATTAAGTTGGTGGACACAGAAAGTAATCGTACGAACGGATAAGTAATTATGGTGAAATAGTTGATAATAGGACTACAAAACAGGGCAATTTTATCTGCATTGTTCATCGCAATTGACTTAGGTACCAGTTCACCTATAACAATGGAAAAATAGGTAATGGCACCGATTACAATCACCAATGAAATGGTGTGTATGTACTGCAAGCCTATATTAAAGGTCCTCAGATAGGTTTCCAGATCGTCTGTAAGCGCCACACCACCGTAGGCACCGGCAATAATGCCAATCAAGGTTATTCCAACCTGTACTGATGAAAGAAAATTTTCAGGGTTTGCAAGCAGCTTCAGTACTATTTTTGCCCTGCTGCTGCCTTCTAAGGCTTTATGCTCAATACGGCTTTTATTTACGGACACCAAGGCAATTTCCGCAAGCGCAAAAAAGCCATTGAGCAACGTAAGTATAAAAACAATAAGTATTTCCATATCTCCTGATTAGCGGACCCTATTTTTTTCCAATTTTCAATAAAAAAGCTGTTCCAAAACAGGTTTTAACTACATCTATATACCCTTTTTGAAACAGCTCTCTATATTGATTTACATTAATCTTTTTTCTTTTTCTCGTCTTTGTTATCCTTAAAATTAAGATCAAGAGGATGCTCCACCTTTTCTTTTAATAAAGCGAGCTTCACCACATCAATCATCTTTTCCACATAATGAAATTTCAAATCTTTGATGTACTCCTTTTTAATGTCTTCAATATCTTTTTTATTGTCGATACACAGGATAATTTCTTTAATGCCGGCACGTTTGGCAGCCAATATCTTTTCTTTGATACCACCTACCGCCAACACACGTCCACGCAGTGTTATTTCACCTGTCATGGCAAGTTGGTTTTTCACTTTACGTTGCGTAAATGCCGATGCAATGGCTGTAAGCATAGTGATACCTGCGCTTGGCCCGTCCTTAGGCGTTGCACCTTCAGGCACGTGAATATGTACGTTCCAGCTGTCAAATATTTCAGGCTTCAGGCCAAGGATTTCACTGTGCGCTTTCAGGTATTCCAGCGCAATTACAGCCGATTCCTTCATCACATCCCCTAAGTTTCCTGTAAGGGTAAGCTTGCCATTACCACGGGTAATGCTTGCTTCAACAAATAATATATCGCCCCCAACAGAAGTCCAGGCAAGTCCCGTAACAACACCTGCCACATCATTGCCCTGGTAGCGGTCCTTTGCATGTGCAGGGCCCAGGATTTTCACCAGGTCCTTTTCTGCCACATTTACATTGTACTTCTGCTCCATAGCAATGGATTTAGCAGCATTACGAACTATTTTAGCAATTACTTTCTCCAGTCCGCGCACACCCGACTCGCGGGTATAGTTCTCAACCAGGTATTCCAGTATTTCGGTTGAAATAGCCAACTGGTCGTTCTTTAACCCTTGTTCCCCCAGCTGTTTTGGAATAAGGTGGCGTTTTGCTATTTCAATTTTTTCTTCAATCGTATACCCGTTGATCTCAATAATCTCCATCCTGTCGCGCAAAGCAGGCTGAATGGTGCTTAATGAGTTGGAAGTAGCAATGAACATTACATTCGACAAGTCGTAATCCAGCTCCACATAGTTGTCATAAAACGTATTGTTTTGCTCCGGATCCAATACTTCCAGCAAGGCTGACGAAGGATCGCCATGAAAATCGCGGCCTACTTTATCAATTTCGTCAAGTATAAAAACGGGGTTAGAGGTACCTGCTTTTTTAATGTTTTGAAGCACACGCCCAGGCATAGCGCCAATGTATGTTTTACGGTGCCCGCGAATCTCTGCTTCATCACGCAATCCGCCAAGGCTCATACGCACATATTTACGGCCCAGCGCTTCTGCAATGCTTTTACCAAGCGATGTTTTACCAACGCCTGGAGGACCATAAAGGCAGATAATAGGTGATTTCATATTCCCTTTCAGCTTCAATACAGCCAGGTGCTCAATAATGCGTTCCTTCACTTTTTCCATACCAAAATGGTCCTTGTCCAGCACCTTTTCGGCATGTTTCAAATCAAAATTGTCCTGTGAATTTTCACCCCATGGCAAATCCAGCAATACTTCCAGGTAATTGGTCTGTATTGAAAACTCAGCCGCATTCGGGTTCATTCTTTCCAGCTTGGAAATGGCTTTTTCAAAAGCATCCGCCACTTCTTTCGACCATTTCTTCTCTTTCGCACGGTCCTTCATCCCTTGTATGTCCTGTGTAAAGCTGTTTTCGCCCAGCTCTTCCTGGATTGTTTTCATTTGCTGGTGAAGGAAATAATCGCGCTGCTGTTTGTCAATATCTACCTTTACTTTGGTTTGTATCTGGTTTTTCAGTTCCAGTATCTGCAATTCCTTGGTAAGGTTCCCAAGAACTTTGGTCGCTCTTTCTTTTAAATCGGCCACTTCCAGTATTTCCTGCTTTTCTGCCACAGCCGCATTCATATTGGATGAAATAAAATTCACCAGGAAAGACGGGCTTTCAATATTCCGCAATGCAAAACCGGCCTCACTCGGAATAAGCGGGCTCAGCTTTATTATCTGCAATGCCAGATCTTTGAGTGAGGAGGTAAGAGCAATAAACTCCTGGTCGTCCTTTTCAGGCATAATTTCTGTAAAAGCAGTAATGGCAGCACGTATATAAGGTTCAGTCTGTTTTACCTCTTTTATCTCAAAACGTCTTTTTCCCTGGATGATTACAGTAGTATTGCCATCCGGCATACGAAGCATTTTAATGATTTGGGCAACCGTACCTACCCTGTTCAGGTCTTCCAGGGCAGGGTCTTCAATCGTATCGTTCTTTTGAGATACAACCCCAATAATTTTATCCCCTTTATAAGCATCTTTTATCAGGCTTATGGATTTATCGCGGCTTACGGTAATAGGAATTACCACACCGGGAAACAGCACAGTATTCCGAAGAGGTAAAATTGACAGTTCGTCCGGTACCACTTCGTTATTCATTATATCCTCATCCTCGGTGGAAAGCAATGGAATAAACTCCGTGTCTTCATCCATTATACTGTCGCTTAACGCTGGTATCAGGTCTTTTAAGTTAAAATTATCGGTCATATCTGAAAGAAAATTAGTCTGCACTAAAAAATACATTGTTTTTGTTTTCAATGAGTATGCCAAAGCAAAATAGGGGACAAATTGGCATTAATTCATAAATTTAAACACAAAGGGAGCTGTTTGAGGCATAAAATCTTCAAAAGCCAATGGAAAATTGGCGAAAAGCTAACTTTTACAGGTGAAGCAGAGGTACCGTTTTCTTAATTACGGTGTTTAACAGTAATTTCGAACACCCTGGTAAGAATGTTTTGTTCTTTTTGGTCAAACACCAGGCTTCTGCGTTCAAATACCCGTTTTGCAACTTCAAAGGCCTGTTCCGGCTTATAGGTAGTAAATCCCGAAGCCCCTCCCCAGGAAAAGGAAGGAATGTGGGTTGCCGGGAAGCCAGCCCCAAAAATATTGGCATTCACTCCAACTACAGTGCCTGTATTAAACATGGTATTAATTCCACACTTGCTGTGATCGGCCATAATAAGGCCACAAAATGTCAATCCAGTGCCAACCATTGCCTCCTTATCATAGTTCCAGAGCTTTACTTCTGCGTAATTGTTTTTCAGGTTGGAGTTGTTGCTGTCGGCACCCAGGTTGCACCATTCCCCTATTACAGAGTTGCCAAGGAAACCATCGTGCGCTTTGTTGGAATAGCCAAAAATCACTGAATTGTTAACTTCACCGCCTACTTTGCTGTGCGGACCAATGGTTGTAGGCCCATATATTTTTGTGCCCAGCTTCAGGGCGGAGTGTTCGCAAAGAGCAAACGGACCGCGGACAATGGACCCTTCCATAATTTCAGCATCTTTGCCAATGTATATAGGGCCGGTACTTGCATTTAAAATGGCACATTCTACCTTTGCACCCTCTTCCACAAAAATATTTTCTATCCCAATAACCTGGTTGGTGCTGCTGAGTGCCAATGATTTACGGCCCACAGTAAGCAATTCAAAATCACTTTTCAGGGCTTCTCCGTTTTTTGAGAAGATGTCCCACAAATGTTCCAAGCGTAGCGCTTTTGCATGAGACTCAAACCTTGTATAGGATGATGTGTTTTCTGTACCAAAACTCTTGTCATCACCTGTATTGGCGGCTATCAAAGTATCAGCAGACACCAATACCTGTCCTGGCTGCAGGCTTTTTATCTCTTCCACCAGCTTGTGGTTAGGAAGAAAAGAGCCTGCAACCCAGATGTTATCCGTATCAATTGTGAACTCTGAAGGGTACTTTTCACTTAAATAGTCCTGAGATTGTGTTGAAGTTTCAGCCTTCAGCCATTTCTCCCATTTTTCACGGATGGTTAAAATACCAATGCGTATATCGGCAACAGGACGTGTATATGTTAGTGGCAACAGGCTGTTGCGGGTATTATCGTCAAAAAGTATAAAGTTCATAAAAGCCCCTCCCAGCCTCCCCAAAGGGGAGGAGAAAAATTAGAATCATTTAAAATTAAAGAACACGTTTTTTTAATTATGCTAAAGCCAGCCACACTCAACACTCCTCCCCTTCGGGGAGGTCGGGAGGGGCTTCTTAATTCAAATTAGGTTCCACTTTATTCAACATGGTGATGTAGATGTCTACCTGACGCAGAAAATATTTCAGGGTCTTGGTATTGTCTGAATCAATCATCATATCATACATCTCAATATCCTTTTCATTGTATTTGCCCACTTTAAAAACGGCTTTTGACAAGGCAGAAACATATTTCAGGGCAAAGTGGTCATTAATATTCAGGTCAAGGAGCAAATCGTATTCTTCACCAATAAAGTTCTGAACCACCATTGCCGAAGGCTTTCCGAACCAGTTCAGCTCTTTTGCCGAAAAAAAGTCATATTCCAGCTTTGAATACGTCATGTCAGGAATGCGTTTGGATGGATAAAAACCCAGCACCTTCACTTTTTTACGGTGTTCGCGCAGGTACAATACATAACGTTTTACCAGTTCAAAATCTTCCGGGCTGGCTGCATCAAACAATATTCCAACGGTTTTACACTGGGCAAAATTGAATTTATTCGGTTTTTGCTCCCTTACATGGTCTTTTAATTCCAGTTTCAGGTAACCGTTGGCAATTGTCTGTTTTATTTTTTTTAGGATACTCATAACCTCTCCCTAACCCTCTCCACAGGAGAGGGAACTAATTGTTTACTTACAAATTTCAGTCCTTTTCCACTCTCTCCCCCGAGGGGAGAGCCGGAGAGGGGTTCAGCATTTTTATAAAATCATCTTCTGAAATAATAGGCACTCCAAGCTTTTCGGCTTTTTTCAGCTTTTCCGGCCCCATATTTTCACCTGCCACAAGGTAACTTGTTTTTCCCGAAATAGAACCTACGCTCTTTCCTCCATTCTGCTCTATTGCCTTTTTTAAATCATCTCTCGAAAACTTGTTAAACACTCCTGAAACCACAAAAGATAAGCCTTTTAGTTTATCGCTTGCATTTACCAGCTGCTCTTCAGAAAGTGCCAGCTGCACACCACTTTCCCTTAGTTTTTCAATAATAATGGCATTTTTAGGATCTGCAAAATAATCAATAATGGATTTAGCTGTGGTTTCACCAATATCACCCACCTCCAGCAGTTGCTCTAATGTAGCACTCTTTAAAGCATCTATATTTTTGAAATAAAAAGCCAGTTTTTTTGCGGTGGTTTCGCCAATATGGCGGATACCAATGGCATACAGCACTCTTTCAAAAGGTATTTGTTTAGAAGCGTCTACCCCGGCAAGCAGGTTGGTCGCGCTCTTTTCGGCCATGCGCTCCAGTTTCAGCAGGTCTTCTTTCCGAAGCGAATAAATATCTGCACTATTATGTATCAACCCTGCATCAAACAGCTGGGCTATAGTTTCAGAGCCAAGGCTGTCAATATTCATGGCCCTGCGGCCCACAAAATGCTCCATACGGCCCTTTACCTGTGGCGGACACATGGCTTCGTTCGGACAGAAGTGATTGGCTTCAGCCTCATTCCTTATCAGCATTGCACCGCACTCCGGGCAATGGGTAATATACTCCACTTTAACAGCGTTTTCCGGACGTTTACTTAAGTCCACGGATATAATTTTAGGGATGATCTCCCCTCCTTTTTCAACAAAAACAGTATCTCCTATACGTACATCCAGCTTTTCAATGATATCTGCATTGTGAAGCGAAGCACGTTTCACCGTTGTTCCTGCCAGCAATACCGGCCTTAAATTGGCTACAGGCGTAATGGAGCCCGTGCGTCCAACCTGGTAAGAAATAGATTCCAGCAAGGTGCTTACCTGCTGTGCCTTGAATTTATAGGATATAGCCCAGCGTGGCGATTTGGCAGTAAAGCCCAGAAAGCGCTGCTGCTCATAAGAGTTTACTTTAATAACAACACCATCAATATCAAACTCCAGGTTGCTGCGCTCGGTATCCCATTTATTAATAAAACTGAAAACTTCCTGGATGGTCGATGCTTTCTGCATGGAATCGGAAGTTTTAAAGCCCCATGTTTTTGCAGCTTTTACACTTTCAAAATGACTCTTGTAAGGTAAATTATCAGCATAAACGGCATACAAGTAGCAGTCAAGGTTACGTTTAGCAACCACGGATGAATCCTGCATCTTCAATGTTCCTGCCGCTGCGTTACGCGGGTTGGCCAAAGGTGGTTCACCAATTTCCTCCCGCTCTTTGTTGATTTCATCAAACACTTTACGGGGCAAAAATATTTCTCCCCTTATTTCAAACTCTTCGGGATAATCGTGCCCACGCAATTTTAAAGGGATGCTTTTTATAGTTTTAACATTGGTGGTCACATCATCCCCTTTTTCACCATCACCGCGGGTAACCGCCTGCACCAATACACCGTTTTTGTATGTTAAACCAATGGCTACACCATCGTATTTCAGCTCGCAGACATATTCATAACCACTATTCAGAGCTTTCCTGACACGATCATCAAAATCACGTAAGTCCTCTTCAGAATAGGTATTACCCAGTGAAAGCATCGGGTATTTGTGCTTTACCGTTTTAAACTCTTTGGTCACCTGCCCGCCTACACGCTGCGAAGGTGAGTCGGCCCTCAGGTATTCTGGATGCTCCTTTTCCAGCCGGATAAGTTCTTCCAGCAGCTTATCAAATTCATAATCACTGATAGAAGGTTGCGCTTCTACATAATACTTGTAATTATGCTCTTCAATCTGCCTGGAAAGCTCTTCTATTTTATGTTTTATGGAGTCACTCATACAATTGGTTTAACAAGGCGCAATCTCTCAAGGTCATTCCGACCGAAGCGGAGGAATCTTTTCACTCGATTCAAAAGATGCCTCGGCTCCGCTCGGCATGACAGTGAACAATATTCCTTTTTCAGATAGCTACACAAATATAATTTTTTTAACCCGCTTTACTACAAAAATACAACACAAAATCCGCCTCCCCTTTATTCACAATATCCCGTTTATAAGATTTTAGTATTTCCGAAATTCAGGCATATCCAATTATTATTTTTACTTACTGAAACAACAAAAGACTGTAATAAACGTATTATCAGAACATTGCGTGTGTTTCAATCCATATAAGAAGTGAAGGAATGACCGAGCCGAAAAAAAATTTAAAGAACACATTACGGGACAATAAAACCGAAAAAGCACCTAAAACGAAAGCCTGCGCCACTGCTGCGGAAAAGCAGGAGGCTTCGACAGTGTCTTCTATTCCTGTGTTTTTTCAAAAAGTTGCAAGCTTCTTTTCATTCCTTCAGAACGAACGCTTTCAGAAAATATTTGGCCTTACACTTTTATTGTTTTCTGTTTACCTTGTAATTGCTTTTACCTCCTACTGTTTTACCTGGGAGGCCGATCAGGCGAAAGTTATGGGCAACCTGTTTTCCCCTGAAATAAAAGCGGAAAACTGGCTTGGTAAATTCGGGGCCCTTTTATCTCACATTTTCCTTTACAAATGGTTCGGTATTTCGTCCTATTTACTGGCTTTTTTAGGGTTTATTACCGGCTTGAGAATTACATTCAATATCGGTCCTTCATACTTCCGCAATGCTTACATCTATTCCTTTTTTTTCCTGGTATTTATTTCCCTTGCCCTGGGTTATATATTTACGGATGAAAAATTATTGTTTTTAGGTGGTGCTTATGGTTATACCATGAGCAACAAGCTGAACGGTTATTTGGGATACATGGGTACGGGAATGTTGCTGCTTTTTTCATTTGTTGTTTTCCTTGTTGCAGCATTTAACGTATCCTTCGACCTGAGCAAAAAAACACCTGCAAAAGCTGATAAAGAGCCGGAAAAAGAACCGGAACCGGAACCTGAGCCTCAAACTGAAAAAAAGACAGTAATCAATACGTTCAAACAGGTGGAAGAGCCTGAAGAAGAAGAAGATATTGTTGAACCTGTTAAACCGGATTTCCTGGTTACCGAACCCGCTGCAAACCCCTTGCACGATATTGTTGAAGACGTTCCGAAAGAAGACCCCAAAGAAGAAATTGTTTTAAATACAGACGACAGCGATGTACAATTTACCGTAAGTGTTGAAAGCAAAAAGGAAGAAGTGCTCAGCGCTGAACAAATCCATGAAGCTTTAATAGCTCAGGTGGGTGAATACGATCCCACGCTCGACCTATCCTCTTACCAGTTTCCTCCCATTGATTTACTTGAAAATTATGGAGGTTCCAAAGACATTGTTATCAATACAGATGAGCTGAATGAGAACAAGGACAAAATCCTGAAAACCCTTGGCGATTATGGTATTGAAATCCAGAAAATAAAAGCCACTGTTGGCCCTACTGTTACCTTGTATGAGATTATTCCTGCTGCGGGTGTGCGTATTTCAAAAATCAAAAACCTGGAAGATGATATTGCCTTGAGCCTTTCTGCTTTAGGAATACGTATCATAGCTCCTATCCCGGGCAAAGGAACCATTGGTATTGAAGTACCTAACCAGAATGCGGAAATGGTGCCAATGCGTTCCATCATCTCTGCCGATAAGTTCCAAAACACCACTATGGATTTACCTGTTGCACTGGGTAAAACCATCAGCAACGAAACATTTATTTATGACCTTGCCAAAATGCCCCACCTGCTGATGGCAGGTGCTACCGGGCAGGGGAAATCAGTAGGATTGAATACCATATTGGTTTCATTACTTTATAAAAAGCATCCTTCGCAAATCAAATTTGTACTGGTTGACCCTAAAAAGGTAGAATTAACACTGTTTAACAAGATTGAGCGCCACTTCCTTGCCAAACTGCCGGACAGTGCCGATGCCATTATTACGGATACCAAGAAAGTGGTGAATACATTGAATTCCCTGTGTATTGAGATGGATCAGCGTTATGATTTGCTGAAAGAGGCGCAGGTGCGTAACATCAAAGAATACAATGCCAAATTCATTGCACGCAAGCTAAACCCCAATAATGGCCACCGTTTCCTGCCATACATTGTTTTGGTAATTGATGAGTTTGCCGATTTGATCATGACTGCCGGAAAAGAGGTGGAATCGCCAATAGCCCGTATAGCACAGCTTGCCCGTGCCATTGGTATCCACCTGGTAATTGCAACGCAGCGCCCGTCCGTAAACATTATTACAGGAACTATTAAAGCCAATTTCCCGGCACGTATTGCATTCAGGGTAACATCTAAAATTGACTCCCGCACCATCCTTGATTCAGGTGGTGCCGACCAGCTGATTGGACGTGGGGATATGCTCTTCTCTACCGGTAACGATTTAATCCGTTTGCAATGTGCTTTTGTAGATACGCCTGAAGTAGATAAAATTTGTGATTTTATTGGTAGCCAGCGCGGTTACCCAGATGCGTATTTATTACCGGAATATGTGGATGAAAATGGTGAAGGAAACGGTAAAGAAGATATGGACCCATCAGAAAGGGACAGTTTATTCAACCAGGCTGCAGAAATTGTAGTTTCTACCCAGCAGGGCTCTACCTCCCTGATACAGCGCAAGTTAAAGCTCGGCTACAACCGTGCCGGCCGTATTGTGGACCAGCTGGAAGCCGCAGGGATACTTGGAAAATTTGAAGGTTCAAAAGCGCGTGAAGTTTTAATAAAAGATATGTTATCTTTGGAACAGTTTTTGAATAAGAACCAGGAGAACTAAAAAATTAAAACAATGTTTACCAGAAAAATATCTTTAGTAGCCCTGTTAACACTAGGCTCTTTTGCATCAGTTATCGGACAGAACGACCCAAAAGCAAAAAAAATCCTTGACGAGTTAAGCGCTAAAACAAAGTCATACACCACCATTAAAGCCGAATTTTCAAAAACTCTTGAAAAAAAGGACAAGAGCAAAGAAACCCAGGAAGCAAAAATTGAAACCAAAGGCTCCAAATACAAATTAACCATCACTGGTCATGAAATATACAGCGATGGTAAAACAGTTTGGGATTACGGTAAAGATGCCAACGAAGTAATCATTAAAGATGCCGATGCAGATGGTGATGAAACACTTAGCCCAACTAACATCTTTACCATGTATGAGAAAGGCTATAAATTCAAATTTGACTCGGAAGATGATAAAACACAAGTGGTAAGCCTGTTCCCGGAAAACCCGGACAAACAGAAGTTCCACACCATTAAGCTGACCATCGATAAAGTGAAAAAACAAATATCAAGCGTTAAAATGCTTATGAAAGACGGTACTTCTCAAACATTTACCGTAAAATCGTTTGTTGCGAATGCAGATATTCCTGATGCATCATTTACATTCAACCCAAAATCACATCCGGGGGTTTCGGTTGAGGACTTGAGATAAATAAGGCCTTTCAATTATTAAGGGAAGACTGCTCAGAAATGGGCAGTCTTTTTTTGTTATATTCCTTCTTAAAATTTTGATCTCCAATTAAAAAAAAAGTTCAATTTTCTATAAAAAAGAACCAAAAACAGAACAAAATAAACCAACTATGTTTTCAAATATTTATATATTAGTCGAAAAATTCTACATATTAATCGTTTAAAATTATAAACATGAAGACAAAACTATTGATTTATGCTGGTTTAGCGGCAATGCTTGCACTTAGCTCTTTCAATTCGAAAGCGCAAACGGGTTGGACATTCAGTTCACCTTATATTTATTCAACAGTTTCAAGCGACAAAGTTGGTATAGGTACAACAACACCCGCCTATCCTCTGCAGCTCGGTACCGCTGTTTCTGCAGGTGGTTTAAGTTCCGGTGGGAATTTTAGCGTTGGGCTTGCAAGTACAGCAGGCGCAGTTGGGGAGCAATCTACTAATAAGCACGCAGTATTTGGCTCTCTTGGTACTAATAAGGATATGCTGTTTTCTACCTATAACGGAACAAGCTTCGATGAATGGATGCGGATAACGTACCAGGGCCGTTTAGGCATTGGAACTTCCAGTCCTTCTAATCAGGTGGATGTTCAAAGTGCTAATCCTATAGTAAGAGCAGCTATTAGTACAGGTACCACAAGTTATTCCGCATTTTCTGCTGCTGATATTGGAGCTGCAAAAAGCGTTGTATCTCTTATGGGTGGTACTGCTATGGCCGGTACATTGTTTGGCGTTTCCCGTGCGAGCCTGGGTCAGATATATACAAATAATGCACCTTTAGCATTTGGAACCGCTAATGCATATGACCTTACATTAGGCACCAACAATTCTGCCTGGATTACTGTAAAAACAAATGGTTATGTAGGCGTTGGGACGACAAGTCCCGCACAAAAGATGGATGTTTCGGGCACTGTTCAGATGACAGGTATCAAAATAACAACTGGAGCAACCAATGGATACGTCTTAACTTCTGATGGCAGCGGATTTGGAACATGGACAGCTGCTGGCTCGGGAACTATTAGCGGTTCATGTAGTTCTGGGGCCAATTATGTTCCTAAAATGTCTGGCACTTCAGCTATTACTTGTAGCCAGATTTATGATAATGGAACGAATGTAGGAATTGGGACGGCATCTCCCAATGCCAACGCCCAGCTTGAAGTCGTGACTTCGATTCAATATGGTCAAGCAATAAGAGGTGTCTGTACTTCTACATTTGGTGGTAATTATGGAGGTACGTTTTTTTCCAATGGTACTGGTACTGGAACAGCAAATTATGGTGTATATGCATCGGCAACAAATGCTACAACAAATATAGGTTTAATTGCCTATGCATCGAATGGTACAGCGAATAGAGGAATCGAAATAAGTGAGCCTGCTACCGCTAGCGCTAATAATTATGCAATATATAGTGGAGGTCTTGCTAAGTCTTATTTTTTAGGAGCTATTGGTATCGGAAATACTGCACCCAGTTATAAGCTGGATGTTACTGGTGATGTACGTGCTACTGGTGTTATGTCTGTCGGTACTACCCCAAGTGGAAGTTATAGACTCACTATAAATGGTGATGGTTTAGCTGTTGGAGGAGATTTCTATCCAAGTGACCAATTCTTTAAAACCGAAATTGACAGTTTGCAAAATGCTTTAGCTACAATTAAACAGCTAAAGCCGAAAACGTATTATTTTGATACGACAAACGTTTGGGGATTAAATTTCAGCAATAAAAAACAATACGGTTTTCTTGCACAGGAACTGGAACAGGTTTTGCCTGATATAATTAAAACATCAACTAAAGAGGCTGATGTTGATACATTAGGTAATATTGTGCATCCTGCTGTTACGTTTAAAGCCGTGAATTATACTGAATTTATTGCAATTTTAACGAAAGGAATACAAGAATTGCAGCAAAAAAATGATAGTTTGCAAACAGAATTAAATAAACAGGATTCAGTAAATACTTCACAACAGAATCAAATGAATTTAATTCAAAACCAGCTGGTAGCAAATAGTACACTATTTCAAGACCAATTGAACCAACTACTGTCAACAATAAATGATTGTTGCAACCGACCACAGGAGTCATCAGCGAATAATTCGCAGACAAAATCAATGACTACTTCTGAAAGTGGAACAACCCAGATTGATGTGGAATTAAACAATTCACAAACAATAGTATTACAGCAGAACCATCCAAATCCGTATGCGGAAAAAACTGCCATTAATTATTATCTGCCAGATAATACAGGTAAAGCAGAAATACTGTTTTACAATACACAAGGCAGATTAATTAAGTCCGTAGAGTTGATTAACAAAGGAAAAGGAACGTTAAATGTATTCGCTGGCGATTTATCAAGTGGTATTTACACCTACACACTTATTGTTGACGGTAAAGTTATTGAAACAAAAAAAATGGTGAAGCAATAAGTATTATTGTGAGTATAATACTCCTGATGTGCAATAATTAGTACATCAGGAGTATTTATTTGAAACATTAAAAATTAAAAACAGTAAAATACCACATACATTTGTATTTGAAATCAACATTCAATGAAAAAGAATACTCTTATATCTATTTTTTTCTTATTGGCTTTTATAGAGGCTTATAGTCAGAATTTGATTGTCAATCCAAGTTTTGAAGACGTAATTTCGTGTCCACCGCAAGGCATTCAATTGAGTAATTGTTTTAATTGGTATGCTTACAGACAAAGCCCCGATTACTTTAACGCATGCGTGGATGCCCAAACAGGTTTTTCTGTACCCAGCAATGCTTTAGGTTATCAATCTGCTGCTACAGGCAGTGCTTATACTGGTATGTTTTGCTATGGTACTAATGGTAACGATTCAGTTTTGAGAGAATATCTTGGAGCAGAGATAACAACCCCTCTTGTGATTGGTCAAAAGTATTACGTTTCATTGAAAGTAAATTTATCCAGTAAATCAACCATTAATTGCCGTACCAATAACATTGGCGTTCTGTTTTCAACAATCTCTTATAGAAACCTTTCAAATAGCAATAATAACGTTGCTAATCCTGCTCCAATAAAAAACTTTGCTCAAGTATATATACCTACAATAGTAACAGATACTTTAAATTGGATAAATATTTCGGGGGCTTTTGTTGCGGACTCTGCTTATCAATATATTATTATTGGTAATTTTTTTGATAATCAGCATACTTCACATTTACAAACAGATACGTCACCCTTTTGTAAATCTTACTATCTTGTGGACGACATTTGTGTTTCAACCGATTCAATGACCTGTATGGGAAGTACAGGTATTAATGAACAATACCAACAGTTAACACAACTTTCAATTTTCCCCAATCCCTCAAACGAAACCTTTAACATCACATTACCCACACAACAAACCTTTACACTATCTGTAACTGATATTTCAGGTCGTACCGTTTATACCAATAAAAATGCTACTGGTACTGCTAAAGTTGATTGCAGTACTTTTAGCCCTGGTATTTATTTTGTTAAAGCAATAAATGAAAGAACGGTGTTAACAGGTAAGCTGATTAAACAATAAAATCAGCCTGTTCCATTGGATGAGCAGTTTTTAAGAGTTCGTATAGTTCATCGTATTTTTTAGTTTCATATCTCTTTGTTGTGTTTATGTTTTTATGCCCTGCCCTAATCATGGCTTCCATTAAGCCATATTCGTTTAACCAATAAGATATAACGCTGGTACGGATATGATACAGGTCTTTAATTTGCGGATTGAATTTTCTTACTTCCTTTAATAGCTCGCTGAACACGCTATCCATACTGGCGCTTTTGCGGAATGTCAAAAAGAATTTACCTGTATCAGCAGCTTTGTTCCGAAGCAGTTTTTTTCGGTGCTTCTTAAAATATTCCTGCAAATGCAATGCCTGCACAGTTTCCAAATCCAGCCACCTCAAATTGCTTTTACGCTGTTTCCTGACAAACATTTTACCTGTTTCAAAGTTCACACTTATAGGAAATATCACAAACTTTTTCTTGCAAAAACACACTCAAAACTGTATTTTTGTTGTTAAAATACAACATTAAATACGATTAAAGCATGTAATGACGGAAAAAGTCAACATATACAACTTAAGTGATGCTGCTATTGTAGAGCTGCTCGGCACCTTTATACGTCATCACCGTCTGGAACAAAACAAAACCCAGTCGCAGCTGGCATGGGAGGCTGGAATAAACCGTTCTACACTGGTGGAATTTGAAAAGGGGGCTGGTGGTAACCTCCTGACTTTTATTCAATTGCTGAGGGCCTTAAACCTGCTGAATGTTTTAAAGCAATTTGAAGTACAAATACAGCTCAGTCCGATACAAATGGCCGAACTGGAGCAGAAACAGCGTAAAAGGGCTTCTAAAGCCTCGAAAAAAGGCAATAAACCGGCTTCAACCGATTGGTAAACATGATTACATCCGCATTTGTACATATATGGAACCAACGGGTAGGCGCTGTATTCTGGGACCCCACAACCGGGGTGGCCTCTTTTGAGTACGATGCTGCCTTTCCTAAGCACAACTGGGACCTCTCCCCTATCAAAATGCCTATTGATGAAGGCAAACGCATATTCAGCTTTCCGGAACTTAGAGACATAGCCACTTTCAAAGGCTTACCCGGCCTGCTCGCAGATACATTGCCCGACAAATATGGTAATGCCCTTATCAATGCCTGGCTGACAAGGCAAGGACGTGCTTCAAACAGTATGAACCCTGTGGAAATACTTTGTTTTATTGGTACAAGGGGTATGGGTGCATTGGAATTTGAACCGGTAACACTCCCAACAAAAAACACCTCCACCAAAATTGAAATCAGCAACCTGATTGAGGTAGCGGAACAAATACTTTCGGGGCGTAAGGATTTTTCCACCAACCTGCAAAAGAACGATGAAAAAGCCCTGCTGGACATCCTCAAAATAGGCTCATCAGCAGGTGGTGCAAGGGCAAAAGCTGTAATTGCCTACAATGCCGGAACACAGGAAGTAAGGAGCGGACAAGCCGATGCTCCCCCAGGCTTTACACACTGGCTAATCAAATTTGATGGAGTAACTGACACCCAGTTCGGTGCTTCCAGCGGCTACGGACGCGTGGAAATGGCGTATTACCTAATGGCCAAAGATGCGGGTATCCACATGATGGAATGCCGGCTGCTGGAAGAACACGGCAGGGCACATTTCATGACCCGCAGGTTTGACCGCTTGCCCAACAATGAAAAACTGCATGTTCAGAGCTTTTGCGCCATGCAGCATTATGACTTTAATGAAATTAACCTTTACAGCTACGAGCAACTGTTCGAAACCATGCGTGCTTTGGGACTTCCTTATCCTGAAGCGGAACAGCTGTACCGCAGGATGGTATTTAATGTAATGGCCCGCAACTGCGATGATCACACCAAAAATTTTGCTTTTGTAATGGACAAAACCGGTAAATGGAGCCTGTCTCCTGCATTTGACGTATGCCATGCTTACAGGCCAGGCAGCGATTGGGTAAGCCAGCACAATCTAAGCATCAATGGTAAACGTAAAGGACTAACAACGGAAGACCTTTTGCTTGTTGCCAAACAAATGAATGTAAAAAAGGCAAAAGCAATCATTCAGCAAACAGCAGACGTGGTAAGCAGCTGGAAAGCCTATGCCGAGA
Organism: Bacteroidia bacterium; assembly: GCA_020051175.1. GTDB lineage: Bacteria > Bacteroidota > Bacteroidia > 2-12-FULL-35-15 > 2-12-FULL-35-15 > 2-12-FULL-35-15. The sequence goes on along the minus strand of JAGVJJ010000056.1, from coordinate 14,605 downwards.
AAGTAAATGTTGACCCTCCCTTAAAGCAGGCCATAGAAAAAACATTACTAATTCTGAAATAAGATCAGCCCGCAAACTTGATCTCCGCTTCTTTCAGCGTTTTAAACACTGTAAACATAACATCCGTGCGTGTACCAGACTTTGAGCCATTAAAATGTGTACTGTCGAGCCAATAAATAACCAACAGCTTCACCATGTCTGCATTGAGCGATTCTATTATAACTTTTACAGTTTTGTTTCCGCTTTTTAACACAGCATTGTAATTACATACTGTTTCTTTAACAAGCTGTGCAGCCCTTTCTACTTCTCCTATCGGGACATTGATATAAAACTCCTGACGCAAGTGATTGTCATCGTTGGAATATTTTATCAAGGGGTTTTTAATAATCTGCGAATTAGGCACTAATATTATCTTACCATTATCCGCTTCAATAGTGGTTTGCCGCATGGTCATATTTTTCACCACTCCCTTCACTGATACACTTTCAATCATGCTCCCCACTTTATAAGGCCTGCTGAAAGCAAGTATAATACCAGAAAGAAAATTCTCTCCAATATCCTTCAAAGCAAAACCCACCACAAACGTAGTAATACCTGCACCTGCCAGTATTTTATTGGAAACAGTGCCCAAACCAAGGATTCCCAATGCCAGCACTATTCCCAGTATAAGCAGCACAGACCAGACAATTTTCCCAATAAAATTGGCAATAAGCGGGTCTTTGGTTCGCTTTAACGAATATTTCGATACGATTTTTGAGCAAAAATTAGATACAAAAAATGCAATGAGCAGGCAGAAAATCCCACCAAGCAATGCAGGCAGGTAGTGAAAAAAATTCTGCAGGGACAGATGAAAATAATCGAAAATTTTTTCCATGTAAAAACTATTCAGCTAAAGGATATACAAACTCTATACCTCTCTGGAATAAGGTATATTATTAATGGAAATGCGGAATTTCATCCCTGTAAATTAAATTGCACAGAAAACAATAATGCCCTGAAACTGCCCCATAGAAAAACAAACAGCATCATTTGCAATCCTCAATGCTGCTTTATAATTCACTGGCATACTATTTTTAAAACTTACATTTTTAATTCAATAAATATTAACACTTAAATAAATAATAAAAGATGTTTTACCACGCTAAAGAATTACAATTCAATGCCAGAGTTTCAAAGCCGGATCCTCGTTTTGCACGTTTGCTGCTGGAGCAGTTCGGTGGAGGAAATGGTGAGCTAAAGGCAGCAATGCAGTATTTTACCCAGGCTTTTGGCTTTAAGCACACGCACCCCGACAAATACGACTTACTGATGGATATCGCAACAGAAGAATTCAGCCACCTTGAAATAGTGGGTGCCACCATACAGATGCTCTTAAAAGGCGTAAGCGGAGAGCTGAAGGACATCGCTGACGGAGAAGAAATCACAAGCCTGCTGGATGAAAAATCAAAAAAAGAAACCTATATCCATGAAGCGCTTACCAATCCTCAATTTTTTGTATTGAGTGGTGGAGGGCCAACTGTTACGGACAGTAACGGACATCCCTGGTCAGGTTCATTTGTAAATGCAAACGGGGATCTTACCGTGGATTTACGCTCCAATATGGGTGCTGAATCACGCGCTAAAATCGTTTATGAATACCTGATGCAGTTTACAGATGATGCTTATGTGAAAGAAACACTACGCTTTTTAATGACCCGCGAAGTGGCCCATTTCCAGATGTTTGAAGCAGCATTGTCTACGATAACTCCAAATTTCCCTCCGGGTATCCTGGAAAGCGATCCACGTCACAGCAACACTTACTTCAACCTTTCAAAAGGCATGGAAGCTACAGGCCCCTGGAACAAAGGAATCAGCCCTGAACTGCGTGAAGAATGGCAGGTAATTGAAGATCCATTAAAACATGTGATTGAAACTAACGGCTTAACAGAGCGTATGGCCGAAGGTACCGAGCGCACAGAAAAAACAGTTGCTGATAACAACAAAAAACTTGCAAAAGAGCGCAGCTCTGAAATTAAAGCAGCTATACCTGAAGGAGAATGCCAGTGGAGCGAATATCCTGAAAAAACGCGCGCAATAAAAAAAACGAAGAAAGAAAAGCCTGAAACGGTGTAAGTTTTGCGCTAAAACTCAAAACGCTCAAGGGAAATTAGCTCTTGAGCGTTTTTTATTCTACCTATTCATAAATCCGATAAGAAAAAGCTGTTATACCTGTTGCAAACTTTAATCATCCTTCAATTTTAATTTAAATACATCAAATTAGAAAATTATTATTTTCGTTTCCTAAACAGTATATGAAACGTACATTTTTTCTGATCGTATTAATTGCTTTCCAAACGTTTATTGCTTTATCACAAACGGATAGTTTACCTAAAAAGCGTTTACTTTCAAATCATTACCAGAGAGGAGTTGCTGTATGGGCAGGCCCTTCCCTGTCATCAGGACTAAGTTATGCAGGAGTTGAAGTAGGGTACGATTATTATGCTTTCGGAAGCCATCATTTTTATCATAAAAAAACAGGGTACCTGATTACTCCTAGGGAATACAATCAATCAGATGTAATTTATTTTGGAGTAAGGAGAAGTAAAAAACATACTTCCATTAGCCTTACAGCCGGAGTGGGGCGCGTTGAAATGTTAAAAAGAACCGATATTCTAAAAAATGGCCTTATCAGCACTACCTACAATAGTACAATCATTACCACAGCTGGTATAGAACTTGCAATCAAAGGAACTTTCAATTATAGAAACAACGGTATAGGAGTTCTCCTGAATGCCAATTTAAACCCTGAAAGCCCATTCATAGGCGGATATATATTTATCCAGGCCGGTTGGAATTGGAGCCCTTTAATTGTACCACCTGCACAATAAATTTATAACAAATAAAAATCGTTTGCAGGATAAGGTTCAGGAACATCCGTTTCATTCAACAATTGCCGAATATTGATTTCTATTGTTCGCGCAATAGCAGTTACCGCGGTATCCGTTGGACGATCTTCAAAAGGATCCTGCATGTGGGTGGCAGAACGTTCCAGCAGGAAGAACGAAGCTGAAATAACCACCAACAGGGGCATTTCGAAATACCCTGCCACATCTTTTAAGGAAATAGCGAGCGTGATCACAAACAGATAAATTATAAAATGCAGGAACAAACGGTATGTAACCGGAAATACTGTACCCTTGATGCGTTCACATTTACCTTGGGAATCGCATAACCTTACAAGTGTATTATCAAGCTGTACATGAGAATATGGATCAATCAGTTCTTTCTCCTTAAATTTTGAAATCTCATGTCCATGTAAATACAAAAGTGCCAGGGGTTTATTATTGTGCTGCTTTACAGCTACCAGCTCTGGTTCTGAAAGATATTTATCAAGATTTTCCATAGCATCCTTTCCCCGTAATGTTTGCCCGAGACAATAACACCATGCAATCTGGCGATAAGCAATTTTTTTAATGGCTTCCTTATCGGCCTTTGCGGCAAAAGTTTTCAATTGAATGACAAGACTCCTGGAATCATTCACAATACTTCCCCACACCTTACGGGCCTCCCACCAGCGGTCATAGGATTGGTTCAACTTAAAAGACAGTAAAATGGATATAGCCGTACCAATAAACGTTGGAATTGTTAAAGGCATATCCGGCAGAAATTCATTGTACTTTTCCGTAAGGTAAAGAACCACAACGGAAACAATCAATACATAAAGCACTTCATACTTTACTTTATTAAAAATAAAACGCAGCGGTATGTGTTTATTCAGCAGCATATTGAATTTATATTACGATTATGTTTCAATTTTTTAATACTCCTTCCGGGGTACAAAAATAAAAATGCCAGATCGGGATCTGCAAGAGCCCAATCCGGCATTAATACAATTTTATATTTTTTTAAGAATTGCTCTTTTTCGCTTTATAAACGAAAAATGTTCCTATTGCTGCAAAAACAGACAATCGTACAAGGATTTTACGTACCAGCAGCGAAGGCTTGTGTTTCCAGATTGCCCCCCAGCCGCGCTCAGCAATGGGGTTTGGAACCCTGCCCTTCATAAGGTCGCTCAACGTACCTTCCAGCACATCTATCCTGTCGGCCAGCAGTAAAGGCAACCAGTGACGGTATTTATTTTCGCTGTGTTTGTAAGCGTATCTGCGTAATATCCCACTTAAGCCTTTTGGCGGGGCAACAGTGCCGAATACTGCAGAATTACCGGGCCGTTCGGTAGATTTTAATATCTCCACTGTTTCTTCCTGCAATTCAGGCCTGTTCCAGTGTATACGGTTATGGTCAGCACCGGTATTGTGCTTCATCGGGTAATTGGGTTCATCATCGGGAACATTATCAATACCCCATCCTTTTATATGTTCGAAATTTTTATTTACGGTTTTCATGATTTATGAGAATTGTGCTTTCGCGGTTGGTGGAATAAGAACTGTTTTAATACAATTGTCAAGCTTATCGGAAAAGATCCGGTAGGCATCGGCAACATCTTCCAAAGGAATACGATGCGTGATAAGCCCTTTCGGGTTCAGTCTGCCAGCCTGAACGTGCTCAATAAGCCTTGGCAGCAAACGTTTTACAGATGCCTGGTTGGCGCGGACAGTAATCCCTTTGTTCACCACGTTCCCTATAGGAACAAGATTATCTGTCGGGCCATAAACACCTACAATGGAAACTATACCACCCTTTTTAACGGAGTTGATGGCCCAATGCAGTGCAGTAGCGGAACCCGCCTGAACCATCGCCTTTCTGCCGGTAATGGTTTGCATGGCATTTCCACTTGCTTCACAACCCACAGCATCTATACATACGTCTGCACCAAGCCAGTCGGTAGCTTCTTTTAAAAACTGCACGGGATCTCCCATTTCATCAAAATTGTAGGCTTCACATTGGGAATAGTTTTTGGCAAACTCCAGGCGGTACTCCACATTGTCGATAATAATTACGCGACCTGCTCCAAACAACCAGCAACATTTAGCTGCCATAATACCAATTGGCCCTGCACCAAATACAACCACTGTATCACCGGTTTTGATACCTCCCATTTCTGCGGCCTGGTAACCTGTAGGCACCACGTCTGTCAGTAATACCGCATCATCCAGGTCCATACCCGGAGGAATAATGGTTGGACCCACATTGGCATAAGGCACACGTACATACTCTGCCTGTCCGCCATCATAGCCTCCTGCAGTATGTGAATAGCCATATATACCTCCTACTGCAGTTGCTTCAGAATTTGACTCATGACAGTTACCGTACAGTTCCTGCTTACAGAAAGCACACTTTCCGCAGCTGATATTAAAGGGAACAATCACATGATCACCTACTTTTAATTTGTGGACTTCTGATCCGATTTCTTCTACTACCCCAATAAACTCATGTCCGAAAGTAGTACCAACACGTGTATCCGGTACCATACCGTGATAAATATGAAGATCGGACCCGCAAATGCAGGAACGTGTTACACGTACAATAGCATCTTCCGGATGCTCAATTTTTGGATATGGTTTTTCATCGGCCCTCACCCTGAACGGGCCTCTATAATTCATTGCTAACATTGTTTTCTGTATTAAATTATTATTAAAATCACTATTACTCTTCTATTGGAAACAATACAAAGGATATACCTATAAAAGCTGCGAAAATAAAGGGCAGAAAAGGAAATAAGCGCCACAGACTTCAAATGCTGTGTGGTATATTTTACAGTCGAAACCACTTACCTGTTAAACTTTTATAAATGATTAAAAAGATGTTCTTTATCAGTACATTTGAAATATGACTTTTGGATTGTTTTGAAATACCTCGCTTACATATTAATTTTTGTTTCATTTGCTGCACCAGCACAAAATGACTCTTTATTTATCAAAGTCCACTTTTTGTATGGCTCGCGCCCTCTGAAACAATTCAAAAGCACGGAAACAAAACACTTTGGCGGCAAACACGGAGGACATGTTTCCATAGAACTTGACAATGTTGACTATGGCTTTGGCCCATCCAACGGCTCGTTCCATCTGTTCGCACACAAAAAAAAGCCACGAAGCTCTTTTGATACAAAAAACAGCGAAGGGAAACCTGCATACATGGGAGGCTGGAAATATGCCTCAGTATGGATTCCATTAACAGAGGAACAATATGACAGGGTTAAACAAGTTTTAGAAAACTATACCAATAAATCACCCTATGACTATGCATTCTTTGGAATGCGCTGTGCATCGGCCACACATGATATTTTGGCTCAAACCGGAATTTTAAAAAGTAGAAGCAATTTTTATTATATCCTCACAACATTTTATCCCAAAAAGCTGCGTAAAAGATTGTTCCGGTTAGCAGAAACCAGGAGCTACAAGATTATTAAACAAGAAGGGAGAACAACACGAAAATGGGAAAAGGATTAAGAGGCTGCCTAAAATATATTCAAATTTAACAACGGATAGCCTAACACACGTTTACGACCAGCCCGAAATGACAGCGCGTGGGCCATTTCGGGCTGGTCGAGAAATGCGGGATGCCCTATTCACTGGAGAATATTAAATCTATTCCAACATTTTAACCAATTCCGATGAAAAGCTATAAGCATCCCCCGGCCAGCGTGCAGATAAGTAATTGCGGTCCTTTACAATAAACCCTCTGTTAAGGTGCTTCAAATCGTCCCTCTGCATAGGTGTTGGGCCTTTCAAAAAATTCGAATGGTTTGTCAATGCTTCTTTCACTTCCTGTTCAACTGTTATTCCGGGATAGGTGAGATAATAGTCATTCAACCACAGGCGCGTCATGTTAAACGCTGTTAGCTCCTGTGAAGCAAGAAGGGCAGTAGTTTTATAATTGTACAATACCGACCGTTTTGTAATGGGATCAATACTTCGTGCAACCAGTACCACACCATGACAGATAGCGGCTACCACCCTGTCTGCATTAAAAAAATTAACAACAGTCTGCTGCAAAACCGCTGATTCCAGATATTCTTTCACTCCCTTATCATGTCCTCCGGGCAATAGAAGTGCATCAAAATTGTGTTCTGAAATCTCTGCATAACGAAGTGGTTTGCAAAAAGCTTCACATTGCGCCATTCCGGAATAAGCCTCCACAGCATCCTTACGAGCCTGCAAAACGGGCTTCCACAAACCAAGCCCTTTTCCTGTAAGCATAATTGAATCTGCTCCGGGCTTTCGTCCATCAGGACTTGCAAATACAATCTTATGACCGTTTTCCGTTAGTGCTTTCCAGGGTATGGCAGCTTCCGTTGGATCGAAGCCATAAGAAGGAAGAGGGACAAGGATTGTTTTAGAACTCATATTTGCTTGTATCTTAAATGAAAAATCGCCATTGCCTGAGTCGCAAAAAGCGGCCTTGCAATGACGATTAATCTACTAAAGTATTAAAAATTGCTCTTTAAAACGCAGCAATTTTGTCCGACATGTACTGTCCGGATTTCAATTTACCAACAATTTTAGAGAAGGATTCAATAGTATAATTTACATCGTCCAGTGTATGAACAGCAGTAGGGATAAGTCGTAAAATGATCATTCCTTTCGGAACTACCGGATATACCACCATGGAGCAGAAAATATTGAAATTTTCACGCAAATCAAGGATAAGGTTGGTAGCTTCCGGGATAGAACCGTTCATATACACAGGCGTAACAGGTGAGTTGGTAACCCCAATATCAAAGCCGGCTTTTTTTAGTCCGCTTTGTAAAGCGTTGGTAATCTCCCAAAGTTTGTCTTTATATTCCGGGTGTTTACGCATCAGCTCAATACGTTTCAAAGCTCCAACTACTAAAGGCAATGGCAATGATTTGGCAAATATCTGCGAACGCATATTGTAGCGCAGGTATTCAACAATCTGCTCATCGCTGGAAATAAACCCACCGATAAGAGCAAAAGATTTGGCAAATGTTCCGAAATAGATATCAATCCCATCCTGGCAGCCTTGCTCCACCCCTGTTCCGCCACCATTGGTTCCCATTGTACCGATACCATGAGCATCGTCAACAAACAAGCGGAACTGGTATTTTTTCTTTAAATCAACAATCTCTTTCAGTTTGCCCTGGTCGCCACGCATACCAAATACTCCTTCGGTAATAACAAGGATAGAGCCATTTTGCTCTTCGGCCAGCTTGGTAGCGCGCTGCAATTGCTTTTCACAATCTTCAATATCATTGTGCTTGAAAACATAACGTTTTCCCATGTGCAAACGCACCCCATCCAGGATGCAGGCATGTGATTCAGCATCATAAACGATAACATCATGGCGGTCAACAAGGCAATCAATAGCCGAAACCATTGCCTGATAACCGAAATTACACAGTATGGTACTTTCTTTCTGAACAAAAGCAGAAAGTTCTTTTTCAAGCTGCTCGTGCAGGTCGGAGTTACCGCTCATCATGCGGGCACCCATCGGCATGGCAAAACCGTAATTGGCAGCAGCATCGGCATCCGCTTTGCGGACTTCCGGGTGGTTTGCCAACCCTAAATAGTTATTCAAACTCCAGTTTAAACGTTCCCTTCCACGAAAAACCATGCGTGGTGCAATATCCCCTTCCAGTTTAGGAAAAGTAAAATAACCATGTGACTCTTTTGCGTGCATTCCTATCGGACCACGATTTGCTTTGATCTTTTCAAATAAATCTTTCATATTATCGTTATAGTGCTGAAATTATGGCGCAAAAGTAAGCTATTTCTCATTATTAACTGTCTTAAAATCAATAAAAAAACGAATAATGAACATATCTCAGGTAAAAAATGTATCTTTGCACTCATTTATGCTAAAAAAACAGTTTAATATAGCTTTAATTGCTTTTATCCTTATGGGCATTTTTTCATGTAACAGTGAAAAAAAGATCTATGATTCAACCGATAAGGAAAAAAAGAAAGGCAAAAGCATTACCATAGGCAAGTACAATAAGCTGCTGAAAAGCGGTGATATGGATGCCAAGTACGAAGCGGCTGTTAAGTATTTTAAAAAAGAGGATTATACGCGTGCCCTGGCACTTTTTGAGGAGTTGTCGGGCGTTTTCCGCGGTACGGAAAAAGGTGAGGAAGTACTTTACTATTACGCATATTGTGAATTTAACCTGGACGATTACATTATTGCCGGGTATCATTTTCGCAGCCTGGTAAGGCAGTTTCCGAACAGTGTTCATGCTGAAGAGTGTGCTTATATGAATGCATATTGCTATTATCTGAGCTCTCCGGAATATTCACTGGATCAGACAGATACAAAGCTTGCAATTAAAGAGTTTCAGCGTTTTACAACCCAGTACCCGAAAAGCACAAGGATACCGGAATGCAACAAAATACTTGATAAGCTAAGGGCTAAACTGGAGCGTAAATCGTACGAGAATGCCATATTGTATTACAACATGATGGATTACAAAGCGGCAGTAGCTTCTTTTAATACTCATTTGAAAGATTTCCCGGATGCCAAGCAGAGGGAGCAAATCAATTACCTGATTATTAAATCGTATTACCTGCTTGCTTTAAACAGTATTGATACTAAAAAGCAGGAACGTTTTAAAGCTGCTGCAGATGCTTACATCAAATACGTTGATGCTTTCCCGAACGGGCAGTATTTAAAAGAGGCGGAAATGGTATATACCAGCGCATTGAAAAATTTAGAAAAATTATAATAAACCAAATATCATAAGTAACAATGGACTACAAAAAAACGACAGCTGATTTAACTACAACAACTCGCGATTTAAGAGATTTTGATGGTAAAACCGGTAACCTTTATGAGAGCATCGCTATTATTTCAAAACGCGCGAACCAAATCAGTTCTGAAATAAAAGAAGAGTTGACCAACAAACTGGCGGAATTTGCATCCAGCACTGATAACCTGGAAGAGATTTTTGAAAACCGCGAACAAATCGAGATTTCAAAATTTTATGAGCGCTTGCCAAAACCTTCTCTGATTGCGATCCAGGAGTTTTTCGATGATAAAATCTACTATCGTAATCCAAACGCTGAAACAACAGAAAACAAATAATTAAATCAGGTAAGCAGTTGGCAGTTTGACAGTTCGCAGTTTGCAAAATATTGCAAACTGCAAATTGCCAACTGCCAATTTTTTTAATAAATGCTAAAAGGTAAAAATATCATTGTTGGCGTTTCTGCCAGTATTGCAGCCTATAAATCGGCATTTTTAGTGCGTTTGCTTGTAAAAGCAGGAGCAAATGTAAAGGTGATCATGACTCCTGCAGCACATGATTTTATTACCCCGCTTACCCTCTCCACACTTTCTAAAAACCCGGTTTTAACCGATTTTGCAAAAGATAAAACCGGTGAATGGAACAACCATGTGGAACTGGGCCTCTGGGCAGATGCACTTGTAATCGCACCGGCCTCTGCCAACACACTTGCAAAAATGGCCAACGGCATTTGCGACAACCTGCTGCAGGCAACTTACCTTTCCGCACGCTGCAAAGTGTTTGTAGCACCTGCAATGGATCTGGACATGCTTAAACATCCGGCCACAACCGGGAATTTAAAGCGCATCCAATCCTTTGGAAATTTGATCATACATCCGGGCACAGGAGAGCTGGCCAGCGGATTATACGGTGAAGGCCGAATGGCGGAACCGGAAGAGATTGTTGAATCACTTAAAAAAACATTATCTGCTTCCTTTCCACTTAGTGGTAAAAAGGTGCTGGTGACTGCTGGCCCAACCTATGAAGCCATTGATCCTGTAAGGTTTATAGGAAACCACTCATCTGGAAAGATGGGGTTTGCTATTGCGGAGACATTCGCTTCACAAGGTGCAATTGTAACATTGGTTTGCGGCCCGAATAACCTTTCTGTTAAACACCCGAATATTCAGCGGATAGATGTAGTTTCTGCTGAAGAATTGTACAATGCTTCAGTAAAAGCTTTTAAAACTGCTCACATAGCTGTACTGTCGGCAGCTGTAGCTGATTATAAACCTGCAAAAGTAGCTGACCAGAAAATAAAGAAAGCAAACGGTTCTAAAAACATAGAGCTTGTGCCAACAAAAGATACATTACAGGAACTCGGCAAACTGAAAAAGCCCAGCCAGTTACTGGTAGGCTTTGCACTGGAAACCGAAAATGAAACTGAAAACGCGAAAGCCAAAATAAAAAAGAAAAACCTCGATTTGATTGTATTGAATTCACTGAATGATAAAGGTGCAGGCTTTAAAACCGATACCAATAAAATTACAATTATTGACAAATACAATAAATTGACAAAATTTGAGTTGAAGAGCAAGGCCGAAGCAGCCCAAGACATTGTTGAAATCATAAAGAAGGCAACAGCGAAGAAATGAGAAATAATAGTAAAGTTTATACTTTATATACCCTCCCTGTTCTGGAGAAAAGCATTCTTATTGCCTTTTTTATTCTGGTTTCGGGTATTATCCACGCACAGGAACTGAACTGCAAGGTACAGGTGGTTTCCCCTACCATTCAGGGTACCGATAAGAGTGTATTTGACAACCTGCAGACAGCCATTTTCGAATTTATGAACAACAGGAAATGGACCAACGAAACTTTTAAAAACAACGAAAGGATTGATTGCAGCATGCTAATCAATGTTTCGGAGCGTATCTCAACCGATGAGTTTAAAGCAACTATTCAGGTACAGGTACGCAGACCGGTTTTTAAATCATCCTACAATTCTGTGTTGCTGAACAATAATGATAATGATTTCCAGTTCAAATACCAGGAAAACCAAACACTCGAATACTCTGAGAACCTTCATCTTTCCAACCTTACATCAGTACTGGCATTTTATGCATATATGATTGTGGGATTGGATTATGACTCTTTTGCACCGGACGGTGGCACTTATTACCTGCAAAGGGCGCTTGCAATTGTTAACAATGCACAAAGCTCCAGCGATCTTGGCTGGAAAGCCTTTGACGGAAACAAAAATCGTTACTGGCTTATTAACAATATGCTGGACGCTACCTTTGTTCCACTTCGTGAATGCATGTATAAATACCACCGCCAGGGCATGGATTTGATGGTGGATAATAAAGAAACTGCACGCAATAACATTTTTGATGCACTCCAGAATTTAAAAAAAATACACCAGATCAAACCTTTGTCATATAGTTTGCAGGTATTTTTCAATGCCAAATCAGATGAAATTATTAATATTTATTCCGGTGCGTTCCCTGACGAAAAGGCGAAAATCATGAACCTCCTCAATGAGATTGATCCTACCAACAGCAATAAGTACCAGAAGATAATGTCGGGCAAATAAACAACAAGGTTTATGGCTAACTTCTTCGTTTTTAAAACAGGTATTCACCTTTTGGCATTTGCTTTCTTGCTGTTGCTTCCAGTTTCCTTTGTACAAGCTCAAAACAACTGGGAACTAAAAAAAGACGAAAACGGTATTAAGGTGTATACCAAAGATATTCCCGGTTCTGACTTTAAGGAAATAAAAACAACGACCAGTTTTAATGCCACCCTTTCCAGCCTGGTGGCTTTGCTCACGGATATTTCATCACACAAAAAATGGATATACCGCTGCAAGGAATCCAAGCTTATCCGGAAAGTGAGCAACAGCGAACTGTATTATTACATGGAAACAATGGTGCCCTGGCCGGCTTCGAACAGAGATGGTGTTCTACGCTTTAAATTCACGCAGGACAGCACAACAAAAGTTGTAACCGTTTCGTCTGTAAATGTACCGGATATTATGCCTGAACTGAGCGGAGTAGTGAGAGTACCGAAATTCAGAGCATCCTGGACGTTCACTCCTAAAAGCGATGGCAAAGTGGAAGCGGAATACCAGCTCAATGTGGATCCGGGCGGTTCTGTACCAGCCTGGATCATCAATATGTTCGCGGTTGAAGGCCCTTATGAAAGCCTTACCAATATGAAAAAAATATTGGCTGAAAATAAATACGAGTCGGCAAAATTTGATTTTATTAAAAATTAAGAGTCCACTCCTGGGTTCTGTTTTTTCATAACTCAATTAAACAACCAGATAAAAACCCTCTCAAGAATACTCTTATTAAAAAAAATTTCCTATTTTAGATAGCTTAAGAAAGAACAACTGACTTTTGACTTAATTACTTTTTAACTTATAAAAAAATGGCTGAAGCTTTTATTTATGACGCAGTACGTACCCCTCGCGGAAAGGGTAAAAAAGACGGTGCTTTGCATGAAGTACCGGCATTAAAGCTGCTTACAACAACTTTTAAAGCAATCCGTGAACGCAATAACCTGGATACCTCTTATGTGGAAGATTCCATTATCGGTTGTGTGACACAGGTAGCTGAACAGGGATCTGATATTGCAAAAACAGCTGCCATTGCAGCCGGGTACAGCAATAATACAGCCGGTGTTTCTTTAAACAGATACTGTGGTTCCGGCCTTGAAGCTATCAATCAGGCATCTGCTTACATCATGTCGGGCCTTACAGACCTGATTGTTGCAGGAGGTGTTGAATCCATGTCGCGCGTGGCAATGGGTTCTGACGGTTTCGCATTGTTCTCCGACCCGAATATGGTGATGAATTATAACATTGTTCCACAGGGAATTTCCGCTGATTTAATTGCCACCAAATACGGCTTTACACGCGATCAGCTGGATGCCTACGCAGTGGAGTCGCACAGGCGTGCTGCGAAAGCCTGGGAAGAAGGACGCTTCAAAAGGTCCATCATTCCTGTAAAAGACATTAACGGCATCACCATTCTTGACAGGGATGAAACAGTACGTGGCGATTCAAGCATTCAGAAGCTAGCCACACTTAAGCCTGCATTTGAAATGATGGGGGCAATGGCCGGGTTTGATTCCGTTGCTATACAAAGCTATCCTGAAGTAGAAACTTTGCTCCACCCTCACCATGCAGGTAATTCATCCGGTATTGTGGATGGAGCTTCGCTTGTGCTGATTGGCAGCAAATCCATCGGTAAAAAGCTGAACATGAAACCGCGTGCTAAAATACGTTCGTTTGCAATCGTAGGAGCTGAACCCACCATCATGCTTACCGCACCGGCCCCCGCTTCGTTAAAAGCATTAAAAAAGGCCAAAATGAAAGTATCGGATATCGACTTGTTTGAAGTAAATGAAGCCTTTGCTGTAGTTCCGATGCGTTTTATGCAGGAATTGGATGTCCCTGCCGATAAAGTAAACGTAAACGGAGGCGCCATTGCTATGGGGCACCCATTAGGCGCTACAGGAGCCATGCTTATCGGAACACTGGTTGATGAGCTGGAAAGAACAGGTAAACAAACCGGCCTTGCTACACTTTGTATTGGTGGCGGTATGGGCATTGCAACAATTATTGAGAGGGTTTAAAAAAGCCTCACCCTTTATCCCTCTCCAAAGGAGAGGGGTGTTGCCCCAATTGTTATTTAATAATAGAAAAAATTGATAACCCTATAAAACAACAACCACACTCCCTACCCCCTCTCCTTTGGAGAGGGGATTAAGGGGTGAGGCCCCACAACCAATGATACACTACACAACCGACTCAGACGGAATTGCAATCCTTAGCTTTGATAAAAGCAATTCATCCGTAAATGTTATTGATACTGAATTTCTTTCAGCTTTAGAACAAAACATCAGTGCTGCTATTGCAGACACAACTGTTAAAGGGATTATTGTCACCTCAGCAAAAAAAGATTTTGTACTGGGTGC